>CAWFZU010000212.1:0-25261 GCA_963820195.1 uncultured Acidobacteriaceae bacterium | reverse complement strand
CCCATAAGCGCTAAGATAATAGTTGCTTTTTATTCGCTTTTGGTCTAAACTCAGACCATGCTTGGCGCTCAAGATGAAAACTGGCAAGTACTTACCACTCTGCTGCCTCCAAGCCATTCAGACCCTGCGCGTCTACGCCAACCTGCCGCAGGCCTTTTCGGCGAACGTCAAGCGCGGCTCGACAATCGACATGACCTTCGCCGAGCACCCCGGCAAAACCTACCAGGGCACGCTGGTCCGTACCGCCGACGCCATCGACCCGGCCAGCCGCACACTGCTGGTGGAAATCGACGTCAACAACAGCGCCGGTGAACTGCTGCCCGGCTCGCTCGCCCAGGTCCACTTCAAAACGCCGCCCGCCGGAGCCACCTCCATCGTGCCCGCCGCCGCGCTGATCTTCCGCAAGGAGGGCCTGCGCGTGGGCGTCGTCAACGGCAGCGTCGCCCACCTGGTTCCCGTGGTCATCGGCGAGGACGACGGCGCCAACGTGCAGATCGTCACCGGCCTCAGCCCCGCCGACCAGGTGATCCAGGACCCGCCCGACTCCCTCATCGAAGGCGAAACTGTTCGGGTCGTCAGTCCCGCCAGCCAATCCAATGCGGGAGGCAAGTGATCATGCCAGCGCCTCAACGAGCCAAGAGATGTAGCTGGGTTTCCCAGGTCTCGATATTGAGACCTGGGAAACCACGAACCTCAACCCGCCCTCTTTTCGTCTGTCTCCTCGCTTTCACCCTTCTCACCGCCTGCAAGCCTGTAGGCCCCAACTACAACCGCCCCGCCTACGAAGCCCCGCCCGCCTACAAAGAGACCGGCGCAGCCACGGTTATTCCGCCGCCCGCCCCAGCCGGAGGCGCATGGCAGCCCGCCTCGCCCTCTGACGGCCTGCTCCGCGGCAAATGGTGGGAGATCTACCAGGACCCGCAACTCAACCAGCTCGAAGAGCGCATCGAAGCCAACAACCAGACCCTGCGCCAGGCGCTGGAAACCTATCTCGCCGCCCGTGATCAGATCACCGTAGCCCGTGCCGCGCTCTATCCCACGCTTTCGGCGGGGCCTTCCATCTCGCGCAACAACATTTCAGCGAACGGCCCCTCCTACGCGCCCGGCAAACCCACGACGTATAACGACTTTGTGATTGGCGGCCAGGCCAGTTGGGAGCCGGACTTCTGGGGCCGCATCCGCCGCACCGTCGAAGCCGCCCGCTCCAACGCCCAGGCCAGCGCCGCCGATCAGGCCAGCATCGCCCTCAGCCTTCATGCTGAGCTGGCCGCCGACTACATGCAACTGCGCGGCCTCGACGCCCAGACCCGGTTGCTCGCAGCCACCATCGCCGACCTCCAGGATCAACTCGACCTCACCCAGCGCCGATTTGCCGGAGGCATCGGCACCGAGGTGGACGTAGCCCAGGCCCGCACGCAGCTCGAAACCGTGCGCGCGCAACTGGTCGATCTTGGCGTAGCCCGCGCCCAGTACGAGCACGCCATCGGAACCATCGCCAACCTTAATCTCTCCGCCTTCACCATTCCCTTTTCGCCCCTCGACCTGGCGCTGCCCAAGCTTCCTGTCGGCGTGCCTTCACAACTGCTCGAGCGCCGCCCGGACATCGCCGCCGCCGAGCGCCGCGCCGCCGCCGCCAACGCCCAAATCGGCATCGCCACGAGCGCCTTCTACCCCACGATTACTCTGGGCGGCTCGGGCGGCTTTGAAAGCATGAACGCCGGAACCTGGATTCAAGGCCCCAGCGCGCTATGGAGCCTGGGAGCGCAAGCAACGGAGCTCCTCTTCGATGCCGGGCGGCGTCACGCCCTCACCGACCAGGCCCGCCACGCCTACGAAGCCCAGGCCGCGGGCTACCGCAGCGTGGTTCTCGCCGCCTTCAACGACGTGGAAGACCAGCTCTCTAGCCTGAGAATTCTTGAGGCGGAGTCAGCCGTCGAGCAGAAGGCCGTCGCCTCGGCCCAGCACTCCCGCGATCTCTCCAACCAGCGCTACCAGGGCGGTGTCACGAGTTACCTTGAAGTCCTCACCGCCGAAGCCACGCTGCTCCAGAATCAGCGCGCCGCGGTCGACCTCCAAACCCGTCAGTTCGTCTCCAGCGTAGGATTAGTCCGCGCCCTCGGCGGCGGCTGGGACACAACCCAGTTGCCGAAATAGAAAACTGGGGTAAAGGAGCAGCCTTCACGGCCTGTCTATCCACTCCTCATCGGGCCGCACCGGCATCGTCTGCTCCGATCCAAGATTTTCCGCGCTGACCGCGGCATAAATAAAGTTCTCCGGCGGAACCGCTGAGCCCGCCAGCCGCCGCAGCATCGCGATCTGCCCGGCATGGCTCATCGCGTCGGAGCATGGACCTTGCAAGACTCTTTCTAGAGTGATCTCGCGCAACTCCGTGCCGATCTCCAGATGATGCGCCAAATCCGCCAGCGTCTCGTGGAAGTGCGCCACTGCATCGGAGAACTCCGGAAAGTACGGCACGCTGTAAGGTTCCCCGGTGAAATAGCTGCGCGCCGATCCCAGCACGCCGTCCATGTGGCGAATCAGCTCATGCGGTGTGCGCACCAGCGGCGCAACGCGAAATTCCGCAAACTCCGGCGGTGCATCGCGCAGTGCCTTCTGTGTCCGGTAGGCCAGTGCCGCCAGAAAATGTCTCACCATCTTCCTTTGTTCATCCATCCGCCATGCTCCCTTCAGTCCAGGTCAACAATATCTTAGCCTGAGAGCGTACCCCCAGGTCCTGGAACTCAGGCATGACCATTTACCGCAGCGTCGTTGCCAGCAGCAGCGTCATGCCCAGCCCGGCCACCGAGAGCACCGTCTCAAGCACCGTCCAGGTGGTGAGCGTTTCCTTTAGCTCCAGCTTGAAGAAGGACTGGATCAGCCAGAAGCCGGGGTCGTTCACATGGGAGAGGATCAGTGAGCCGGTGCCTGTGGCCAGCACCAGCAGCTCGGGGCGCACGCCAAAGTGGAGAGCGACCGGGGCCAGGATTCCCGAGGCAACGGCCATCGCCACCGTCGCAGAGCCCACAGAGACGCGGACCACAGCGGCCAGCAGCCAGGCCAGCACCAGCGGCGGCATGTGCGCGCCCATAGCCAGACCGACGGTGGCTTGCGCTGCGCCTGAGTCGCGCAGAATGCCGCTCAGGCCTCCGGCTGCGGCCAGAATCACCAGCACGCCGGCGATGGGTTCAAAGGCTTCGCCGCTGAGCCGTCGCAGCAGTTCGCGGCCATGATGCTGGCCGGTCTGAACGTGTCTTCCGAGCGTGACCAGCGCCACTAGAACTGCGATCAGCAGGGCCACATCCGCGCTGCCCACAAAGTGCAGAATCTGGTTCGCGACGCCTCCCGGCGTAGCCAGCGCGTCTGCCCAGCTTCCCAGGAAGATCAGCGCCACCGGCAGCAGGATGGCAGAGGCGGCGCGAACGGGGCCGGCCGGCGTGGGAAGGTCCGCAGCCTTCGGGAAGAGGTCAGCCTCGTTCACCTGCTTGTCCATCTGCCGATCATCGGCCGGCGTTCGGGGCAAAGAGCGGCGTCTCCTCTTCGCCGGACGTCGGCGCGCCTATGGCCTTCCGCCTCTCCCAGCGGCGCATCAGAAGCCAGCCCAGCCCCGGTCCGGCCAGTGCGGCGCCGGGCACTCCGGCGGCCAGCCCCCACAGCATCGTGCGCCCCAGGTCGGCGTGGTACTGCGTGACCGCCAGCATCGCCGCCGGATGCGGCGGCAGCACGCCATGCACAATCGAAAGCCCCGCCAGCAGCGGCATTGCCACCAGAATCGGCGGGCGGCCGCTGCGCTGGGCGGCGGCGGCCACAATGGGCAGCATCAGCACCAGACCGACCTCGAAGAAGACCGGCATCCCCACCAGAATTCCCAGCACGAGCAGTGCCCAGGGCAGCCCCCGCGGCCCGCAGTTATCTACCAGCGCCCTGCCCAGCG
Source organism: uncultured Acidobacteriaceae bacterium (assembly GCA_963820195.1). Classification (GTDB taxonomy): domain Bacteria; phylum Acidobacteriota; class Terriglobia; order Terriglobales; family Acidobacteriaceae; genus Telmatobacter. Next base: position 21,330 of record CAWFZU010000212.1, on the reverse strand, counting down.
CAGTTGCTCCGCCGCTGGTGGCGAGCAGGCGCCCCAGCACCGCGCCCAACCCCAGAACAATGGCGATATGCCCCATAAGATTGCCCACGCCGGTGGTGAAGGAGAGCGGAACCTGGACCAGCGGCATTCCCGAAGCGACGCCAAGCGTGAGCGCGGCCACCGTCAGAGCCAGCGCCGGATGCAGCCGCACCTTGGCGATCAGGATCAGAAGCAGCAGCACCGTCCCCGCGGCACAGGCGACAAGGAAGAGATCGTGGCTGGAAGCGGCGTGAAGGTTCACCGGCAGATTATTCCACATCGGGCCTCGCAACGCAGAGAAACCGCTTGCCCCACATCGGAATGCGCGTATCCTGAGTCGGGCGGACGAGGCGCCAGCGGCCGCCTGTGCGCTCTCGCACACCTTTCCCCTGCGCGCCTCTGCTACCATAAGGATGATCGCAGTTCCTGCCGCCCGCGAGGCTGATTGCCTGCTCTGAAGCAGCCCGAACGACACAGGCGGCCGGACCCAAACCCAACTTCGCCGGAATCACCGGCACAGGAGAATCTCAATGCCTCTAGTCTCCATGCGGCAACTGCTCGACGAGGCCGCCAAGGGCGGTTACGGCGTCGGCGCATTCAACGTCAACGATATGGAACAGATTCAGGCCATCATGGGAGCGGCCAAGGAAACCAACTCGCCGGTCATCATCCAGGCCAGCCGCGGCGCGCGCCAGTTCGCCCAGGACAAATACCTCTTTCACCTCATCCTGGCCGCCGCCGAATTGAATCCCGAGATTCCCATCGCCATGCACCAGGACCACGGCAACAGCTTTGAGACCTGCAAGAGCGCCATCGAGCTGGGCTACACCTCGGTGATGATGGATGGCTCGCTCAAGGAAGACGGCAAGACCCCGGCCAGCTTTGAAGAGAACGTCGCGGTCACCAAGCGTGTGGTTGATTTCGCGCATGAGCGCGGCGTCACGGTCGAGGGCGAGATCGGGGTGTTGGGCGGCGTGGAAGACGGCCATGGCGCGGGCGGATCGGGCCTGGAGCACATCACCGACCCCGATCAGGCGGTCGAATTCGCCGAGCTGACCGGCGTTGACGCGCTGGCCATCGCCATCGGCACCAGTCACGGCGCCTACAAATTCACCAAGAAACCCGACGGCTCGGTGCTCAAAATGGACGTACTCATCAAGATTCACCAGCGCCTGCCCAACACGCATCTGGTGATGCACGGCAGCTCCTCCGTGCCTAAGGAGTTGCAGGATATCGTCAATCAGTACGGCGGCAGGTTGAAGGAGACCTGGGGTGTTCCAGTCGAAGAGATTCAGACTGGGTATCCGCAACGGCGTGCGCAAAATCAACGTGGACACCGACAACCGCCTGGCCATCACTGGAGCCATCCGCAAGGTTTTGTGGGAGACACCTGAAAAATTCGATCCCCGCGACTACTTGAAGCCCGCCCGCGAGGCGATGCAGAAGGTGGTGGCGCAGCGCATGACTCAATTCGGCCAAGCCGGCCACGCCGGCGACTACAAGGCCGTCTCCATCACCGAGATTGCCAAGGGCTACAAGGACGGCTCGCTCAGCACCCAGCCGCTGGTGGCGGCCAGGTAACCTCAGCCAGCTTGAACGCTTGCAGTAAAGGGCCACTCCGCTAACGGTGTGGCCCTTTGCTGTTCTACGAGCTGGTTCTAGCGATGCGAGCCGCCACTACTGGAACTGCCCGCACTGGAACTGCCGCCACTGGAGCCGCCGCTGGAGCTTCCTCCCCCACCTCCATGCGAGCCGCCACCGCTGGAACCACCACTGGAGCTGCTTCCGCCGCCGCCGTGGTATCCTCCGCCACCGGAACTGCTTCCGCCACCACCGTGGTAGCCTCCGCCGCCAGAGCCGCCGCCATGATAACCGCCTCCAGAGCCTCCGCTGCCACGGTAGCCGCCAGCGGCGGAACTGCCACCGGCTCCATTGAAGTGATCGGCCCGCGACTGCAGATTGCCTCGGCTGTTGTTGATCGGTGCGGCGACGGTGATGCTCCTGCTTCCCTGCATCACCTGCCTCTCCATCATGAAGCTCTGCGACTTATGGTCGAAGCTCAGCGGGACACCCACCGCCCTGGCATGCTCTCCATTGATTCCGAAGAGCGCATCCTTCATCGCCAGCGCGTTCATCTGCGGAGTTTCCGCGTGGACGAGCGCGGGATAGAATGCCTTGTTGAACTCCTTGGGAGGCCCATCAAGCAGTTGGACGGGGAGGGCTGGATCGAGTCTTCCGCGCTCAATCGCCAAACCTTTTCTGTTGCCCACGACAAAGACCTCTTCCTTGCGGTTGAGCGGGGGGCGACCTTTGGCATCGTAGGGATGGATGGGGACGAAGGCAGTCTTGTGCCCGCACTTGACCCAGCGCCCTGCGCCCAGATGGTGCCGCTTGTGGCCCGGAACCCATACGTAGTGATGCCCTCGGTGAATCCATCCCCCGGCGTGGCAGACGGCCCAATAGTATGGGAAAGACGATGGATTCAAAGCATCAGAATATGGGTTCAATGCATTGGAATAATCAATGGTCCTCACCATGCCCGAATCCTCTCCCCAATAAAGGTTGTATCCGATAGAGTTGAGAGGATAGCAGGGAAAGAACTCGTCATAGCCCAGCGGTGGCAGGGACTCGGCGGAGTCATACCCCGTCGTCGTTGTGCGATGCGGGGAGGCATCACCGGCAGGCGGCTGCGCCTCGGGCGGGAAGCTGCTCTCCTGGTCGCGCGCGAAGGCGTCATTCGGCTCCCAGCAGGTGCCGTAGGGCGGGCAATCGAAGAATCTCCCCTGTCCATCCAACTCCGCCAGGCCGGGGATGGGCTGCGACAATCCAGAAGCCTTCATCATCGCTTCCATGGCCGCCGAACGCTGATTGACGAGGTTTTCCACCCAGTGATCCCACTCGGCAAATGCGCCAGGATCGCCGGAGCCGGCTTCCTTGACGCGGGCGCCATTGCGAAAGAACAGCGTCTGGCCGATGGCGAGATCCTGCGGCGAGAAGCCGATGATATGAAGCTCACCGCCGGGCAGCGGCGTCAGCGCCATTCCGTCCAGATAACTGCTGATACGCACGTCAACCTTGTCGCGATACTTGGCGGCGAAGGTGTCCGTGGGGGTCTTCAGATAAAACCATTCGCCGGCGATATCGGGGCGAAGATGGAGTGACACCGTGCCGGTGAGCAGCGCCATCGCGCTGTAAGGGACCCCTTCTGTTGTGTGCAGGTCGTTGAAGGCGAGCACCGAGTTCTCGGCCAGATAGAGGTTCGAAGCGTCTTCGAATTCGATCACCGCGCGCCCCGCGCCGGTCACCAGGCTGAAGCCCGTCTCCAGCGGCAGGCCGGGAACGGCCTTCTCCCAGGTAGCTTCCGTGCTCCGCTCTTCCTCTGGGCCCCGCTCAATGCGCACATCTCCCTCAACGCGGCTGATGCGTACAATCTGCGCATAGGTAGCTTCCGAATAGTGATGCCCGAGGAGAAACTGCGCTCCATTGCGCAGCTTTTCCGAGGAATCGCCATTCAGAATCTCCTGAATCTGCGCCAGGCCGGCAGCCTCGTCGCGCCGCAGCAGGTCGTTGAGCGCCAGCAGCTTCACGTCGTCGCTATCGTTGCTGTGCGGCTGAACGGGCTGATTGCTCTTGGAGCGAATCTCGATCTCCAGAGCGCCGCACTCCTCGATCCAGAGGCTCTTGGGATAATCGCGACCCAGTTCAACGCAGGTATCCAGCGCGGGCTGAGTGTGCCCCTGCTTATTCTCGGCATAGGCCTTCCAATAGAGAGCGCCATCGGCGTGCTCGCCCTTCTGGTCGGCAACCGACGCGAAGATCGACTCCGCGTCCGCCCAGCGGCCTTCGTTGAGGGCGCTCGCTCCCTGCGCATAGAGGCTGCCTTCCGGCGAACCGGCCGCAATCAGGGCGGCATCAATTCCATGGGGCGCAATGCCCCCGGAAAAGCTCTGCCCCGGCGTGAACTGCGCAAAGCCGGCGGCAGGCGCGCACAGCAAGAAGCCGAGTAGCGCAAAAACAAGCAGGTCATTAGTTTTCATATCGTGCCTCCATTCGGACGGTTCTTCGCGGCCGGCTGTTGATCCGGAATCCTGGAGCGCAGGACACGCACTTCAAAGAGCAAGCTGTCCGAGTTCATTTCCTTTTGCAGGCGAGCGAGAGCCGCGGCGTTCAATCCACCCTTCTGGTTGGCCAATTCGGCCAGTAGATGATCCAGGCGAGCTAGTGCCGTGGCCAGCGCCGGATCGTCGTCCTTCTCCGCATTCTGGCGATAGACACGATTGGCTGCCAGAAGACCGCGGGCCTCATCGCGCAGCGGTGTAATCATCTCCTCGCTGCCGGCATCGGCATGTTTCAACTCGACCAGCAGCCGCTCCGAGCGCTCCAGATGGTCGCTCAATACGACGACGACAAGCCGCTTCTGAGGAGGCGCTGCTTTTTGCGGGATCGTAGTAGGATTGGCGCCCGCCGTTGTCCGCATCTGCATGTGCTCCCACACGCGCCCCGCAATGAATGCGCCCGCAACCAGCACCGCGCAGGCGGAGGCATAACTCAGGACTCTCCATGCGCCGCCGCGCAGCCAGTTCCGCTTACGCGCTTGGTATACGGGCAGACAGGGAGCAACCGACCGCCAAACGCGCTCGCCATATTCGGCATCCCGGTCCGGAAGCTCTGCGGATCGTATCGCATCGAGATCGCTGTCAAGGGCGGAGTAAAACCAGGCCACTGGGGCGGAGTAAAAGTAGGCCAGTAGATAACGATGAAGTTGTTGTGGGATTGCGGGGTGGAAGGGCCTCTGGAGCGTAGCGGAAGAGGCCCTTCTACCCCGCGGCGCGTTCGGCTGGGCAGGTCTCAGCGTTCGGCAGATGGCGGGCGTTTGCGGCGGCTCTGCTTGAGGCGGTAACTGTCGCCGTTCATCTCCAGGATGTGAACGTGATGGGTGAGCCGGTCGAGCAGAGCGCCGGTCAACCGTTCCGAGCCCAGGACCTCGGTCCATTCCTGGAAGGGCAGATTGCTGGTCACCATCGTTGATCCGCGTTCGTAGCGTTGGCTGAGCATCTCGAAGAGCAGCTCGGCACCGGTCTTGGATAGGGGCACGAAGCCCAGTTCATCGACGATAAGCAACTCGTAGCTGGCAATCAGCTTCTGAAAGCGAAGCAGCTTCTTATCGTCGCGGGCTTCGATCAGTTCACTGACCAGCGCAGCTGTAGTAGTGAAGCGCACGCGATGGCCGCGCTGGCAGGCAGCCAGGCCCAGAGCCAAGGCGATGTGCGTCTTGCCCGTGCCGCTGTTGCCGAGCAGCAGCACGTTCTCGCGGCGGGCGAGGAACTCGCATCGCGCCAGTTCCAGCACCAGGGTCTTGTTCACTGAAGGCATGGCCAGGAAGTCGAAGCTATCCATGGTCTTGACGACTGGGAACTTCGCTTGCCGGATGCGGCGTTCGGTTGCCCTGCGCTCGCGATCCAGCAGTTCCAGTTCAGTGATGCGCAGCAGGTAGTGCTGATAGTCCACCTGCTCAACCGCGCACTGCCGCGCCACCTTGTCATACTCGCGCAAGATGGTGGGCAGCCGCAGTTCCTTCAGGTGGTGATCGAGCAGCAACTGTGGCGTGTCGGCTGTGTGAGTTGCAGTGTTAGTTCCAGAAGTCTCGGCGCCGCTCATGCGCACACCTCCGCAAGCAAGCTCATGTAGTCGGCGGCCTGCGTGGCGCGCACCTGGGCTGGCGGCAGATGCGGATAGTTATCCATATCCAGCCGTGGCGGCCTTCGCTCGATGCGACACAGCAGCAGATGACGAACGGCATCGAAGCTGATCGTGCCCAGCAGCAAGGCATCTTCGACAGCTAGAGTTACTTCCGCAAGGGCGAACGTCTCCATCAGGCGAAGCACCTGCACATACTCGCGGCAGCCGTGCTTCTTGAGTCGCGCTTCGAGCAGACGCCGCAGTTGCGCAAAGCACTCCGGCAACTGCCAGCCGGCGAGCGGTGCCGCCTGGTCCAGCGCCCGAGTCTTCTGTTCGAGCAGGGCAAGGTAGTGCAGCGGATCGAAGATCACTGTCTCGCGTTCATAGCTGCGCTGATGCCGAGCGATCACTTCACTGCCGCAGGCGATTACCACCTGATGCACGTAGCCCTTCACCCATACCTGGCGATGTCCGTACTCGGTCGGCACCGAGTAGTCGTTCGAGCGATAGCGAACCAGCGACAGTGAACTGACTCGCGCGGAGATCTTCTCGCAGGCTTCGTAAGGCGCCGCCGGTAACGGCAGCAGTGCGGCACGGTCGCGCTCGAAGCGTTCTCCTATCGTCTCCTTGTGTCCCCGCAATATCCGCTCGCGCCGCTTCCGGCAATCAGCTTCAAGTTGCAGGTTCAGCTCTTCCCAACTGCTCGCACGAGGAATCGGCACCATGAAGTTGCGCCGTGAATAGCCGACGATGCCTTCGACCTTGCCCTTATCGTTGCCCCTGGCCGGACGGCCGAACTTATCGGCGAACAAATAGTAACTCTGTAACTCGGAGAACGCCCGCGTCCGCTGCCGCTCCTCCCCGCCCAGGATCTTGGCCACCGCGATCTTGGTGTTGTCGTAAAGGATCCGCGTAGGAACGCCGCCGAAGTACGCAAAGGCTCGCACGTGGCCTTCAAGAAATGCCTCTGTCGTCTCGGCCGGGAACGCCACCACGAAGCAATCGTCAGAGTGTGGCAAGTCCATCGCCAGGTAGTGCGCCTTCTGCTTCACGCCGGCAATCACCACCAGCGCTTCGCCGAAATCCGCCTGCGCCTCGCCCGGCGCATGCGTCAGTGGAACAAACATCTCCCTGCCGCGCAACATCGCCGCACGCACGTAATCCTTCACGATCGTGTAGCCGCCCGTGAACTGATGTTCTTCTTTTAGCCGCTCGAAGATCCGCTTGGCCGTATGCCGCTGCTTGGCCGGTCGCTGCTTGTCGTCGTCCAGAATGGCGTCGATCACGCCTAGCCACGGCCCCAGCTTGGGCCGCTTGATCGGTTGCTGTCGCTGGTAGCCAGGCGGCACTGCATACTGCAGCATCTTCCGTACCGTATCTCGCGAAAGCCCGAACTCCCTGGCTACCGCCCGCTGACTCCGGCCCTCAACACGAACCGCCCGCCTCACACGCCCGTATATCTCCACCTCGTACATCCCTCCGGTGTTCCATGGACCACGTTGCCAATGCAACACAGCTCAAGAAACCAAGATCCGGCGGTGGACTACTTTTACTCCGCCGCAAAACACCGCTCACGCAGCGTTCTGTGGCCTATTTTCACTCCGGCGCTCATAGCAGTGATTGAACCATGCCTTTGCGTTGTCTGGAGTGATCATTCGGATGGCATCGGCGATGGCTATATCCAGCGCTTCTTTGGTTCTTGCTTTGGCTGAACGAAGGATTTGTTTGAGCTTGGACCACGCTTTCTCGATGGGGTTGAGGTCAGGCGAGTAGGGCGGCAGGAAGAGCACTTTCGCCCCTGCTTTCTCGATCAATTGCCGTACGCCCTTGATCTTGTGCGAACTCAAGTTATCCATCACCACTACGTCGCCGGGCTTGAGCGCCGCACACAGGATGTGCTCAACGTAGGCCAGAAAGATGTCGCCATCGGTGGCCTCTTCGATGGTCATCGATGCAATGATTCCGCGCAGGCTCATCGCGCCCAGAATGGTCATGATTTTCCAGCGTCCACCGGGCGTTGTTTCACAGATGCGCCCGCCTCCAGCGCTGCGCGCATAGAGCCGCGTCATTGAGGTAGTGACCCCGCTTTCGTCCAGGAAAATCAGGTGTTCCTGAGGGATCGTCGCGAGTTGAGCGATAAACTCCTGACGCTGTTGACGATTGGCTTCGGTATCCCGCTCAGTGGCGTGGAGCGACTTTTTTTAAGTCGCAATCCCAGTTTTCGCAACAGCTTCCAGATCTGGGGCAAGCTGAGCGAGACATCCGCCTCGCCGAGTAATTTCTGCTGCACTTCTGCCAGCGTCAGATCGGACTGCTCAGCAAACCAGGTCCTCACCTGTTGTTGCGCCTTAATTCCGGCGTGCGGTTTACGCCCCGGCTTGTGAGGCAAACGTTCGGCTTGACCGGTGCGGTTGCGCGCGGCGGAAATCTTCTTCGCCCAGCCAACACTCACCAGAAAGCGATCGGCCAGTGCCTCCAACGTTCCTTCGCCTTGATCATAGGCCAAGAGCAACCTACGGCGCAGATCATCCCCAAGGGGTTTACCCATATCTGTGTCCGTCGCAGAGTCTCGCCAAAGAGAGTATACACTATTTACTAAAATGCTCTAGCGCATACAACCTCAACCCTATTGATCCTTGTAGTTCTTGGGTACTTTGACAGTTACAATTTCGACTATACGCATATTCAGATACAGCGTATTCCCGTGAGGTTCAATCATGAAACGTGATTTCGTACAACAACGCCAAGAGGAGTATTTCAAGAGGAGTATTTGCTGATAGATTTGCTGCCAGAGGGTTAACTTTTCGCCATGCATAACCTTCTCGAAGTCTTGGTCGAACCGCTTTCCCGCTCTTTGGCAATGGCTCCGGTCGAGCAATACAGCCGCCGCCCTGGATCGCGCTCGCGCATCACTCTCTCGCGACGATGACGTCTCCCACGAAGAGGTTCTACGCGAGTTCGGCCTATGAGCGAGGAACGATTCCAGCCCCAGTCCATCCGCAGGTCTGACGAAGCGCGCGCCTACCTTCACAGCATTGACTGTCTAAGTACTCTCGATATACTCCATTACGCCGGCCATTCGGTGGCGCTGCCGCCCAGGATTCCCGAAGAACAGGCCTGGGCGGCAGCGTGAAGCCGGACACAGTTTAAAGCAGGTTCAGCTTCCACAACTCGCTCGTTGCTCCGTTTCCATCCTTGTCACGATGAGACTGTGACAAGGATGGGTGCCCGGACGAATTCGACGAGGTGTGGTCAGCTCGTCACTGGATCACGATGCCGCTGACCATCGGGTTCTGTATCGCTCCGGGGCTGAACTGAATCACGATCTGACCGCTGCTGTTGGCGGTGGCAGTGAAGGATTTTTGGACAGCGATGAACTGGCCTCCCGCCGCCGCGTACACGTCGTAGTTGGTGAGCACCTGTGTCCCATTGATGAGCACGTTGAACTCGCGCTGACCGGCTCCCGTCACATAGTTCTCCACAAAATACAGCGTGACGGTGTGCGAAGAGCCCGATGTGTATCCGGGAATGGTGTACGTGAATGAGCCGTAGCGCTGGCTTTGCAGTACGGTCTGCGGGGGCACGGTCCCTGTCAGCAAGGAAGTAGTGACGGCGTTGGTGTAGGTGTATGCAGTGCCGCCGCTGAAGTCTTCGTCCGCAACCCATGAGCCGGACGCAGCGCCGCCCGCATCGAGGTAGACCGGAGTGGAGCCGCCGGACGACGGTTGATCGAGCGCGATGCCGCTGACCATCGGGCTCTGAATCGCTCCGGGGCTGAACTGAATCACGATCTGCCCGCTGCTGTTGGCGGTAGCTGTGAAGGATTTTTGGACAGCGATGAACTGGCCTCCCGCCGCCGCGTACACGTCGTAGTTGGTGAGCACTTGTGTCCCATTGATGAGCACATTGAACTCGCGCTGACCGGCTCCTGTCACATAGTTCTCCACAAAATACAGCGTGACGGTGTGCGAAGAGCCCGATGTGTATCCGGGGATGGTGTACGTGAATGAGCCGTAGCGCTGGCTTTGCAGTACGGTCTGCGGAGGCACGGTTCCTGTCAGCAAGGAAGTAGTGACGGCGTTGGTATAGGTCAACGCAGTGCCGCCGCTAAAGTCTTCATCCGCGGCCCATGAGCCGGACGCAGCGCCGCCCGCATCGATGTAGACCGGAGTGGAGCCGCCGCCGGAGGAGCTGACGGAAAGAGCAACGCTGGTGGTTGCAGTCGTGCTGCCGGAGGTTCCGGTGATGGTCACCGTGAACCCGCCGATTGTGGCCGTACTACTGGCCGTCAGCGTCAGCACGCTGGAGCTGGTCGAAGAGGTTGGGTTGAACGACGCCGTCACGCCGCTGGGCAGGTTCGATGCGGCGAACGATACGCTGCCGGTGAATCCGTTCACGTCCGTTACCGTGATGGTGTCGGTCGCGCTGCCGCCCTGCGTCACGGACAGAGAGGATGCCGAAGGCTTAAGAGTAAATCCCGGCGACGATCCGGTTACCGTTATGGTGAACGCCTGGGTGCTCTTGTCCCCGCAGCTGTTGGTGTAAGTGGCCGTATAGACGTTGGCGCCCGTGCTCAGCGCGATGTTATCGATCTCGCGCGAGGTCGAGGTGAAGCCGTTGGGGCCGGTCCAGCTCCATGATCCGCCGCTGCTCGGTTGCGGGCCCAGGTTCACCGCCGTGCTGGTGGAAGTTACGGTTGCAGAGGATTCCTGCGTCCAGGTTCCGCTCACGGAGATCTCCGGAGTGATCGCGGTGGGTGTGCAGGTCGTGTTGGCCTTTGAGGTCGCCAGGCCGAGTTGCCAGGGAATTGCGCCGTAAGAATCATTCGCATACGCCGTTGGATTGGCGCCCTGGTAGAGAAACTGAAGGTTGTTGGGGTTGACCGAATCGGTTTGGTCGTTGCCGTCGATGAGCAAACCGCCGCTGCTGAAGGAGGTGGTCCAGGCACTGACGCCGCTGTTGAAGGTGACGTTGTCCTCTCCTAAGAATGGTGTCGTAAACGTGTCGGTATTGCCGAGCGAGGACCAGGTGCCGCCGAGACTGCTGGCCCACAAGGCTCGGAAGTAGCGTTGCCCGCTGGGTCCAAGGCACTCGACGTTCGCCAGATACTCGCCGGTTCCCTCAACGCTATAAACATTGTCGGCCTCAAACATATTGAACTCGGTGCTCGAAGCGACGATCACGGGCGTGTTGAAGCCATTGGGAAAGTTGCCGATCGGGGTCGAGGCGCGATAGAAATTTCCGTTGTCGCCGCAGAAGAACAGATAGCAGTTGGCGGAATCGCAGATCACCCAGAAATCGATCCAATTTACCCCGGAGGGCTGCGAGACACCGATATTCTTCGGAGAGGTCCAGTTCTGCGGCTGGGTTGGATCGCTGTTGGTGGAGAACTGCGGAGTCCACTGGTAGATCAGATACCACTTGTTCTGCGGAGCGAAATAGAATACCTGCGGCGCCGTGCCCCCGTTGTCGATGAAATACGGTGTTGCCGTAGAGGCATCGCTCCAGTCTTCGGCAACGTTCAGATATTCCATGCCGTAAGTGCCAGCGCTATTGACAGTAGAGGCATAGATGACCCACCGGCCATTGTAGAGAACGGCCGATGGATCCTTGACCGCGATGATGTTATGGGTGGAGTCGGACTTGGCGCTGATGAGTGGGCCGGTCGATGTCCACGAATACGAGGTGGCGATGGTCTGGGCAACCGAGAAGCTGCCTAAGGTGAGCAAGCCGCAGAGCGCGACTGCAATCCGGGCGAGAGATTTCATGCTGGAACTCCTTAAAATGCGGCGGAGCAGGTTATGTGACCCGCTCCGCCGATTTCCATGGTCTATGTGGCGGAACAGATCGGGAGATCTGCTCCGCCCCGTTTTTGTTCTGACTAACTAAGCGATTGGTTTGCTTGTTAGTTGACGATGGTTCAGCTTCCACAACTCGCTGGTTGCTCCGTTTCCATCCTTGTCACGATGAGACTGTGACAAGGATGGGTGCCCGGACGAATTCGACGAGGTGTGGTCAGCTCGTCACTGGATCACGATGCCGCTGACCATCGGGTTCTGTATCGCTCCGGGGCTGAACTGAATCACGATCTGACCGCTGCTGTTGGCGGTGGCAGTGAAGGATTTTTCGACGGCCATGAACTGGCCTCCCGCCGCCGCGTACACGTCGTAGTTGGTGAGCACCTGTGTCCCATTGATGAGCACGTTGAACTCGCGCTGACCGGCTCCCGTCACATAGTTCTCCACAAAATACAGCGTGACGGTGTGCGAAGAGCCCGATGTGTATCCGGGAATGGTGTACGTGAATGAGCCGTAGCGCTGGCTTTGCAGTACGGTCTGCGGGGGCACGGTCCCTGTCAGCAAGGAAGTAGTGACGGCGTTGGTGTAGGTGTATGCAGTGCCGCCGCTGAAGTCTTCGTCCGCAACCCATGAGCCGGACGCAGCGCCGCCCGCATCGAGGTAGACCGGAGTGGAGCCGCCGGACGACGGTTGATCGAGCGCGATGCCGCTGACCATCGGGCTCTGAATCGCTCCGGGGCTGAACTGAATCACGATCTGCCCGCTGCTGTTGGCGGTAGCTGTGAAGGATTTTTGGACAGCGATGAACTGGCCTCCCGCCGCCGCGTACACGTCGTAGTTGGTGAGCACTTGTGTCCCATTGATGAGCACATTGAACTCGCGCTGACCGGCTCCTGTCACATAGTTCTCCACAAAATACAGCGTGACGGTGTGCGAAGAGCCCGATGTGTATCCGGGGATGGTGTACGTGAATGAGCCGTAGCGCTGGCTTTGCAGTACGGTCTGCGGAGGCACGGTTCCTGTCAGCAAGGAAGTAGTGACGGCGTTGGTATAGGTCAACGCAGTGCCGCCGCTAAAGTCTTCATCCGCGGCCCATGAGCCGGACGCAGCGCCGCCCGCATCGATGTAGACCGGAGTGGAGCCGCCGCCGGAGGAGCTGACGGAAAGAGCAACGCTGGTGGTTGCAGTCGTGCTGCCGGAGGTTCCGGTGATGGTCACCGTGAACCCGCCGATTGTGGCCGTACTACTGGCCGTCAGCGTCAGCACGCTGGAGCTGGTCGAAGAGGTTGGGTTGAACGACGCCGTCACGCCGCTGGGCAGGTTCGATGCGGCGAACGATACGCTGCCGGTGAATGTGCCGATGTCCTTAACAGTAATGGTGTCGGTGCCGCTGGCGCCTTGAGTAATAGAGAGAGTGGACGGTGAAGCGCTCAAACTGAAGCCCGAAGTTACCATGGCGTTGACCGTCAGTGCAACGGTGGTGCTGGCCGTCGTGCTCCCTGAGACTCCGCTGATGGTGACGGTGGAGGTCCCGGTGGCAGCCGTGCTGCTGGCTGTGAAGGTAACCACGCTGCTTCCGGTGGTGGGGTTGGTGCCGAAGGCCGCGGTGACGCCGCTGGGCAGGTTGGAGGCGGAGAGTGTGACGCTGCCGCTAAATCCGTCCACATCCGTCACTGTGATAGTGTCGGTCGCGCTGCTGCCCTGTGTCACTGAGAGCGAGGAGGCGGAATCCGACAGCGTGAAGCTGGGTGTGCCGGAGGAACCTGTCCCGACGAAGGTTGTGATGCTCTGCCCCGGTAGCGAGTACGTGAACGCGTCGTTCGAAACGCTGACTGCGCTGAGCTGCGCCAACTGGTTGGAGGCCGAGGTCTGGTAGGGCGTAACCGAGGTCAGAGTCGCGCCGGTAATGTCAAAGGTAATGTTTGAGGCGCCGCCATTCGAGTTGACGGCTACGATCACGTATTTTCCGCTGCCGCTGTAGGACGTGACGTAGACGCCCGAAGTCGGATTGTTGTTGGCTCCGTTCATCACGTAGCCCGGGCGGACGAACTTCGAGTACTGGCCCAAGGCGTAGGCATAGTAATTCGGGCTGTTTCCGTTCAATAACAGTGGCGTCCACCAATAGACATAGGCGTTGTACTGAGCCACCGCCATGGACTGGTGATAGAGCTCGGCTGCCGCGATGGCATCGCTGATGGTAGGCTGGGCGGAGGATCCGGCCGCCGGGGTATAGGTGGTTTCGGTCATCCACACATCCTTGCCCTTGTTCTTGGCATTGGTGTAGTAGAACGGCGCCACTCCGTACGTGTGGCCGGCGACGATCGAAACGTGGCCCACCGCGTTGGAATCGTCCAGCGTGGGATCGGACTCGTCGAGATTGTAGCTGTCCGACTCCGGCATCATCAGCCTGGTGTTGATCTTGCCGCCTTCCTGTGCGATCCAGGCATCCATCTGCGCGCCGGAATACCCGCAGGACTCGTAGCTGGGAAGAAAGTCCGGCTCGTTCTGCACGGAGATGGCGTAAAGATTCACGCCGCCGGCCTTCTCATAAGCGATGAACGCGTTCAGATAGTTGGCAAAGTTGTCGTAGTCGGAGGTGTTCAGCGTACCGTCGTCGACGCTGCCATTGCTCTTCCATGCCGCGGGCGGGGTCCAGGGCGTCGCAAAAACGATGACCTGCGAATTGATGGACTGCGCCTGTTGGGCATTGTTCAACTCGGTCTGCCAGTTGGAGCCGCCGGTGGTGGAGCTGGGATCGATGCGCGACCGCAGAATGGTGAGGCCGACTTGGCCCGCGCCAACGCCAAACAGGTTGTTGGCCTGAGTCGAGTTCAGCACCGGCTGCCAGGCCGTCGAAGTGCCGAATCCACGGATCGTTTGGTAGGTGGTGTTAAAGTTGATGGCATCGGTCTGCGCGCTGGCCACGATTGGCAGGGCGAGGCAGAGCAAGGCGATTCGACATGGTGTCAAAATCTTCATTCTGATACTTCTCCTTTTTTTCCCTCTGTTTTTTGGCAGATGTGGTCTGAAGGGCGCCACGTCGATGGGAAACCGGACCGCGAAAGGCCCGTGCTCCCAGCCAGCTAACGACTTTATTTCGGGGCTTTATGGGATGTAAGGGGTTACACTGTGGGTCACGACCTAGATCGTTTAGAATCAAACACGTACAAACGGAGAGGTGGATGTTCAACACGGGATGTAAGGCCTGTGTATTTAAGTAGAGGCAAGGGCTGTCTGTATGATTCAGCCGTGTAGCACGGTGACTCACGCGGCTCTTCGAGCCTCCACGGCATTCGGGCTTTATGAGATTCGCGTCTCAAAGTGCTAGGACAAAGGGTGTTGTGCGGCTATTCGTTACGTTACAGGCAGGGCCAGAACGCAGGGCTGTTGGCATATCCCGAAGGATCAGTTCAAGCAGTTGTCAAGTTGTTCCCGCTGTGCTAATTTGAGTGGCGAGTGTGCATGGTGATGATCCCCAAAAAATCGCCGGCTGCTATGGGACTCCCGGAGAATAGCGAAGAAGAAACGGACCCGCGAAGGGACCTGATCCGGCGTGTAGGCTCCAGTGCCACCTTCGAGAAACCGACGCGGCTTCGTGCGTTCTTTTTGTACGTCTGCGAGTGCGCTCTCGACCAGCAGCCCGAGGCGGCTTCGGAGCAACAGATCGGCATACACGTATACGGCCGGCCACCCGGCTACAACCCCAACGAGGACAATATCGTTCGCTCGCAAGCCCGGTTGTTGCGCTGGAAGCTCGAGCATCACTTTGCCGATGAAGGCAAAGATGAACCGATGATTATTACCATTCCGAAGGGACAGTACCTTCCGGTTTTCAAAAGCCGTACGCCAGCTACGAATCCGGCTCCTATTCAGGCGCATCCTGTTCAATCGAAACCCGTAAAGGGGCGCTCCGGCTCGCCGCTCCGGCTGGTTGCAGTGGCCGCTGCCGCAGTGCTTGCGCTGGCGATCATATGGCTGGCGACGCGACCGGCAAGGTCCAAAGCGGTCACATCTGTGTCGGCCGCCGCTCCAAGCACCAAGGCGCCACTAACCGAAAAGAGTAGCCAGCAACCGACTCCTCCGATTCTTGCTGCCGACGGCGCGATCCGCATTGCGGCAGGATTATCAGGCGACGGCTATACCGATCACTGGGGGCGCCGATGGGAGTCAGACCGGTACTACCGGGGCGGTGTTGCAGCGCCCGGGCCTGGCGATCTGACCCCGCCAGTTCCCGATTCCGGGCTCTTCCGCACAGTACGCGAAGGGGTTTCTGCCGACTATGAGGCCCCGGCATCGCAACGTCACTTCGCATACGACATCCCGGTGCCGCCGGGAGTCTATGAACTGCGGCTTTATTTTGCAAACCCGAATCCACGAAGTGAAGAGGCTGGCCAGGAGGACTCGGAGAATCTCCACCACCTCCAGGTCGAGCTCAATGGGCGGATGCTGTTGTGGAACTTCGACCCGGTTGCCGACGGAGTGCCGAGCGCCATGGATGTCCGCGCATTCAGGGACATCTCTCCGGCTGCGGATGGAATGGTGCACCTGGAGTTTCAGCCCTGCCCCGAGCGCCCTTTCGTCAATGGGATTGAGCTGATTCCGGAATCACATGGAAGGATCGAACCGATTCGCATCCTGGCCGGACAGTCGGGAGAGCTTGAGATCGATGGCAACCGCTGGAGAGGAGATGATTTCTTCATCCACGGGCGAACGACGATTGATCAGATTTCCCGAGCCGTTGCCCACGCCACCCCCGTATTTCGCCCGCGAACGCTTCGGCAATTTCAGTTACGCCATCCCGGTGCCGCCGGGCGCCTATACTATGAAACTCTACTTTATGGAGTCGTATTTCAGCCCCGCGAATCCACAAGGTGAGTGTCGAGGGGGCGAAGGTTGCAGAATCTTCGATGTCACTTCTAACGGAGTCATGCTTCTCCGGGACTTTGATATCTACAAAGCCGCCGGCGGCGTCTTCCGTCCTGTGATCCGAACCTTCCAGGGCCTGCATCCAAATGGTCAGGGCAAGATCCTTCTGACCTTCTCGTCCAACTCGAACTACGCGGAAGTGCGCGCCATTGAGGTCCTTGACGAGACAAAGTAGTCCTTCACTGCCTCGGAAGGGAAGGTTGGCCGCTGTCGCCAACGCCAGAAGTAGTTAATCCAAGCCATTGATTCTGCAAGAATTATTTCGGGGACTCCATCTACTCCCAAAACAGGTTAGAAAGTTGATGGAAACCTGTTGAAATTTAGTAGAGTTAAGTGATATTGAACGAATTGTTTACCGCGTACATGTCAAACCCTATAGATCCTTGTGGTTTTGGGGTGCTTTGACAGTTACTAAATCGACTACAGCGACGGAATTGCAAACGCTATTCTGCGTGGTGGAATAACGAGAAAAGCACATCAGATATGGTCATCGAGTCGAAGTTTTTACAGCAGTTAGCAAAATCGTTTCTCTCCTGAATGGCATTCTGCCAAGGCATAAGTCGGCCCAGAACACGGCCACCACCCGGAGCGAAGATAACCTGCAAGCGGCAAGGCTTTTCGGCTGCACACTTGCCAGGGAAAGGCCGCGGCTTCGTGTCATCCCTTCGTTCCAGGAACAAAGTCATGCTCGAAATCACGGCCTTATCCAAGACAACAACCAGCCCGCGAACCTGCTCTGGCAGTTATGCGGGCTGGTTTGTCTTCCCCTTAGTCGTTGGGGAACAACAGGTAGTACACCGCGTAGGCCGTGGCAACGTCCGTCTGCGCCCAGAAGCGGTGATAGTTGAAGGTGGGAACCGGCGCCGTCGAGGGGTTGGCAGCATAGGCTGCAACCATTGCATAGTTCGGATCCGTCTCGTACTGGGTACGGATGCTTAGGAACGTCGAGCTGGAGTTGATCGGATCGCCGTTGGGCATGGTTCCCGTCCAACCCGAAGGAACGTAAATGGGGATGTTGAGCTGACTGTAGTCGGTGCGCGTTTCCGCGACCGATACGCCTATGCTGTCGCGGTGTAAGGTCCACATATCGATCAGGAGCTGCTTGGCAAGGTCAAACGATGTCATGTCCTGCGTTCCGGCCCACTTCAAGGTTCCCGCACTGTAATAGAGCAGGGCCTTGCAGAGCGAACCGGTCACACCCACATCCTGGCCGCTGGCCGTAATGGTTACAGACAACCCGGCGTTGTAAGTGACCCCAAGGTCGCCCACCGTCCAATCCTGAGTGGTTGCATTCCAATCGGTAGATGGCTGTCCGCTCCAGCTCAAGCTCGATGGGATTGAGTAGCTAGTCGCGGTCGCCGTGGTATTGGCTTCGACCCACTTCATCCAGGGATCCAGAATGATCTTGGCATCCGCATTGCCGGTTACGTAATAGTACTCGGCCAAGCGCTCCATCGACCATGCCTGCATTCCAAACCACTGGTTGCTGGGCGGATTGCCGTAAGACGGCGCGAAGATGTACGACATGCCGTAGAAGGTGGGAGTTCCCGCAGGAGGAACCGCATACTGGCCTCCCCAAGCGGTGGGAGGATTGGCTGTATTGCTGCCGCCGCCCCAACTGTTGGTTGCACCGCCTGCAATGGCGCCATTCGACGACTGCAGCCAGCGGTAGAATTCGAGCGTGCGTTGGAGAGTTGTGGTCCAATCCGCCTTAGCCGTGGGCGATTTTGGAATCAGAGAAGTGTCATTCGACAGCGCATAAGCCACCAACGGGTTCTGGTAGCCGAAGTGGACGTCGCTCGAGCCAATGCGCCAAGCCCAGCTTCCATCAGCCGGCACTGCGCCGCCCCATGCGTAGTACCAGGACAGCAGGTAAGCGGACGAGTTCTTGGTGCCGTTTTCCACCGCGCAACTAGTGCTCTGGCAGCCTTGTTCCTTGAAATACTTGTCAAAGAACGAGTAGCGCAGATAGTCGCCCAGTTTAGCGCCCAACGGGAGCAACGAGGTAACGGCCGAGTTTCCGTCGGAGTACTGCTGTGCCCAGTACAGGGCCTGGATGGCGCGCGCGTCGGCATCCGGAGCATCCGTATACTTCCACTGTTGCGTATACGAACCCCCAGTGAAGAGGCTAAGATAGCCGCCGTCGCTGGTATTGCCGTACTTAAAGATGTCCCAACTCGGTTGCGGAATCGTCAGCCACACCGACTCCATCGGTCCGCGCTGATACGAGTTGTAGAAGGAGGGAGCGCCCGAACTGCCCGGTCCGCTCTCTTCAATGCCGTAGCCATACCAATTGGTCGTGTCGAGAATCCAATGCATGCCGTAGATGTTCCAGTTGCCGTAGGTGGATTCCAGTTCCTGCGCGATTGGATCCTCGCCAACCGGTACGGTGGAGGTGGAACTGAATTGGCAGGGGTAGTCGCTGGGGCTATCGTACGACGGGCAGTAGGTAGCCGGAGCGCTTGGAGTGTAGCCGGCGTTGGTCGGCTGCAGGGTCGTGCTGGGAATCATGTAGGTTTGCATGCTGTCCCAGGCCGTCTGAAGAGGTGTCCAGGTGCCTGTAACTGCGCCATACATCGATTCCAGCCAGAGGTAGTAACTGTAGGTTTCAGATACTGTCTCGTGGCCGTAGTCGGGAGCTTCCACCATAAAAGTCTCCACTGAGTGATAGGGAATGCCCAGCGGGCTGAAGTACCCGTTCGCCTCGGTCATATCCCCGTACATGGCGAGGAAGTTCGCCTTCGCGGTCGCAGCGTAGCCGGAGCCTCCAACCGTTACTGAAACGGCGCTCGATGTGCTTGTGGCGTAGGTCGTCGATCCGCCGTAGACAGCAGTGAGAGAGTCCGTCCCAGCCATCGTGAATGAAGTTGCTAGCGTGGCCACTCCCGAGCTCAGCGTGCCGGTGCCGAGCGAAGTTGTGCCCGAATAGAAGGTGACTGTGCCGGTAGCCGCCGTAGGCGAAACAGTGGCCGTTAATGTTACGCTGGCGCCAACCGCCGGCGTGGTGGTGGATGCGGTGAGTGCGGTGGTCGTAGGCGTCAACGACGTGCCGCTGACAGTAATTGAAACGGCGCTCGATGTGCTTGTGGCGTAGGTTGCCGATCCCGCGTAAACAGCCGTGAGCGAGTCAGTCCCCGCTGTGGCGAATGAGGTTGTCAGCGTGGCCACTCCCGAGCTCAGCGTGCCGTTGCCGAGCGAGGTTGTGCCCGAGTAGAAGGTAACCGTGCCAGTGGCCGCCGAAGGCGAAACCGTGGCTGTCAGCGTGACGCTGGCGCCAACCTTTGGCGTGGTGGTGGATACGGTGAGTGCGGTGGTCGTGGCCGTCGTACTGACCGTCACTGAGACAGCGCTCGATGTGCTAGTGGCATAGGTGGTCGATCCGCCGTAGACAGCGGTGAGCGAGTCCGTTCCGGCCGTGGCGAATGACGTCGTCAGCGTGGCCACGCCCGATCTTAGCGTGCCGGTGCCGAGCGAAGTTGTGCCCGAATAGAAGGTGATTGTGCCGGTAGCCGCCGTAGGCGAAACAGTGGCTGTCAGAGTGACGCTGGCGCCAATCTTTGGCGTGGTGGTGGAGGCGGTCAGCGCGGTGCTCGTGGCGGTCTTGGCGCTGGCCGTAACTGAAACGGCGCTCGAGGTGCTGGTCGTATCGTTTGTCGAACCAGCGTAAACAGCGGTCAGCGAGTAGGTTCCCGCCGAGGCGAATGAGGTCGCGAGCTTGGCCACGCCGGGAGCTCAGCGTTGCAGTTCCGAGTGAGGTTGTGCCCGAATAGAAGGTGACAGTCCCGGTGGCCGCCGAAGGCGAAACCGTGGCCGTCAGCGTGACGCTGGCGCCAACCGCCGGCGTGGTCGTGGACGCCGTCAGCGTGGTGGTCGTTGCTGCCGCGCTGACCGTCACGGAGACAGCGCTTGAAGTGCTGGTGGCATCGGTCGTCGATCCGCCGTAAACAGCGGTCAGCGAGTCTGTTCCGGCCGCGGCGAAGGAGGTCGCAAGTGTGGCCACGCCGGAGCTGAGCGTTCCGGTTCCGAGCGAAGTTGTGCCTGAATAGAAGGTGACCGTGCCGGTGGCCGCGGAAGGCGAAACTGTGGCGGTCAGCGTGACGCTGGCGCCAACCTTTGGCGTGGTGGTGGATGCAGTGAGCGCGGTGGTCGTGGCGGTCAACTTCGCTCCACAGGTCGTTCCGTTGACGGCGAACGAGGTGGGCACTGCGTTGGTGATGCCGTTCCAGGTGCCGTTGAAGCCGAATCCTGAGTAGCTTCCGTTGGCCGGAATGTTCTCCCATGTCTGGCCGGACTGTTCGCTCACTGTGACGTTGGCGCCGCTCTGCGAGACAGTGCCATTCCAGGAACCGCTGATGGTCTGGCCGTTGGCGAAGGTCCAGGTAAGCGACCAATTCGCTCAGAGCGGTGCTGCCGTTGTTCTTAATGGTGATGGTCGCGCCGAACTGGCTGGTGTTTTGCGGTGAAATTGTGTAAACAACGTTGCACGCATTTGCGGCATACGCACTTGGCGCAACAATTGTTAGTAGTAGAGCCGCGAGTACCGCAAGGTACCCGCTCAGTCGGCGAGCGAACTCCCGCCTACAGGGGGGATTGAACTCCTGATACATGGTTTCTCCTTTACATCACATAACCCGCTAACAACACTCATTGCTTGAGTGCTTTTCGCTGCATGATGCCGGTATAAAGGCCGTACCTTGCGAATTGGGAGGATGATCGACCGGGCTGAGATCTGTAATGATCTCCGCTGGCCGTCTGGGGAACGGCTCCGGCGCGACCACCAAGTTATCAGGCTCGCAGTTGGCCAGCTATAAGAAACATCGCCAGCCATGAATCAACCTTTGGAGTAACTGGAGATGTACGGAGCGGGTCGAATAACCCGCTCCGCTCGCGTTCCTGTTGTGCAAGCTAT
>CAWFZU010000211.1:0-9681 GCA_963820195.1 uncultured Acidobacteriaceae bacterium | reverse complement strand
GGTAGAGCACGAATTCGGCAATAACTGGCTGTTGCGTGCCGCCTATCTGGGGAATAAAGGAACTCACCTCTCGACGGCTGTAAGATGGGGTCGCCAACCAGGCCAACGCCGCCCTCTATGTCCCGGGGAATTCGAGATGAGGACAACACGCAGCAGCGGCGTATCAACCCGAATTTCGGCTCGGTCGGGACTCTGATGGGTTGCTCTACAATTCCGCGAACCACCGGCAGCACCTGGCTTCTGCGCCCCTCGGCCACCCACAGCATCGCCGCCAGGCCCAGCAGCGCCACCACCGGCAGCGCAACAATATGCGAGGCCGCCGCCAGTCCAAAGGCCGCCGTCAGCAGCACGATGCGCGGACGCCACTTGCGCCGCGGCCCCTGCATCGCGTGAGCCACGCCGATGCAGGTGTAGACGCCGCCATAAACGCCCAGCGCGGCCAGCATTTCGGAATTGGGCGCAACGCAGGCTCGCAGCACCGCCGGAGAGAAGCAGTAGAGCGCCAAGCGCCGTGTAGCCGCCCAGATTGCCGTAGAGCCGCCGCGTCACCCACCACAGCCCTGCGCCCAGCACGCACCCTGCCCGCAAGAAACGGCAGACGCAGCAGCAGCAATGTGTACCTTAGCTGGTGGCGCAGTTCCCAACTGCTCAACTCGCCGTCGGCTTGCACCACCCGGTCTTCGGGCTTGCGGAAGTGGTCCAGCCCGCGCTCCGCCATCAGATTCAGCGTCAGCGGCAGTCCGGCCAGCCGGTAGGCCAGAATCCCGTCGTGAATGTTGCCGCAACTGGTAAAGTAGCCGGCCAGCTGCGACGGCCGCTCCCACATCTCGCGCCCGCAGCGCGCATATTGGTAGTCGCGATCAGTCAGCGTCTGGTGGCCGGTGAGCCACAACCCCTGCGCCAGAAACACCGCCAGCAGCGCGGCGGCAATGCGCTGCGGCAGATTGAATTGAAAGCGACGAATGCGTGCAAAGCGGTGGGTCATCGTGCTCCAAGGAACCTTACCAGTCTAAACGGCTCGGCCCGCCCATTTGCGCTGACGGCGTCCTCGCTTTACTCGGCAAACCTCTCAACGCTACACTGGCTCTGCCATGCTAACTCGTCGCCGCTTTGTTCTGAATGCCGCTACCCTCGCTCTCGCTTCCAAGACCCGCTTCGCCCTGGCGCAAAGCACGAACGTCTATCACAATCCGATTCTGGGCGGCGACCATCCCGACGCCAGCCCCATACGCGTCGGCAACGACTTCTTCCTGACCCACTCCAGCTTTGACTACGCGCCGGGGCTGCTGATCTGGCACTCCCGCGACCTGATCAACTGGCGTCCAGTAGCCGCCGCTTTGCGCCGCTACTACGGCAACTGTCTGGGCACCCTATCTCTGCGAATACCAAGACCACTTCTACGTCTACTTCCCGGCTAACGGCAGCCTGCGCGTGGTTCATGCCGATCACCCCACCAGGCCGTGGAGCGAGCCTGTCAGCCTTGGCATCGACGCCATTGACCCCGCCCACATCGCCGAGAATGGCCACCGCTTTCTCTACATGGATGGCGGACGCATGGCCGAGCTCACCGCGGACGGCCTGGCGGTCAAGACCCCTCCGCGCAAGGTCTTCGACGCCTGGCCCATACCCGACTCCGATTCGCATGGAATGCACTCTGCCTGGAAGGCCCCAAGCTGCTGGAGCGCAACGGCTGGTTTTATCTCAACGTGGCCGAGGGCGGCACCGGCGGGCCGGGCACCAGCCACGCGCGTTGTCTGCGCGCGCAGCCGCCACGCCGACGGCCCATGGGAGTTCTCGCCCTACAATCCCATCGTCCACACGCCCTCGCGCGACGACCGCTGGCTCTCGCTGGGCCATGGCCGCCTCGTCGATACCCCGGATGGCCGCTGGTTCATCACCGTCCACTCCTATGAAAACGGCTACCGCACACTGGGCCGCCAGCTTATGCTGCTGCCTATCGAGTGGACCGCCGACGGCTGGTTCCGCGTTCCTGAGGGCGTCACCGCGGATGCGGCGATTCCCATGCCCGTCCCCGGCACAATCCAGCGGCCTTTCCTTGATCCCTCCGACGACTTCACCAGCCCCGAACTCGGCCTGCAGTGGAGCTTCTGGCACGAGTTTGACCCCGCCCGTTTCACCACCGGCAACGGCGCGCTCACTCTGCAGGCGCAGCGGCAGCTCCCTGGCCGACACCTCCGCCCTGACTACCCCCGTCGGCGGGCACTCCTACACCGTCGAGATCGACGTTGAACTCTCGCCTGGCTGCGAGGCCGGCCTGATGCTCTTCTACAATCCCCAGCACGCAGCCGGCATCCTTATCTCTCCGGAAGGGATCGGCGCGCGCAACCCCAATGGCTTCATCCCCAGCCGCCATCAGCCAGGCGCAACCAGAGCCACCCTGCGCATCGTCAATGACCGCCAGGAAGTCGATTTCTATTACCGGCATTCCCGGCCAGAGCTGGAAGCGTACCCCGGAATCGGCGGAAATCGCCGGCATCAACCACAACGTTCTCGACGGCTTCCTCGACGTTCGCCCCGCCGTCTACGCCTGTGGATCGGGCAAGGCGACCTTCCGCGCCTTCCGCTACTGGCCTGGAGTGAATGTGCCCGCCTGAACCCCGCAGGCCGGCCTTGGCCTTTTCATGCCAGATGCAAGAAAGCCGCCCCGAAGGGCGGCTTTCTTGTGTTGGTCTGAAGGTGGTTTAGTTGAAAACAGCTCCCACAGATACGTTGGACTGGTTACACATGTAAGTGGAGCTTTGAGCGTTGAGGGTACAACCTCCTCCCACCACCACTACGCAGGAGTTTGGCCCTGCCGCTGTGATGGTCGGGGCTGGATTGACTGGGCAGGTAAGCGTGGCTGGGTTCAGAGTGCAAGGAACACAGTTGTTGGACCATCCGCCGAAGTTCACACCCGCTTCGGCTGGCGCAGTCAAGACGACTTGCGTACCGTTGGGATAGGAGGCCTCGCAGACAGACCCGCCGGAAGGCGAACCTGGGCCGCAATGGATGACTTCCACCTGATCGGCCGGTGTGCTGGTGGCCGAAAGGGCGGTAATCAGCCAATTCGACTGATTTAAGCCTGTACTACTCAGGTTTGCGTCAAAGACCGTCAGCGTCGACAAGAGGCCGTTCCCTATCGTGAGGTAGTTGCACTCGCCAATGTTGAGTAAGTCATTGTAGTTCGTGGTGGTCGTAGTAGTGCCGTTGGGAAGCGTGACAGTGGTAGTGCCGTAGGTCGGCGCTACATAAGGGCAGTTGAAGGTTGCCGTTGTGCTTCCGCTACTCGAGCTGATAAACGAGGGTGCCGTCAGGGTTCGCCGCCACAGCATAGACATCCGCGATTCCGGACCCATCGGCTGTAATGAGTCCACCGTACGCACCCGGAGCTCCGGCGGAGTTGATCGGGAAGATAAATTGATCGGGGAGGGAAACCCATGTGGTGGGAACAAAGGAGCACTGGGCGTAAGGGAGATTCGTGATCGGGAGATTCGCTGCGGCATCAGCCGCGGCGGCGGCGGCATCGGCCGTGGCATAGGCGGCGCTACAACTGGCCGTGGGGAAACCCTGGTGGAAGAAGCCGTTGGTGATGTCCATTGAGGTCGGAGCGGTCGAGAAAGTCCCAAACGCAAGAAACTGCCCGGTCCCCAACAAATCCCAGGTTGTAACCGTAGTTGGCAAAACGGTGATCGAAAGCAGAGGCTCCGCCGCGGGTGTCGCTGTCACACTGACGGATGCTGTCGCAGTCACCACGCTGGCGGGAGTCGAGCCGCTGGCGGGATCGTTGAATTCTGCCGTAATGGTGGAGGAGCCGGTGCTTACGCCCTTGACCACGCCGGGGGCATCGTTGGTGCAGGTCTGGACAGGTGGCACCGCATTGCTGCTCGTACAGGTTTGCGTGGGCGCAAGGGCCGAGCTCGACGGTGGCGATGTTGACGTTACTGGAGGACCACGTAAGCTGCGGCGAGGCTGTTACATCCTGCTGAAGTCCGGTGCTTGCGGTAGTGCCCAGCGCAATCAGGTTTCCGGGTTGCCCGGTTGCGGAAAGCGCCAGCGAACTCGGAATGATGGTAAGCGCGCTCATCTGTTGCGCGCTTCCCGCCTGAACCGTGTAAGGCACGGTTGCATACACGAACGAGCCGTCCGTAGCGCTTGTCACCGTGGCCGTGATGGCGGCTGTGCCTTGGCCCACCGCTGTAACCAGCCCGGGAGTCGTTGCACAGCGCGCTGGCACAGTAGTGGTAGCTGTTGCATTGCAAACCGTGGCTACCAACGGATTGCTGGAACTCCAGGTGACCGTATTCGTCAGATTCTGCGTAACAGGAGCCTGTGAAAAGGTTCCGATCGCGGTAAGCTGGGTGGTTTGAGTCGGGAACGGCGCCGTGGGCGTGTTGGGAATAATGGCCAGCGAAAGCAGTGGCTCTGGCGCCGAATTTGCAACCGTCAGGGTTGCCGTCGCCGTGACCACGCTGCTGGCGGGATTTGTGGTGGAAGCGACGTTGGTGTAGGAGGCCGTGATCGTGGTTGTGCCTGGGCCAATGGCCGTGGCCACGGTGGTGTTGGCCCCGGAAACGATATTCGCAGTGGGCAGCACCGCCGGATTGCTGGAAGTCCACACCTGCGGGGTCACGTTGGTCTGAAGGCCGGCTCCGTTGGTGCCGATCACGACAAGGTTGACGGTTGGATTCGGCTGTCCAATCTCCGGCATCACAATCGACTGCGTTGCTGGGAAGATAGTCAACCCGGTAATCGTATTCGAAGCCGCCCCGGTCACCGTGAAGGACGCCGTCGCGTAGGAAGCGCTCTTATCCGCGTTGTTAACCGCGATTGCCGTGATAGCGGTCGTGCCTTGGCCAACGGCCGTGGCCACTCCGGCGTTAGGAGCGGTATTGGAGATGGTGGCTACGGACGGATTGCTGGAATACCAGGTGACTGTGTAAGTGGGGATATTCGCCATGTTCT
Organism: uncultured Acidobacteriaceae bacterium; assembly: GCA_963820195.1. Lineage (GTDB taxonomy): Bacteria > Acidobacteriota > Terriglobia > Terriglobales > Acidobacteriaceae > Telmatobacter. The sequence goes on along the minus strand of CAWFZU010000211.1, from coordinate 4,719 downwards.
GCGTGCCTGGCGTTGCGGAGGTTGACGAGAAGGTTCCGATCGCCAGGAACTGGTTAATTTGGCCTGGCCCCGCAACCGATTGCGAATCGGGAACGATCGCCAGTGAAATCAAGGGCTCCGCGGATGAAGAACCACCCGTGACGGTGACGGTCGCTGTCGCGGTGACCACGCTATTGTCGGGATTGGTCGCAATGGCTGTAATCACGGCATCGCCAGGGCCAACCGCCGTAAGTAAGCCGCCGGGACTGGTGATGGAAGCAACCGACGCGTTGCTGGAAGTCCATTTAACTGTACTTGTCAGATCCTGCGTGCCTGGAGTCGTGGCGGTCGGCGAGAATGTGCCAATCGCGATCAGCTGGCTGGTTTGACCTGCCAGGATCGATTCTGTGGCTGGAGTGATGGAAATCGATTGCAGTGGTTCCGACGTCGAACCGGTTACCGTAAAGGTCGCCGTAGCCGCCACCACGCTTCTGTCGGGATTTGTATAGAGGGCCGTAATCTGCGTAGTGCCCTGCCCCACCGCAGTGGCAAGTCCGGTGGTGGCGCCAATCGTGGCAACCCCCGCATTGCTGGAACTCCACGCGACCAGGGTTGTCAAGTTCGTCGGAAGGCCGGTAGTTCCGCTGGTGCCGAGCGCGATGAACTGGGCTGTCTGACCGGGCAATGCAACCGAATCGGTGCTGGGTGTGATGGTAAGCCCTGTAATCGGCTCCGTGGAGGTGCTGCTGCAAATTTGGCATGCAGTCACGGTAAAGCTGACATCATTGCTGACAATATCGCCGCCGAACCCCGGCATGCTGGCAGAGATGGTCGTATTCCCTGCCCATGCTAAGCCTGTAGTTGGACTGAAGCCGGTAGCCGTGGCCACTCCTGAACTGTTGATGGTTGCCACCTGGGGGGCGCTGGAAGCCCAGGTGACTTGATTGGTTATATCCTCGGTATCCGCGGAATGGCCCGCGCGCGTATAGATACCAATAGCAGTGTATTGACTGTAGCCCTGCGGAACACCCGGAGGGGCCAGCGTCACCGTCACAGTAGTATTGGGCGTGATGGCAATGGAGGTCAGCGACGGCGACACGCTGCAACTGGCGAGCGGAAGCAAAAGGCTGGCGAGTACAAGCGCCTTGAGTGAAAAACGGTCAAGCATAGAGGACTCCTTGCTTTTCTTGATGATTTTACACCTGCCACTCTACTCTTGGCCCGCAAAAAAATTCACCGGCAAACAGAATCAAAAGAGTCAATAAGCGATTTCCCGGCGGATCAAGCACTTTGCCCTTGCCAAGCCGGCGGGCTAGGCCTGCTTTTCGCCCCTGGGTAATCTGCACTTTGCCCCCTTCCACCGCCAACAGCTACACTTCTTCCAGCATGGCCATCGCGCGCGACAACACTCCCGAACGGCTGGTCAGCGCCTCGCGCGCCGACGAAGAACAGGGCTTTGAACTCAAGCTGCGCCCCCGCTGGCTGCGCGAGTTCATCGGCCAGTCCAAGGCCAAGGAGCAGCTGGCCATCGCCCTGGAAGCCGCCAAATCCCGCGGCGAGGCGCTCGACCACGTGCTCCTCTTCGGCCCTCCCGGCCTGGGCAAAACCACCCTGGCCACCATCATCGCCAACGAACTCGACGTCGGCTTCCAGCAGACCTCCGGCCCCGCCCTGCAGATTCAGGGCGACCTGACCGCCATCCTGACCAACCTGCGCGAGCGCCAGGTGCTCTTCCTCGACGAAATCCACCGCATGCAGCCGGTGCTGGAAGAAAAGCTCTACACCGCGCTCGAAGACTACAAGCTCGACATCATCATCGGCCAGGGCCCGGCGGCGCGCACCCACGTGATGGAGATCCGCCCCTTCACCTTCATCGGCGCCACCACGCGGCCCGGCCTGCTCTCTTCACCCCTGCGGTCGCGCTTCGGCATTCTGCTGCGCCTCGAGTTTTACACCGAAGAGGAACTGCGCATTATCGTCTCGCGCTCCGCCGAGGTGATGCAGATTCCCATCGACCAGGACGGCGCCGCCGAAATCGCCCTGCGCTCCCGCGGCACTCCGCGCATCGCCAACCGCCTGCTGCGCCGCGTCCGCGACTACGCCCAGGTGCGCGGCTCCGGCATCATCGACCGCCCCACCGCCAACGCCGCTCTCACCATGCTCGAAGTGGACGCCCACGGCTTCGACGAGATCGACCGCCGCCTGCTGCTGGCCATCATTCAGAAATACGACGGCGGCCCGGTCGGCCTCAGCACGCTAGCCGCAACCCTGGCCGAGGAGCAAGACGCGCTGGAAGAGGTCTACGAGCCCTTCCTCATCCAGATCGGGTTCCTCGACCGCACGCCGCGCGGCCGCGTAGCCACGCGCCTGGCCTATGAGCACTTTGGCCTGACCATGCCCGGCCGTCAGACGCCGCTGTTTTAACTGCTTGTATAATATAGCTGTCTCGCTAACTTACTGACTCGCTAACTTATAATTCATCAGGGAGGATAAGCAATGGCACTTACCGAATCCACCATGCTGGAACTGGGCACCACCGCCCCTGACTTTGCACTTACCGACGTTGTTACCGGCAAGACCGTCCGCCGCGACGACTTCCGCGGACAAGAAGGCCCTGCTGGTCATGTTCATCTGCGCCCACTGCCCCTATGTGAAGCACATCGAGAAGGGCCTGGCCGCGCTGGGCAAGGACTACGCCGGCAAGCCTATCGGCATTGTCGCCATCAGCAGCAACGACGCCGCCACCCATCCCGCCGACTAGCCCCGCCGGACTCAAGCAGCAGGCGGCAACATTCGGCTTCAATCTTTCCCTACCTGTACGACGAGACGCAGGCCGTGGCGCGCGCCTACAAAGCCGCCTGCACGCCGGACTTCTTTCTTTTCGATGCCGAGATCACCGCCTGGTTTATCGCGGCCAATTCGACGCAAGCCGCCCCGGCAACGGCATCCCCGTCACCGGCAAAGACCTGCGCACCGCTATCGACCTGGTGCTCGCCGGCAAGCCGGTGCCCACGGACCAGCGTCCCTCCATCGGCTGCAACATCAAGTGGAAGGCGTAACGTTCCTGGCGGCGCCAGTTCATTGCATTCAGTCTGTCTGAGTTACTTCTCCGCCTTCTCCTCGTGATACTCCATCTCGGTGTTGATGGCCCAGATGTTCTCCTTGGCCGTAACTCCGTTGACGATGTTTTCCACGGCGGTCATGGCGGTCAGCATGGAGTGGTCCTGGTTGTTGTATTTATGCATGCCGTTGCGGCCCACCAGGAAGAGATTCTCAAAGCCGTCCAGTATAGTTGCGGATAACGTCGAAGCGGTCATAGCTGCCGAAGTAGGCGGGATAAGTCTTGGGAACATGGACAACGTGGGAGTCTTCGACATCCTCCGCCTTGAGAATGCCGATCTTGGCGACTTCGCCGATGGCAAACTTCGCCATCTCCTCGTCGGAGAGCTTCCACAGCGGGTCGGTGTCGTTGCAGAAGTATTCCAGGCCAATCCAGACCTTATCCGGGACTGCCGACCAGCCAGGGACTCCAGTTATTGAAGATCTGCAAGCGGCCGACAATCACGTCGGGCTCCTGAATGTAAATCCAGTTATCCTTGAGCGGCGAGCCGTCCTTCTCCGTCACGGCCAGCTTGTTGGCGAGCAGGCCGACGGTGATGAAGTCGCGATACATGAGGCCTTCGCTGACCTCTGTCACCTCGGCGGGAACCGGCGTGGAGACGGCGCGAACCAGATCGCGGACGGGCATGGTCGAAAAGAAGTAATCGCCCGCATAAGTCGACGCGCTCTCCCGCCTCGTTCATGCCTTCGACCGAAACCACCTTGTTCCCTTCCACGTGGATGCGGTCGATATGAATGCCGAAGTGAATCTCGCCGCCGCCCTTGCGAACCAAATCGGCCGCATGTTCCCAAAGCTGGCCGGGGCCGAACTTGGGATAAAGAAACTTCTCGATCAGCGAGGTCTCGGTCTTCTTCTGCGCGATGTCGCCGGAGCTTCTTCGGGCCGAAGGTCTTCTTGAGGAAGTGCGTCACCACGCCCTTGAGCGAAAGCCCCTTGATGCGCTGCGCTCCCCATTCGGCGCTGATCTCGTGGCAGGGCACGCCCCAGACCTTTTCCGTATACGACTTGAAAAAAGTCAGGTAAAGCTGCTTGCCAAAGCGATTGATGATGAAATCTTCCAGGGATTTCTCCTCGCGCTGAGGAAGCAGCGCCGAGCGCATATAACTGACGCCGCAACGAACGGTGCGGACCAGGCCCATGTTCCTGAAGGTCGCCGCGGTCAGGCTGATGGGATAGTCGAAGAAGCGGCGCAGGAAATAGATGCGGCTCTTGCGCTGGCGGACCAGCATGACCAGATCCTCTGTTTGCGGATCGGGAGCTACAAAGCCGTCGCGGGAAGTTCGCGCTGTTGCCCCTGGTAACGCAGCTGCCCCTCCGCGCCACCGCAGCCGGCCTCGACCGGCATCAGGTCGAGCCACCAGCGCATCACGCGGTCCGACTTGGAGAAGAAGCGATGGCCGCCAATATCCATGCGGTTGCCCTTGTAGCGGACGGTCCGCGAGATGCCGCCGATCTCCTGGCTGGCCTCGATCAGGATGGGCTTGATGCCCGAATGCCGCTGCAACTCGATTGCCGCGGTAAGCCCCGCCGGGCCTGCTCCGATGATGATCGCCGTGCCTTGCTTCATGCGGACCTCGGGCGGAATCGTAATCTGCCCTTTGGAAGTCACTGCGGCGGCA
>CAWFZU010000210.1:0-17870 GCA_963820195.1 uncultured Acidobacteriaceae bacterium | reverse complement strand
CAGGATGCGGTACAGCCTGTTGCCGAGCCTTGCCGCCGCCGTGATCCTTTTTACCGCCGCCAGTGCATACGCCCAGTTTGGCGCGCCGTCGCCCGGAACCCAGGTGCATGACGCTACAGCGCTCCACCCACCCGCCGGAGCCCGCGTGGCGATCGTCGAGTTTGCGGATATGGAGTGCCCTGCCTGCGCCAACGCCAATCCGATTCTCAAAGCTGCTGCGGCCACTTATAAGATTCCCTGGGTGCGCCACGACTTCCTGATCCCCTACCACGTGTGGAGTCCGCAGGCTACCGTCAACGCCCGTTGGTTTGACAGCCGCAGCAAGGCCCTGGGCGACGAGTATCGCGATCTGGTCTTCGCCAACCAGACCTCCATCTACAACCTGGCAGTCCTCCGCCAATTCACAGAGAAGTTTGCCGCTGACCGCCACATTGCCCTGCCCTTCGCAATCGACCCGCAGGGCAAGCTGGCCGCCGAGGTCAAGGCCGATAGCGACCTGGGCATGCGCACGGGTGTAAAAGCCACTCCGGCCGTCTGGATTGTCACGGATCACAGCAAGGGAGCGCCCTACATGGAGGTTGCCAACGGCATGAGCAACCTCTACCAGTTGATCGACCAGGCCCTGGCCGACACAGCCCCCGCCAAGCCCGCGCCTAAATCGCTGGTGAAGAAGCCCGCCAGCAATTAGCGGCGTTGAGCCCAGAAAGCAGTAAGGCTAAAGAACGACAGCATTTTCATCTGACCCTGCAAACTAGTTCTCCGTTGCCGATGGGGACGATCAGAGCATCAACTCTCTCGTCCTCCAGCGCGCGGTCGAGCATCGGTTGCAGGGTCGCCCGATGAGTGATCGCATTGTCAGCGACAAGAATTCCGCCGGAAACCATGCCTGGCACCAACGCCTCATAACAGCTGTCGTAGATTTCCTTCTCCGCGTCCAGAAAGCAGAAAGCGATCTCCTTCATCTTCGGCAGGCAATCCAAAGCGTCCTGGTGAACGAACTCGACAACGTCCCAGACGCCGGCCTCATCAAAGGTCTGGCGCGCCAGTTCCGCTTTCTCATTCAATATTTCGAAGGTAGCGATCTTCCGGCCCACAGCCCTGCAAGCCAGGGCCAGCCAAAGCGTAGAGTATCCCGCGCTGGTACCAATCTCGACACAACGGCCTGCCGGCGCTGAAGCCGCCAGGATGGCGATGAACCTTCCCACGTCCGGCGGAATCTGGCGAAGGCGTTTCAGGCGAGGCGTCCCGTCGGCGCGATCTCTGGAGTCGATTTGCTCCAGCTTGTGCATCCGAGTCAAGATTGCTTCCGGTATCTCGTGGAACATATTCTCCTTAATACTTTGGCACCGTGGGATCGATCTCGCTGCTCCATGCCTGGATGCCGCCGGCGAGATTCGCGACGCGCGGGTAGCCGGATTGCTTGAGAAATTCGGCGATGCGCTGGCTGCGGACGCCTGCGTGGCAGTGAACGATGACCTCGCGCTCTCGGTCGATCTCAGAGAGGCGACTGGGCACTTCGTTCTGCGGAATCAGCTTCCCACCGATCTGGGCGATCTTGTACTCCCAGGGCTCGCGCACGTCGAGGAGGTAGACGCTCTCGCCGGCATCGATGCGGCGCTTCAGCTCCTTGACGGAAAGCTGGGGGATTCCGTTGTTCATTGGTCTCTCCATACATATTGCAGGATAGCAAATGCGGGAAATTGCAGCCGGTGCTCCGGGTGTGCGAGATTGAGTGTACGGGGCAGGGCTTCAGAGCACTCTGCCTAGACCCGCAGACTGGAAGGCGACAGGTGAGCCCACGATCCCGTACCAGGAGCTTTGATCAGACGCTGGAGACCCTGCGCGCACATTCCTTCGATGTGACGCCGTGGGATGAAGTGGCAGGTGGTGTGCTGGTGACCAAGCACGGAGCCGGGGCGGTACTGGTGGCCGCCGCGGACAAAGGAGCTCCTGCTGCCTTCGCCGTTCGGCCGGGAGCGCTGCTGGGGGGCCAGGTGGCGCGGCTGCTGGACCGCGGCTACCAGAAGTTCTTGAAGACTGCGCATGTTGACTGCCTGCCACGGCCAGCCAATTGCACGCGATTCACCTGTTCAGCGAAGAGCTAAAGCAGGTGACTGGCGCGATTGAGCTGTACAACGAGTCGCTGGGAACCACCAGCGATCTGTATCTCTATGACCGCCTGCGGGGCCGTGAAGCTGCGCATCCTGCACCATAACGCCCAAGGCGCTCGCCGAGGTTCAAGCGCACAACGCGGCCCAGCGTGAGGCTGAGAGGCAGACAACCGAAAACGCCCCTGCGGCCCCGGTTACTTCATAAGCTGCTGCTGCATTCTCCAGAAAGAGATGAATCAAGCCGCTCGTAATCGGGGTTCTTCAGTGCAGGGCTTGATTGACACTCAATTCTGAAAGATTTCTTCAGTTATGAGCAATACGATACAGACCACCCTCCCCCGCCCGTATAAAATTTTTTGGAGTTTGTTCGCAAACGTACTCGAAAGGTGTGGAGAGGTTTTTTCTTCGCCACTCCCGGCGGGCAAATATTCTGATGTTTCTCGATGAATCTGTATTCATCGGCGCAGCCGCCAGGTAAACCGCAGTGGTTTGCAGTTGTGCATCCCACACTTTCCGCGTTATCCCATAAGGGTGAGGAGACATTGCATGGCTGTCGAGATGAATCACACATTTGATCCGGCGGTTTTTCTGGCGAACGCCGGACAGGGACGAAAGATTGTTCAACTTGCAGCCCAGGACCACTTCTATTCACAGGGAGATCCAGCGGATGAGGTCTTCTATCTGCAAAAAGGCCGGGCGAAGTTGACGGTCATTTCGAGCGCTGGCAAGATAGCCACCATCACATCTCTGACCGAGGGCGATTTTATTGGAGAAGAGTCGCTGGCGGCAGTGGGAGGAGTGCGGCTGGCTACGGCTACCGCATCCGAGGCCTGCACCGCGCTGAAGATCAGCCGTATGGAGATGATCCGCGAGATGCACGAGGAGCATGAATTCTCCGAATTGTTTCTGAAGTTTCTGCTGACGCGCAGTATGCGCATCCAGGCCGAACTCGTCGATCAACTCTTCAATTCCTGCGAAAAGCGGCTGGCGAGGGTTCTGCTCTTGATGGCGGAGTATGATCAGCCCGGAGAGCCGGAGAGATTGATTCCGAAGATATCGTATGAGGTTCTGGCGGAGATGGTCGGAACCACACATTCGCAGGTGAGTTTCTTTTTGAATCGCTTCCAAGAACTGGGTTTTATCGATTGCAAAGACCGCATCCAGGTGCACAAGTCGCTGCTGAATGTCATCCTGCACGATCGAATGCCGGGCGACAACGCCGAAAAGCCGTACCTTTAGAACATTCCATGCCAGTAGTACGGAGCGTGGATGCAGCCGGTCAGCGCCGCCGCACCCGCTCCCGTTGCAGCTCGCGATAGACGTCGCTCTTCGATTGGCCCAGATCTCGGGCAATCCGCTTGAGGGCTTCCTTCTCGTCCACGCCGGCTTCGGCCTGGAGCCGCGCTACGCGGTCGGAAATCTTCACCGGAGCGCTGCTTGAGTCCTTTTGAGTCAGCGGCTGAGCCTCCACCAGCAGGGTAATCTCGCCGCGGATGCGATCCCGGCTGGCCAACTCCCGCCGCGCTTCCGCTACCGTGCATCGCAGAAACTCCTCGTGAATCTTGGTTAGCTCGCGGGCCAGGACTACGCGAACGGCAGGACCAAAAACGGCTTCGATGTCCGCAAGCGTCTCCAGAATGCGGTGCGGCGCCTCGTAGAAGATCAGCGTGCGCGCCGTCTCGTTCCTTTGCATCTCCGCTGCCAGAGCCTCCAGTTTGGTGCGCCGCGCGCCTGCCTTCTCCGGAAGGAAGCCTATGAAATGAAATGCGTCCGTGGGCAGTCCGGAGGCTACCAGCGCGCTGAGCGCCGCATTGGCTCCGGGAATAGGGATCACCGCGACGCCGGCGGCAATGGCCTCGGCGGTCAGCCAGTTGCCGGGGTCGCTGATGCCAGGCATTCCAGCGTCGGAGACCACCGCGATGCGCCCGCCTGCCTTGAGCGCGGCTATCAGTTCAGCGGCGCGTTGATGTTCGTTGTGCTGGTGGCAGCTCACGGTGGGGGTGGAAATCTCGAAGTGGTTGAGCAGCTTCTGCGTCTGGCGGGTGTCTTCGCAAGCGATGCGGTCCACGCGCCTGAGCACGTCCAGGGCGCGCAAGGTAATGTCGCCCAGGTTGCCGATGGGGGTGGCAACCAGATAAAGGCCGGGGACGAGGGCAGCTTCGAGATCGGCGGCCATGGGTAATTTCTCCGCCCTAGCGGGCTTCCTCGCGGGCTTCTTCGCGTTCCATGCGGCGCTGCTCGGCCAGCAGCGACATGGCGCTCATCAGGTTCTGGACGCTGACAATGCCCACGACGCGCCCGCTTTCGGTGATGGGAATCAGCGAGAGCCCGCGGCCGGTCTGGATGCGGCGGATGGTGGTTCCCAGCGTGTCCTCGGGGCGCGCCACCTGGAAGGCCTTGGACATGGCCGCCTGCACGTAGCCGTTGCCATCGGTGCGCAGGGCGTCCACGATGCGCTGGCGGCTGATGATGCCCACCAGTTGCGGGCCGCGCACGACGGGAAAATCCTCTTGAAGCGAGTGAACGCAGCGCACCAGCGCGTCGGCCAGCGTGTCGGAGGCGGAGAGGGTGGCGAAGTCGGTGAGCATCACCTCGCGCATATGCACGGTGTCCACCACCGACTGGAAGAAGACGCCCTGGTCCTCGATCTGCGCGCCGATCATGATGAAGAAGCCGGCGATGATCAGCCAGTAATCCCGCAGATACATACCGCCCGCCATGGCCGTCAGCGCCAGCGCCTGGCCCAGCCCGGCGGAGATGCGGCCGGCGAGAGCGAAACCGTGCTTGCGGGCAAAGCTGCCGCGCAGCAGCCGTCCGCCGTCCAGCGGGTAGGCCGGCAGCAGGTGCAACAGGCCCAGGCCTGCCTGCATCCACACCATGGAGCGAAGCAGATAGGCGGCGGTAATCCACGGGTAGCTCAGCAGCTTGATCTCGCCACTAGCCCCCAGAAACGCCGCGGCCAGCAACAGGGCTGTGGAAATATTTGCCAAAGGACCGGCCAGCGCCATGCCAAACTGCCCGCCGCCCTGGGCGGAGCCTTCCTGGCTTTCCGGGTCGGCATAGGCAAAGAGCCCGCCGATCGGCAGAAGCAGAATCGCGCGCAGCCGCAATCCCAGCCACGCCGCCACCAGCAGCCGCGCCGTCTCCCGCACCGCGACCGCCGACACCAGCACCAGGAAGAGTCCCAGGCCGCGCAACACGCCGTTCGCGCCGCTCAGCCCCAGGCAAACGACCAGCAGAAGCGGAAAAAAGAGATGGACGCGCACCTCGACGCCCATCCAACGGCCCAGCGGAATTGACCAGCCACGCATGCAACTTGATTGTAAAAGGTCGGACCCCTTGCTTTGTCGCACGATTTGTATCCGGTATGCTGAGTGCGATGCGCATCATTGCCGGATCGCTCCGTTCGCGTACGCTGGAAGCTCCGCCAGGCCTCACCACCCGGCCCACCAGCGACCGCCTGCGCGAGACCCTCTTCAACGTGCTTGCGCCGCTCATTCAGGGCGCGGCCTTTCTGGATTTGTATGCCGGTTCGGGCGCGGTGGGGATCGAGGCGTTCAGCCGCGGCGCGGCGCGGGTGGAGTTTGTCGAGCAGGCTCTCAAGGCGCTCAAGGCGCTGCGCGGCAACCTGGAACGGCTGGGGCTGGCCAGTCCGGGAAACTCTGGGGGATTCCGCATCCACGCCTCTGCCGTAGGTGCTTTTCTTCGCCGCGCCTCGGAAGTTCCAAAACGAGAACGCTACAACGTGGTCTTTCTCGATCCGCCCTGGGATGCGGCCCCGCAGTACGCGGTCACGCTCGGCCTGCTGGGCGGCTCCGCGAGTGAACTGCTGGCTGACGGGGCTCTAGTCATTGCCGAGCATCGACGCAAAGAGCGGCTGGAGGATCACTACGGCTCGCTTGAACGTACCCGCCTGGTCGAACAGGGCGACGCTGCCTTGAGCTTCTATGCCGCCGCCGCAGGCTGAGAATCACGCTTTCAACAAACAAATTCACCGCTTGCGCGCAAAGTTGATTGCACCCCATTGACACACAGGGGAGAGTAGGAGAAAAATGAGTTGCGAGTCAATTTAAAACAGCTTGTGCGGTTTATGGAGGGAAAGTGAAAAACACAGGGAAGATGCTTGTATTGGGGACGTTGGGTTTTCTGAGCGCGGGATGGCTGCTGGGGGGCTGCAAATCGGCGCCGGAGTTGACGCAAGCCAACGCGCAGGCTTTGATTCAGGCCAAATATGACCAGATGCCGGCGGCGGGCGTATACATCGCGGTAGACCAGCAGGGACTGGCGCGGGGTGTGACGGCAAAATATTGGGAGCGGACGAAACTGTATCCCAACCGATTCTGGGCCGACTTCACGCTCACACCTGAGGGCAAGAAGGTGCTCAGCTTGGAGAAGGGTGGCGATGTGATTCATTGGCAGCCGCTCAATGCCGGCGACAAGGACTATACGATTACGGTGGTGACGGTGGCGACCAACCACCTGAAGGCGCATGATGTGGGCGATCCGCAGGATGATGTGGGAGGAACCAAGACCGCCTCGTACGTGGAGGCTGTAAGCCTGGACGGCGTGCCGACCGATTTGCAGATCATGGCCAACGGCCCCGGCAACCGGCTGAGCAGCAGGCACGTAGCCACTTTTGCGCTGGACGCGGGCGCCTGGAAGCTGCAGTCCATCAACTAAATTGGGAAAAATCCTGAGGGGTGGGGAGGAATTTGTTGACCCCACCCCGTTTTCTTGTTATTGTTAAAAGGTTGCGCAAGAACGCATCTGGCCGTGTGTCTTGACGGCGGGTGCGTGCGGGTACTCCGTGCTGGTGGTCCATGGCGCGGGATGAGCCCCAGGGCCGGGCGCTGTTGGACGGCCAGAGATCTCCCGGATTTGCTCTTTCTTGCGAAGGGCAGGGACACATAGCATCGGCGTCCGCGCGTTCTCCGCCTTGGAGGGCTATGCGGGCCGGAACTGGCGAAACGGAGTTGGCTTTTCCAGGAAAGTGCGGGAAAACGCTCAACCACCGTCCCGGTTTTCGTCTGAGATAGGTACGAAGACAGACGCGAAGCAGAAGGATAGAGCTTCCGTGCGCGTGCGCGACGGTATTATGTCGCGCTTTTGCACTGGAAGGCTTTTGCGGACTGCGCGCGTTGGTGGATTTTGATGGTTGCTGGCAGGTTTTTTTGACGGGGTAAGGAGTTTCAGTTTGCCTACATTCAATCAGTTGGTTCGCAAGGGGCGCACCGCCCCGCGGTACAAGACGGCGTCACCGGCCTTGCAGGCCTCGCCGCAGCGGCGCGGCGTTTGCACGCGCGTCTACACGCAGACGCCCAAAAAGCCGAACTCGGCGTTGCGCAAGGTCGCCCGCGTGCGCCTGACGAATGGGATTGAGGTTACCACCTACATTCCCGGCATCGGCCACAACCTGCAGGAGCACTCGATTGTGCTGATCCGCGGCGGCCGCGTGAAGGATCTGCCCGGCGTCCGCTATCACGTGGTGCGCGGCACGCTGGATTCGGTGGGCGTGGCCGACCGCAAGCAGAGCCGGTCGAAGTATGGAGCCAAGCGCGCCAAGGGCGGCGCGGCGGCGGCGAAGAAGAAGTAGACGAGCTCAGCTTTCAGCTATCAGCCTGTGCATTGGAATTATGGCTGATGCGGCGAAGGCGGAGTGAGGCTAAGTGCTGAAAGCTGATAGCTGACGGCTGAAACACGGTTCCGGGGCGGTTGATGGAACCCGGACTTGGGTAGTAGAAGCGGCGCTTGAAGCGCGAGGATTTTGAGGATTATGCCAAGAAAAGGGCACATTGCGAAGCGGGAAGTGGCGCCGGACCCGGTCTACGGCTCCACGCTGGTCACCAAGTTTGTCAACTCGATGATGTGGGGCGGCAAGAAGTCGACGGCCCAGAGCATCTTCTATGAGGCGATGAAGAACCTCGAAGAGAAGGGCGGCGGCGACGATGCCCTGAAGCTCTTCAAGAAGGCGGTGGAGAACTGCAAGCCGCTGCTCGAGGTGAAGACCCGCCGCGTGGGCGGCGCCAACTACCAGGTGCCGATCGAAGTCAATCCCGACCGGCGCACCTCGCTGGCCATTCGCTGGCTGATCACCTATGGCCGCAGCCGCGGCGAAAAGGGCATGACCGACAAGCTGGGCAACGAGCTGCTGGATGCGGCCAACGGGCGCGGCGCGGCGATGAAGAAGAAGGAAGACGTGCACCGCATGGCCGAGGCCAACAAGGCCTTTGCCCACTACCGCTGGTAGGGATAAGGGACCAGGGACGTAGGGACTAGTTAAGACGACAAGATTTAACCGCGAGCGAGGAGCGCTCGCAAAGGAAGTAGTAGCCGTGGCTCGCACCGTACCTCTAAATCGTTGCCGGAACATCGGAATCATGGCGCACATCGACGCCGGGAAGACGACAGCGACAGAGCGCATCCTGTTTTACACGGGCATCACGCACCGCATCGGCGAAGTGCATGAGGGCACGGCGACCATGGATTACATGGAGCAGGAGCAGGAGCGCGGCATTACGATTACTTCGGCGGCCACCACCTGCACGTGGAACGACGTTCTCATCAATATTATCGACACCCCGGGGCACGTGGATTTCACCGCCGAGGTGGAGCGTAGCCTGCGCGTGCTGGATAGCGCGGTGGCGCTGTTTGATTCCGTTGCCGGCGTGCAGCCGCAGTCGGAGACCGTGTGGCGGCAGGGCGACAAGTACAAGGTGCCGCGCATCTGCTTCGTGAACAAGATGGACAAGAACGGCGCCGACTTCGAGCACGTTCTGGACACCATTCGCAAGCGGCTGGGCGCGCGGCCGGTGGCGTTGCAGATTCCCATCGGCGCAGAAGCCAACTTCAAGGGCGTCATCGACCTGATCGAGATGAAGGCCGTTGTCTGGCACGACGAGACCATGGGCGCCGAGTTCTCTATCGAGCCGATTCCCGCCGCGTTGCAAAAGAAGGCCGAGGCCTTCCGCCTGCAGTTGATCGAGGTCATTGCCGAGACCGACGACGTGCTGCTGGAGAAGTTTCTTCGAGGGCGAAACGCCATCGATTGCGGAATTGAAGGCCGGCATCCGCCAGGCCACCATCGATCTGAAGGTCTTCCCGGTGCTGTGCGGCAGCGCCTTCAAGAACAAAGGCATCCAGACGCTGCTGGACGCGGTGGTCGATTACCTGCCCAGCCCGCTGGACAAGCCTCCGGTCGAGGGCATCGATCCCCGCCATCTCGGCCATATAGAGAAGCGCAAGCCGGACGACAACGAGCCGCTTGCCGCCCTGGCCTTCAAGATCATCAACGATCCCTTCGGCAAGCTGGGTTTTGTCCGCGTCTATTCGGGCTCGCTCAAGACCGGCGACACGGTGCTCAATCCCCGCACCGGCAAGACCGAGCGCATCGGCCGGCTGGTCAAGATGCACGCCAACAAGCGCGAGGATGTGACCGAGATTCTGGCCGGCGACATCTGCGCCTGCGTGGGCATGAAGGAACTGAAGACCGGCGACACGCTGTGCGCGCCGCATCATCCCATCGCGCTGGGCGCGATCACCTTCCCGGAGACGGTGATCTCGGTGGCCATCGAGCCCAAGACCAAGGCCGACCAGGAAAAGATGGGCGTTGCGCTGTCGCGGCTGGCCGACGAGGATCCCACCTTCAAGGTGCGGACCGATGAAGATTCCGGGCCAGACGATTATCAGCGGCATGGGCGAGCTGCACCTGGAAATTCTGGTCGACCGCATGAAGCGCGAGCACAAGGTCGAGGCCAATGTGGGCGAGCCCAAGGTGGCCTTCCGCGAGACCATCCGCAAGAAGGCCGAGGCCGAGGGCAAGTACATTCGCCAGACCGGCGGCTCGGGCAACTACGGCCACTGCAAGCTGCGCGTCGAGCCGAACACGCCGGGCGCGGGCTACGAGTTCATCAACGCCATCAAGAGCGGTTCGGTTCCCAAGGAGTACATCAAGCCCATCGATCAGGGCGTGCAGGGCGCGCTCGAGCTGGGCATTCTGGCCGGCTATCCCATCGTGGACGTGAAGGTGACGCTCTACGACGGCAGCTACCACGAAGTGGATTCCAACGAAATGGCCTTCAAGTTCGCCGGCTCCATCGCCTTCAAGGAAGCCGCGCGCAAGGCGAGTCCTGTTCTTCTGGAGCCGGTGATGGCCGTCGAGGTCACCGTTCCCGAGGAGCACATGGGCGTGATCATCGGCGACATCAACTCGCGCCGCGGGCGTATCGAGGGCATGGAGCACGTCGCCGGCTCGCAGGTCATCAAGGCGATTGTGCCGCTCAAGGAGATGTTCGGCTACGTGAACGACATTCGCTCGTCCACGCAAGGGCGGGCATCGTATTCCATGCAGTTTGCAAGGTATGAAGAGGCTCCGCGCATGATTGCCGACGAAATTATCGGCCGGTCGCAGGGCAAGTAGGGAGCAGAGCATTTGGGGCTGGAGCCGGATGGCCGGCGCCCTGAGTGAAACGGGCAGTAAGAGCTACGAAGAGGATGCAGAGACTTCATGGGCAAGGAAAATTTGATCGCAGAAGCCGCACGTGAACGTGGGGACGATCGGGCACATCGATCACGGCAAGACGACGTTGACGGCGGCCATCACCAAGGTGTTGCAGAAGCACAACCCGAAGAATCAAGTTCCGCTCGTTCGACTCGATCGACAACGCGCCGGAAGAGCGGGAGCGGGGCATCACCATCGCCACGGCGCACGTGGAGTACGAGACCAACGAACCGCCACTATGCGCACGTGGATTGCCCGGGCCACGCCGACTACATCAAGAACATGATCACCGGCGCGGCGCAGATGGACGGGGCGATTCTGGTGGTTGCGGCCACCGACGGGCCGATGCCGCAGACCAAGGAGCACGTGCTGCTGGCGCGCCAGGTGGGCGTGCCCTGCATGGTGGTCTATCTGAACAAGTGCGACGCGGTGGAAGACCCGGAGCTGATCGACCTGGTGGAGATGGAAGTCCGCGAGCTGCTGACCAAGTACCAGTTCCCCGGCGACGATGTGCCGGTGATTCGCGGCTCGGCTTTGGGCGCGCTGAACGGCGAGCCGGAGTGGGAGGCCAAGGTCGACGAGCTGATGGAGGCGGTGGACAACTATGTTCCGCGGCCGGATCGCGCCGTGGACAAGCCCTTCCTGATGCCGATTGAGGACATCTTCTCGATCTCCGGACGCGGCACGGTGGTTACGGGCAGCATCGAGCGCGGCAAGATGAAGGTGGGCGAGGACGTGGAGATTGTGGGCTTCCGCGAGACGCGCAAGACGGTTTGCACGGGCGTGGAGATGTTCAAGAAGCAGTTGGACGAGGGCATGGCGGGCGACAACGCGGGTCTGCTGCTGCGCGGCATTCCGAAAGAAGATGTGGAGCGCGGGATGGTGTTGGCCAAGCCGGGCTCGATCACGCCGCACACGGTCTTCAAGGGCGAAGTGTACGTGCTGAGCAAGGAAGAGGGCGGTCGTCATACGCCGTTCTTCAAGGGCTACCGGCCGCAGTTCTACTTCCGCACGACGGACGTGACGGGAGTGGCGGAGTTGCCGGAGGGCGTGGAGATGGTGATGCCGGGCGACAACGTGCAGCTTGACGGTGGAGCTGATTACGCCGGTGGCGCTGGAAAAGGGCTTGCGCTTTGCGATCCGCGAAGGCGGCCGCACGGTGGGCGCGGGCACGGTCTCGGAGATTATCAAGTAGGCGCGTGACAGCGACCAGGCGGGCAGCCCTACGGAGCGATGCGCTGAGGCGCGGCGACGAGTGCTGGCACTGATCAAGGCTGACTACTGGCGACGGGGAAGGGAAGAACATGGTAGGACAGAGGATTCGCATCCGGTTGAAGGCATACGACTATCGCGTGCTGGACACCTCGACCGGCGAGATTGTGGAGACGGCCAAGCGCACCGGGGCAACGGTGGCCGGGCCGATTCCCTTGCCGACGATCAAGAACAAGTATTGCGTGCTGCGTTCGCCGCACGTGGACAAGAAGTCGCGCGAGGCCTTCGAGATCCGCACGCACAAGCGGCTGATCGACATTCTCGAACCGACGCAGCAGACGGTGGACGCGCTGATGAAGCTCGATCTGCCGGCCGGCGTCGATGTCGAGATCAAGGCGTTTGAAAAGTAGGCACCTGGCCGGTCGAGCGCAAACGCGCCTTGACGGCAGCAACTGCGAATGACGGTAGAAAGGCTCGGAAGAGCCCCGGCAGTGCGATGAATTCAACATCGCATGATGAGGAGAGGAAGATCATGGGCGTTACAGGAATTCTGGGAAAAAAGATCGGCATGACGCAGGTCTTCGACGAAAAGGGCGATGTGCACCCGATTACGGTGCTGCAGGCCGGCCCCTGCGTGATTACGCAGTTGAAGACGCTGGCCAAGGACGGCTACGAGGCCGCGCAGATCGGCCTGGTCGAGTTCGTCAAGGACAAGAATGTGACCAAGCCGCAGGCGGGCCACTTCGCCAAGACCGAAGCGCCGCCGGTGAAGGTCATCAAGGAAGTTGCGCTGGAGCTGGACGCCGATGGCGTTGTGGCTACCAAGGCCGGCGACCGGGTGCTGGTGGACATCTTCTCCGAGGCCAGGTTTGTGGACGTGATCGGCACCTCCAAGGGCCGGGGCTTTGCCGGCGTGGTGCGCAGGCACGATTTCGCCGGCGGACCCAAGTCGCACGGACACATGTTCCAGGTGCAGGGTTCGATTGGCGCCTCCAGCTATCCCTCGCGCGTCTTTCCCGGCCAGCGCATGCCCGGCCACATGGGCGCGGAGCAGGTCACGGTGCGCAATCTGCGCATTCGCGGCATCGACCTGGAAGAGAATCTGCTGATGGTCGAGGGCGCGGTGCCCGGATCGCGCGAAGGCTATGTGCTGATCTCCAAGGCCAAGACTCCGCCGCGCGAGCGCCGTGGTTTTGCCGGATCCGGCACGGTCGATCCGTTGAAGGCTTCGAAGAAGGCCGGCGGCAAGAGCGCAAGTAACCACCTGCGGTGCGGGCCAGACGCGCCTTGCGGCGCACAGAGATTGAAAGCCGGTGAGAGCTAAGCTGCAGCTCGGCGGAAGAAGAAGACGATGGCAAACGTGGATGTAGTGAATCTGAACGGTGAGAAGGTGGGCACGCTGGAGCTGGCCGACGCGCTCTTTGGGCCGGACCAGGTGAACGAGGCTCTGCTGTGGGAGGCGGTCAAGCACTACCGCGCCTCGCTGCGCCAGGGCACGCACAAGACCAAGAGCCGCACCGAAGTCGCCGGTTCCGGCAAGAAGCTGTGGAAGCAGAAGGGCACGGGCCGGGCGCGCATCGGCTCGGTGCGCTCGCCGCTCTGGCGTCACGGCTACACGGTGCACGGACCGCAGCCGCGCAGCTATGAGTATGCCTTCCCGCGCAAGAAGCTGCTGGGCGCGCTGCGCTCGGCCCTGGCCGCGAAGCTGGCCGACGGCAAGCTGACGGTGGTGGATACGCTGGAGATCAAGGAAGCCAAGACCAAGCTCTACCGCGAGGCGCTCGACAAGCTGGACGTGACGCGCACCGCGCTGCTGGTGGAAAACGGCAAGACGCTCACCCAGGCGCTGGTGCTGGGCGCGCGCAACCTCAAGGGCGTGGAGCTGGTGCTCAACAACGAAGTGCATCCCTACGATCTGCTGCGCTATGAGCGGGCCATCTTCTCGACGGCCGCCATCGAGCAGATTACCGAGATGCTGGAGAAGAACGCGTCGAAACGCAAAATCGCCGCTCAGACGGAGGCCGCGTAATGCCGACACTTTACACCGTAATTCGCCGCCCGCTGATTACCGAAAAGGGGTTGAGCGTGAAGGAGACCGAGGGTACGCTGGTCTTTGACGTGGCTCCCGACGCCACCAAGACCGAGGTCAAGCAGGCCGTTGAGGCTCTCTTCAAAGTGAAGGTCTCCGCGGTTCGCACCGCCAACGTGGTTGGCAAGGAACGCCGCCGCGGCAAGTTCACCGGCTTCAAGCCGGATTGGAAGAAGGCTTATGTCCGGCTGAAGGCCGGCGAGAAGCTGCCCGAGTACGTGAGCAACCTGTAAGAGCAGTGAACAGGGATCAGGGATCAGGGATCAGAAAGCAACTGAGAGCTGAAAGCCCAACTGGAGAGATTATCGGAACCCGAAAGATGGGATGGGTTCCGGAGAAACGGGAGAGCGGCGACGAGAGTTTGGGCGCCGGCTTTCCAGGACAAACGACTATGGCAATCAAGACATACAGACCGATCACGCCGACGCTGCGCTTCAAGACCACGCAGGTCAATGACGACCTGACGACGGCGAAGCCGCACAAGCCGCTTCTGGCGGTCAAGCAGCGCACCGGCGGACGCCGCAACACGGGCGATCTGACCATCCGCCACCAGGGCGGCGGCCACAAGCAGATGCTGCGCCTGATCGACTTCAAGCGCGAGAAGTATGGCGTGCCGGGCAAGGTGGCGACCATCGAGTACGATCCCAACCGCTCGGCGCGCATTGCGCTGATTCATTATCTGGACGGCGAGAAGCGCTACATCCTGCAGCCGGTTGGCCTGAAGGTGGGCGCGACGGTCAGCTCCGGTCCCGAGGCCGACATTCTGGTGGGCAATGCGTTGCCGCTCAAGAACATTCCCTCCGGCACCACGGTTCATGCCATCGAACTGCGGCCGGGCAAGGGCGCGCAGATGGCCCGTTCGGCCGGAACGCAGGCGCAGCTGGTGGCCAAGGAGGGCGAGTACGCCCTGCTCAAGCTGCCCTCGGGCGAGACCCGCAAGGTGCTGGCCGAGTGCATGGCGACCATTGGCCAGGTGGGCAACACGGATCATGAGAATGTCTCCATCGGCAAGGCCGGACGCAACCGCTGGAAGGGCATTCGTCCCGCCAACCGCGGCGTGACCATGAACCCGGTGGATCACCCGCACGGCGGCGGCGAGGGCAAGACCTCGGGCGGCCGTCATCCGGTGACCCCGTGGGGCCAGCCGACGCGCGGCTACAAGACGCGCAACAACAAGCGGACCGATGCGTTTATCGTCAGCCGCCGGGCGAAGTAGAGGAAGCTGAGGAGCGATTTATGGCACGTTCGACAAAAAAAGGCCCGTTCGTGGATGCGCACCTGACCGTGAAGATCGAGGCGCTCAACCAGGCCAACGACAAGAAGGTCGTCAAGACCTGGTCGCGCCGCTCGACGATCTTTCCGGAGTTTGTGGGCCACACCATTGCGGTCCACAACGGCAAGAAGTTTGTTCCGGTGTACGTGACCGAGAACATGGTGGGCCACAAGCTGGGCGAGTTTGCGCCCACGCGCATCTTCAAGGGACACACCGGGGGCAGCAAGGCGCCAGCCGCCGAGGCCGCCGCCAAGCCGCGGTAGGACAGGGACTAGGCGACCAGGGACTGGGATTGCAATGCAGGACCAGCCGCTGGCGGAGATTGAGGAAGAGACAATGGCAGTCGAGACAAGGGAATACCGGGCCGAGGCCAAGTTCCAGCGCGTGTCGCCGCAAAAGGCGCGGCTGGTGCTTGACCTGATCAAGGGCCGGGGGGTTGAGGAGGCGCTCACCGACAGCGGCCTTCACCAAGAAGCGCATTGCCCCGGTGATTCACAAGCTGTTGACCTCGGCGGTGGACAACGCCAAGTACGTGGCCGGCGAGCAGGGCATCGATCTGGACGTGGACAACCTCTACGTCAAGCTGGCCCTGGCCAACGACGGGCCGCGCATGAAGCGCATCCGCCCGGCGCCGATGGGCCGCGCCTTCCGCTATCAGCGCAGGCTGACGCACATCGTTCTGTCAGTGGCCGAGCGCGAGGCGGCCCATGGCATGGTGACCAAGGTGGAAGAGCCACTGCTGCGCCAAAGGCAAGCAAGGCAGCCAAGGCGGCGAAGACACCAAGACGAAGGCCGAAACACAGAAGCCGGCAGCCAAGACGAAGGCTGAGCCGAAGGCAGCGACAAGGCGGCCAAGAAACCGAAGGTCGAGGCGCCGAAGGCGAGGCAAGCAGCCAAGTCAACCAAGAAAAAGGCCGGCAAGTAGGCCTGAAGGGTTTTGAGAGGAAGAACATGGGACAGAAAGTCCATCCTTACGGATTCCGGCTGGGAGTGAACAAGCCGTGGCGTTCGCGCTGGTTCTCGGAGCGCGACTATGGCAAGCTCCTGGTCGAGGATGTGAAGCTCAAGGCCGAGCTGCGCGAGAAGCTCAAGGCCGCTGGCGTCAGCTCGGTGGAGATCGAGCGGCCCGGCAACAAGCTGCGGTTTCTCATCCGCACCGCTCGGCCGGGCATCGTCATCGGCCGCAAGGGCGCGGAGATTGACAAGCTCAAGACCGAGCTCGGCAAGCGCACCAGCCGCGACGTCTTCATCGACATCATCGAGGTGAACAAGCCGGAGCTGGACGCGCAACTGGTCTCCGAGAGCGATCGCGCTGCAACTGGAAAAGCGCGTCAGCTTCCGCCGGGCGATGCGCAAGAGCGTGGATTCGGCGCTGCGGTTCGGCTGCAAGGGAATCAAGGTGCGCGTCTCGGGCCGCTTGAACGGCAACGAGATCGCCCGCTCGGAGTGGTACCTGCAGGGCCGGTTGCCGCTGCATACGCTTGCGCGCCGACATTGACTACGGCTTCACCGAGGCCAACACCACCTACGGCGTAATCGGCGTCAAGACCTGGATCTATCGCGGCGACATTTATGAGCAGAAGCGCCGTCAGGCTGCGGCGACACGTGTTGAGCAGCGTCGGTCAGTTCTAGTTAGCAGGGAGCTGGGAACGAGTGCGGAGCTGATCTCTGACAACTGAGTTTGAGGGTTTTCGTTATGTTGATGCCAAAGAAGGTGAAGTTTCGCAAGCAGCAGAAGGGCAAACGGCGCGGCAAGGCCTGGCGCGGGTCTACGCATTTCCTTTGGTGAATATGGCCTGCGCGTCATGGAGTGCGGCTACATCACCGACCGGCAGATTGAAGCCAGCCGTATCGCCATGACCCGCTTCATCAAGCGCGGCGGCAAGATTTGGCTGCGCCTGTTCCCGGATAAGCCGATCACCAAGAAGCCGGCCGAAGTCCGCATGGGATCGGGCAAGGGCGCGCTGGATCACTGGGTTGCGGTGGTGCGGCCGGGCAAGATTCTGTTCGAGATGGAAGGCGTGGACCCGGCGACTGCGCAGGAAGCCATGCGCCTGGCGTCGAACAAGCTGCCGCTCAGGACCAAGTTCGTTATGCGGCCGGGGGCCGTGAAGCCCGAAGCAGCGGCCAAGTAATTTGGTCTCCCACCCATTCCGCGAAGAACGCGGAATGGATGGGGCACCCAGGTTTTTGAAGGTACCCAGGTTATTGAAGATTGATGCGTTGCGCATCCCGAAAAGGATTCGAGACGACGGAGAGAGAAACACGATGGAACTGGAAAAGATTCGCAATTTGAGCGACGAAGAACTGGCGCACCACGAGAAGACTGCCTCTGAGCAGCTCTTCCGGCTGCGCTTTCAGGTCGCGCTGCAACCCAATGAAGGCGTGCGGAAGCTCCAACTGCTGCGCAAGGAGATCGCGCAGATCAAGACCGTGGCCAGGGAGCGCGCGCTGGGTATTCGCGGCGCGGCGACCGATGCGGCGGCGGAAGCCAAGAAGGGAGCCCTCTAGATGACGGCGACTCAAGAGGCAGTACAAGCGCCGGCAACCGCAGGCGCGCGGCGCAACGAGAAGGTTGGGCAGGTGGTTTCGACCAAGATGCAGAAGACCATCGTGGTCGAGGTCGAGATGCGCAAGGCCCATCCCAAGTACAAGAGGATTGTGCGCTCGACGAAGAAGTTTTATGCC
>CAWFZU010000209.1:0-5721 GCA_963820195.1 uncultured Acidobacteriaceae bacterium | reverse complement strand
GTTCATGTTTATTGTAACATTTTCTTCAACTTCAGCGTGCTTGCTCATGGTTCTTTCGTGTTGTATCTAATGTTGTTGGGAATAACCCGCCCAAGGCAGAAGGGCAGCAAAGAAACGCTCTTCTCCCTCATGGGCATCCGGAGGAAACGATGAAATCCATTCAGATAGCATTGGCCACTTTGCTGGTTCTTTCCGTTCCAGCCTTCGCTCAACATAACGAAAAGGGAGGGGGATCCCGTTCCTCGGGTGCTGGAACCCACCAGGCGCCTCCCAGGAGCGGCCCCAAGGCCGTCACCGGCACGCCCCATGCGGTCGAGCCGAATCGCAACTACAGCGACAAGGATGGCCACCCCAACGTCCCCCACGTGGATGGCAAGACCTGGGTCGGCCATGACACCGGCCGCGGCGACGCGAACTATCATCTTGACCACCCCTTGGCGCATGGCCGCTTTACCGGCGGCTTTGGCCGCGGCCACGTTTGGCATCTTGGCGGCGGCGGCCCCGGCCGCTTCTGGTTCAACGGCTGGTACTGGAATGTAGCGGCCTTTGACGTTGCCTTCTGCGACGGCTGGCTGTGGGACTCCGATGAGATCGTGATCTACGAAGATCCGGACCACGATGGCTGGTACCTGGCCTACAACGTACGCCTCGGCACATATGTGCACGTGCAGTATCTGGGATCGTAATCAAGCTGTCGAACTTGAAGTCATTCGCACGAGCGAGGGGATGAGCCGCGAGGCCTATCCCCTTCTTGTTGTGTGCCTGAGTCGGCTTATGGAGCGGAGATCAGCCGATTGCTCCGTAAAGCGGTAAGATAGTCTGTTCACCTGGAGCAGCCGCCTGCGCACATTGAAAGGCGGCGATGGTTCCAATCTCAAATTGTCGAGGCTCAGGAATGAAGCGTCTGATTGTTCTGCCGAATGCACTCATCGCTCGCGGGATTATCCTAACTGCAATGGCCGCCGCCCTTCTCTCCGTATGCAACGCCGCGCCCGTGCCCATTGTCCTCACCGGTGCTGACCGGCGTCCTGCCATCTCGCTTGATGGCAATTGGGCCTCAATTGTCGATCCTTACTTCTCCGGGCTCTTCAGCTTTCATCATGAAGAGAAGAAGAATGGCTGGTTTCTCAATCGCAAGGCTCAGCCCGGTGATCCTTTTCCCACCGAGTACGACTTCTCGAAAGCCCCCACGCTGAAGGTGCCCGCCGACTGGAACACGCAGCGTGAGTCGCTCTTCTTCTACGAAGGGCCGATCTGGTACGAACGCGACTTCACTTTCCAGCCCAGAGAGCACACGCGCGTCTTCCTCCACATAGGCGCGGCCAACTATAAGTCATGGTTCTGGGTCAACGGGCAGAAGGTCTGCGAGCATGAGGGAGGTTACACCAGCTTCAACTGCGAGGTGACGGACGCGATTCATGCGGGTGCAAACTTCATCGTCGCGGCGGTCGATAACACTCGCCACGAAGACGGCGTTCCCACGCTCGAAACCGATTGGTGGAACTATGGCGGGCTGACGCGCTCGGTTTCGCTGATCGAAGTTCCAGAGGCGTTTATCGATCAGTATGATGTACATCTTTCCCGCGCGCCGGAGACGAAAATCACACCGCACGGCAACGACTTCGGCATCATCGGCTCCTTACATCTTGCGCACATCGAGAGCTGGGTCCACGTCGTAGGCGGCAAGACCGGCGACAAAGTTCAAATTGAAATTCCCGAACTCAATTCGAAAGGCTCTGGCGTTCTCGACGCGGACGGGCGCGCAAAAATTCTACTGGTTGCATCAGATATTCAACGCTGGTCGCCGGAGACACCGAAACTTTACAAAGTCAGAATTAGTGCTGGTCAGGATTCCATTGATGAAGAAATCGGCTTTCGCACCGTCGAAACGCGAGGCACGCAAATTCTGCTGAATGGCAAGCCGATCTTTCTGCGCGGCATCTCCATCCATGCCGAAGCACCCTATCGCACCGGCCGCGCGAACACCGACCAAGACGCGGAGACGCTGCTGGGCTGGGCCAAGGAACTGGGCTGCAACTTTGTGCGGCTGGCGCACTATCCCCACGATGAGACGATGCTGCGCGCGGCGGACCGCATGGGACTGCTGGTGTGGTCGGAGAATCCGGTCTATTGGGCGTTGCAGTTTGACAATCCCAAGGTGCTGGCCAAGGCGGAGCAGCAGTTGGACGAGGAGATAGGAACCTCGCGGAATCACGCGGCGATCATTATGTGGTCGATGGCCAACGAAACGCCGAACACCGATGTGCGGACGCAATTCATTGAAAGCGAGGCGGCACATGCGCGCGAGCTAGACCCGTCGCGGCTGATTACCGCCGCGCTGCTGGTGCGCGCGGAGGGGCAAACAAAAATCATCGATGATCCGCTGGGAAAATCGCTGGATGTGATCGGCTTCAATGAATATATCGGCTGGTATGAAGGTCATGCGGAGAGCGCCGATACAACCGAATGGCGCGTTGACTACCAGAAACCTCTGATCGTGAGCGAGTTTGGCGGCGGCGCCAAAGCCGGTCTGCATGGCGGGGAAAACGAGCGCTGGACAGAGGAGTACCAGGCTAATATCTATCGCCATCAACTGGGAATGTTGAATCGGATACCACAACTAAGAGGCATGAGCCCGTGGATACTGATGGATTTTCGCTCACCGAACCGGACGCTGGCGGGCATCCAGGATGAGTTCAATCGCAAGGGACTTATCTCCGACCAAGGCAAGAAAAAGCAGGCATTTTTCATTTTGCAGAAGGCTTACAAGGAGAAAACCGTAGGCAAGCCGGAATGAATGTTCGGGATCTCACCGGCATAAATGGGAAATTGATCTGTCAGACTGTGCAAAAGCGGATTTATGAGTTATGCTTGACTTATGGCTATTGATTCCATTCTTGCCCAAATCGACGCAGAAATCGCAACGCTCACGCAGGTTCGCTCCCTGCTGGCTAACACCGGCAATATCGCCGCCAAGATCACGAGCGCATAACCAAGAAGGCCCCAAAGGCCAAGAAGCCCGCTAAGGTTATTAAGGCCGCAAAGCCTGCCAAGGTTGCCAAGACCAAGAAGCGCCGCAAGCTTAGCCCCGAGGCTCGTCAGCGGATTGCCGATGCGCAGCGCAAGCGCTGGGCAGCACAGAAAGCCAAGTCCAAGTAGGAAGCGTAAGCGACCAGCTGCTCTCTTATCTCATTGCGCTGATGGCCGCGGGATGTGGCCGTCCCGGTGGATGGCAAGGTTCCGCGATCGCTTTCCGGCCGTGATGATACTGTGCGGGACATGGCACAGCGGCTATGCCGTATGAACGGAGGTACGTGATGCCCCGGTCCATTCCAATTCTGGCAGCGGCTTTATTGCCATTGCTCTTCAGCTTGGCGACCTACTCCCAGGTCTCCACCAGCGCTGACGAACAAAAACCGGAAGCGCTGACTGCTCTCTATAACCAGGCTATGCAGGCAAAGGAGTGGCCCCGCGCCCTCGATATTGCGCAGGGACTGGTAGAGATCAAAGCATCGTCTCTGAATCTGAAGTTGCTGGGGAATGCGCAGCTCTACTCCGGCTCGACAGATGCCGCTCTGGCGACCTATGACCAAGCCCTGGCCGCGGCGGAAAAGGAAAAGCCCGCCGAAGGCCAGCCACTGAACGACTGGAAAGACGGCCTGTCGCAGATCTACATTGGCAAGGGCAATGCGCTGCTCAAGCTCAAACGCAACGCTGAGGCGATTGCGGCGTATAACCAATCCGCCGAATTAGCGTCCAATACCGGGCTGGCCTATTTCAATATCTGCGCCGTGCTCTATAACATCGGCAACACGCAGGATTCGGCGGCGGCCTGCCGCAAGTGCGTGCAAGCGGATCCCACCAAGGCCAATGCCTGGTTCGTCCTGGGGTCGGATCTCTTTGCCGATGTGCCGATAACACAACGGCAAAGTCGAAGCCACGCCCGAGACGCGAGAGGCGCTGGAGAAGTATCTTGCGCTCGCCCCGGACGGCCCTCACGCCGCCGACGTGAAAGCCATGCTGGAGATGATCGCCAAATAGGATGCAGCCATTGCGGAGCGTTTGCGCCGAACTGCTCGCTGCGCGCAACGGCAACCGACGCTGTCCGGCGCCTGCGATCAGATGCCCGCGATCACCAGCATGCGCGGCTCGGTCATCTCTTCGATGGCCGAGCGGATGCCTTCGCGTCCCAGTCCCGAGTCCTTGACGCCGCCGAAGGGCATGGGGTCGAGGCGCCAGCTTGGCGTGTCGCCCACGATCAGCGCGCCCACTTCGAGTTCGCGATAAGCGGTGAGGATGCGGCCGGCATCGCGGGTGAGCAAGCCGGCCTGCAGGCCGTACTTCGAGTGGTTCACGTCGGCCAGCGCCTGCTCGAAGTCGTCGTAGGGCTCGATGGCCACCACCGGGCCGAAGACCTCTTCGTCGCGCACCTTCATGCCCGGCTTGGTTCCGGTCAGGATCGCCGGCGTCATCACGGAGCCGTGGCGCTCGCCGCCGGCCACCAGCTTGGCGCCGCCCTCGACGGCCTCCTTGATCCAGGATTCCACGCGCTCGGCTTCGGCCGAGCCGGATCAGCGGACCCACCTCGGTGGCTTCATCGGATGGATCGCCCACCGACCAGCTTGGCGGCGGCCTCGACCACCTTCCACAGGAAGGTCTGGAAGATGCGTGCGCTCCACAAAGACGCGCTGCACGCTGATGCAGGACTGGCCGGCATAAGCCGAAGGCCGCGTGCGCGGTGCGCAGAGCCGCTTCGTCCAGGTCGGGCCAGTCGCCGTGGACGATCAGCGCGGCATTGCCGCCCAGCTCCAGCAGCACGCGCTTGCGCCCGGAGTGGGCCTTCAGCTCCCAGCCCACCTTGGCCGAGCCGGTAAAGCTGACCAGCTTGATGCGGTCTTCCTTTTCGGCCAGCCAGGCGGTGTCGGCGTTGCTCAGCGGCAGCACGGCCAGCGCCTCTGCCGGGCCAGCCGGCCTTCAGAATCACCTCGCCCAGCGCCAGCGCGGTAAACGGGGTTTGCGGCGCGGGCTTCAGAATCACCGGGCAGCCGGCGGCCATCGCGGGCGCCAGCTTGTGCGCCACCAGGTTCAGCGGGAAGTTGAAGGGCGTAATGGCCAGCACCGGCCCCACGGGAAAGCGCTGCACCAGCCCCCAGCGGCCCTCGTTGCCCTCGGTCAGGTCCAGCGGAATGCTCTCGCCGCCCAGCCGCGCGGCCTCTTCGGCGGCGGTCTTGAAGGTGAGCACGGCGCGATCCACCTCAGCGCGCGCCAGGCGCACCGGCTTGCCCGCCTCGGCGACGATCAACTGCGCGAAGCGCTCCTTTTGCTCGATGAGCGCGGCGGCCACGTCCTCGAGAATCTCGCGGCGCTTCCAGCGGGGCAGGGCGCGGGTGCGGCGCAGGCTGGCCACGGCGTGGTGCACGGCCTGGCGCGCGTCGGCGCGGGTGGCCACGGTCACGCGGCCCACCAGCCCCTGGTCCCACGGCGAGCGCACCTCCAGCGCCTCGCCCTCGATCCACTCCTTGCCGCACAGCAGAAATCCCGTTTGTGTTCCCGGCCGCATCTTCATGGCGTTGACACCCCTCGTCGTACTCTGCCATGGATTTTACATTGATGGGGCGGGAGTTGAGCAGTTTCTTGGCGGACCTCCAACCGCTCCCATTTGTACTCTCGGCGCGATACACTGTTCCCCTATGATTCACGATGGCCGTAGCCCGAAACTCC
>CAWFZU010000208.1:0-5226 GCA_963820195.1 uncultured Acidobacteriaceae bacterium | reverse complement strand
CCACATAAGACAGGTTCTCGCTCCTGAGCCGGACTGCTCGCGCCCGGAACGGCTCGACTAGCGTCCTTGTCCGGGTGACCGGCTCATCGGGTTTCGGGAGCGGACGGCGCTCACCGCCAACTCCGTTCCTACATTCCGTTCAAAATACAATCCTAGTCGAAGACGCTTGCGAAAAGAGGAGCGCACAGGAAAAGGGGGTTCCGCGCGCTGATTTTCCGACGGATGAGCGGGAGTAGAGGATGCGGATCGCCTGGGTTGGCCATCATCGTCTGGCGCGCACTGGCCAGAACAGGCCCTAAAATCAAGCAGGCCGCGGGTAACCACAGAGTCAAATCTGCCGTCCAATTAATTTCGGCTATCGCGCGGGCCGCAAGCGCCCAGGGAGTGCCCGATTCCCGTACAATGGATTCGTCTTCCATTCACAGGGGGGAGTGTATCCGCGCCGGGAAAGACGCACGCTCCCGCATGGCAGGCTGGCTTATCGGACGAAACCTTTCTGGAAACTCAAGCGTCCGTAGAAACGAATACGGGTAGTTTGTGTTCTGCCCGATAGGATCACATTGATGCCCTATTTTACGGGCATTCACTTAAGAGAAAACGACGGGAATTGACACCATGTCCATAGAAGGCGCTCCGGAGTCCTACCTGGCCGCAAACAGCATTGAGCCACAACCCCCCGCTCACAAAAGTTCCTGGGTGCGTATCGTCGTGTACCTGGTGCTGGTCACCGCCCTGGGGCTGATCGTGTGGAAGATTTACAAGAACCAGAAGCAGACCGCGGCCAATAGCGCCAGCCAGGCGGCGGCGCTGATGAGCCGGCCGGTTCCGGTGCAGGTGACAGCCGCCGCCGAGAAACCGATGCCGATCTTCCTGACCGCGCTGGGCACGGTGACGCCCTACATGAGCGTTACAGTTAAGGCACGAGTCAGCGGCGAGCTGGAGCCGGTAAAGTTCACCGAAGGCCAGCAGGTGAGGCAGGGCGAAACGATCCTGGTGATCGACCCCAGCCCTTACAAGGCCGCGCTGGACCAGGCCAAGGGCAACCTGGCCCACGATCAGGCGCTGCTAAAGAACGCCCAGGCAGAGTTCTCCCGCTACAAGGCGCTCTATGATGCGGGCGTGGTCTCCAAGGAGGCCATGGAAGCCGATGAGGCTGCGCAGGGACAATACCAGGGGGCCATCGAAGCCGACAAGGCGGCCATAGAGGCGGCTCAATTGCAGCTCAACTGGTGCACTATTCAGTCGCCGATCAGCGGCAAGATCGGCCTGCGCTTGGTGGACCCCGGCAATATCATCACCGCCAACACGACTAACCTGGTCGTCATCAACCAGTTCCAGCCCATCGCGGTTTACTTTACGCTGCCCGAGGATGAACTTCCCCAGGTGCTTGGCAAACTAGCTGCGGAAAAGCGCCTGGTCGTGGAGGCCTACGACCAGAACGACACGCAGAAGCTGGCCAGCGGCTATCTGTTGACTGCCGACAACCAGATTGACACAACCACCGGAACCGATAAGCTCAAAGCGGTCTTCGACAACCAGGACCAGGCGCTCTTTCCCAACCAGTTTGTCAACATTCATCTGGTGATGGAAGAGCGGCCTAACGCGCTGGTGGTGCCATCGGCGGCGATTCAAAGCGGTTTGCAGGGCTCGTTTGTGTGGGTGGTCGATACGGATGCCGCCAAGAAGAGTTCGACGGCCCGGATGCAGCCCGTGAAGATGGCTTTGGCCGAGGGTCAGGTGACCATCCTGGAGAGCGGCCTTCAAGCAGGCCAGCAGGTTGTGGTGGATGGCGCGGATCGGCTGCGCCCCGGACAGATCGTAATCGCCAGCGTGGCCCACCAGCGGGGCGGACAGGCTGCCGGACAGGCGGCAACACGCCCGGCTGGCGGCGCTCCGTTCGCAGCTCCCAGCGCGGCTGGCGAACAGGGCCGTCCCGGCGCGCCGGCGGGCGGTAACAGCAACGGCAAACACCAGAAGAAGGAGCAGCAGTGAGCCTGAGTCCTTCCCGGCCATTCATTCTGCGCCCGGTAGCGACCTCGCTGCTGATGGCGGCTATTCTGCTGGCGGGCTTTGTGGGCTACGAGCAGTTGCCGGTCTCCGCCCTGCCCGAAGTAGACTACCCGATCATCCAGGTGCTCACCTTCTATCCTGGCGCCGGGCCGGAGGTGATGGCTTCGTCGGTGACCGCGCCGCTGGAGCGGCAGTTCGGCCAAATGCCGGGACTGAAGCAGATGACCTCGGTCAGCTCGGGCGGCGGCTCGGTCATTACGCTGGAGTTCAATCTCGACGAGAACATCGACGTGGCCGAGCAGGAGGTGCAGGCGGCCATCAACGCGGGCAACAGCTTTTTGCCCGCCGATCTGCCTAATCCGCCAATCTACAGCAAGGTGAATCCGGCTGACGCGCCGATCATGACGCTGGCGCTGACTTCGAATTCCCTGCCGCTGGACAAGATCGAGGACGCGGCCGACACCAACCTGGCGCAGAAGATCTCCCAGGTCACCGGCGTGGGACTGGTTTCCATCGCCGGCGGGCAAAAGCCGTCGGTGCGCATCCAGGCCAATCCAACGCAGTTGGCTGCCTACAACCTAAGCCTGGAGGATCTGCGCACGGCGCTGGCGGCGGCCAACGTGGATCAGGCCAAGGGTACGCTGAACGGCAATCGCCAGTCGTACACCATCGGCGCCAACGACCAATTGCTGGCCAGCAGCGATTACAAGCCGGTGATTGTGGCCTACCGCAATGGGGCGGCGGTGCGCACCTCCAACGTGGCCACCGTGGTGGATGCCGCGGAAAACTCACAGCAGGCCGCCTGGATGGATCGCCAGCCGGCAGTTATCGTGAACATTCAGCGCCAGCCTGGCGCCAACATCATCGCCGTGGTGGACCGCATCAAGAAGCTGCTGCCGCAGTTGCAGACCAGCCTGCCGGCCACCGTGCAGGTGAAGGTGCTGACCGACCGCACCACCACCATTCGCGCCTCTGTGCAGGATGTGGAATTTGAGCTGATGCTCACCGTCGCCCTGGTGGTGATGGTGATCTTCCTCTTTCTGCGCAACCTGGCGGCTACCATCATTCCTTCGGTCGCGGTGCCGCTCTCCATTGTCGGCACCTTTCACGTGCCCTGCTCGTCACGCACGGAAAAACGCCACCGCCGGCTCGGCCATTGATAGGGCGAGGAAGACGACGAGCGCGGCCAAACGGATGGCGACCGTGACGGTGCCCGCGATTACATGGCTCGCAAGACGAATCGGCCGCGGCAGCTCTTCAAGGGGCCTTTGGTACTCATACGCGAAGCCAATGAGTCAAAGTCACCTGCCGGAGCGGGGCGACTCCTCGGACCATCTGCGAATTGGACGGTGGCCTGATCGCGAACCGAACCGTGCAGCTTGAGGGTCGCCGAGCTCGTCAACAACGACCGCGAGTGCGTGTCAGCCTCTGGACCGCAAGGTGGTGCATGAGTTCTTCGAGCGCAACTGCAACTCCCGCCGCACCAAGGTCCGGCTGACGGACGTCTCCCAGGAAAGCCAACTGATGATCTGCTCCGGATAATCAGGAAAGTGGCGAGCCAAGAGATAGGCTGTGCGGGTATCAGATGCGCGCCCGCTCAAAGGCGTCTCGGATAGAGCGCCGCCCAGGCGCAATCAAATGCGCAAGTTCAGAAATGAAGGACTTGGGCTTTCCGAGGGCGCTTGATGTGCTGCGACTGTCGCCGGCGGCTTCGCGCTTCGCCACGAACTGCGCGACCTGCATGGGCGTCAAATCCTCGCGCTGAATAAAAGTTTTTGAACGCCCTGGGTCGGGTCAGAGTCATTGATGACCGCGGCGATCGTCGCAAGGCCCAACAGGCGCACAGCCAGCGCCGCTCGCCGTAACTGATGACATAGCAGCCCGCACGCTCGGGATGCGTGCGCACGTGATAGCCTCAAAGCCGTCCACCCAGAATAGTTTCAGCGAGCTCCGCGATGGTCGATTCCGACAGTCCGTTGCGGTGTCTGGATCCGGATAGATCGCATCGACCGGTAACGCGCAGGGCGAACCCGATCCCGGCGGGGGCATCGCAGGCCCAAGCGCCGTCACATCGAAGTCCTTCAGGTCGTCAAACTTGATCATGCGGGCGCGCGCTCCCTGTCGCTTAACCATACCCCTCATTCGAGGTCTGAAGCAAGAGCATCAACACTTGTTTCCCCAGAGCCGCCGCACTTCGCATACCGTCCCGGTGCACACTCAGCGCCCGCGGAATTGCGCTACGGGTCGAAATTTTAACGAGCGGCATCTCTTACTTCCTGGTAGTTCTCCGGAACAGCCGAAAGACCATTTTACCACACCGAATTGTGAGTATGAAGCGACACGATAATTCCTAAAAACTTGAGTTTCGGGTTCCACTGCTCGCGCACCGGAATACCCATGCAGCTGCCTTCTGACAGGCTCGGGTCGAGTTGCTTCTTCAGTCGATGAGCCATCGCAACAAATTAACTGCTCCGAGCGCTGCAATCATACGGATGCCCAACGTCGGCGGCGGATCGAGCACGCAATAATCGAATTGCCCGCTCATTGCCGATGACAGACAAAGTGTCCACGCGCAACTCGCCTCCGCCGGCGGTCGCACAACTATCATTCCGAGCTGGTCGTGCCATGAATCAACGTGATCCCCTGGCGCACTTCGGGAACCGGAACACACCGCTCATCGAAGAGAGCGGTAGATTCGGAATCTCAACCCTCGGAACTTCCCGAGTCGTCTAAAAAGCATCCACTCACTATGCACGGTAAACGCAGCGCGCGCGGCGCGCTTGTCGACGTGAGATGAGAGGTTGACGAACTCGAGAGGGTCGTTTTCCCGACGCCACATTTCTGATTGACAATGGAGATAACCTGCATAGGGCCTCGCAAGCTCTCTAAGCGCCGGCGCCGGAACGGATGCCCCTCGATCAGGCCGCGGTTCGCAACCAAATCCCCTGACCGCCGACCGCCGCCCTCTGGCAAATGTCGTGGATAGATTCCAGTGTCCATCGCCGATATTTTTATCCTCCACCTCAAACCATAGATCT
Organism: uncultured Acidobacteriaceae bacterium; assembly: GCA_963820195.1. GTDB lineage: Bacteria > Acidobacteriota > Terriglobia > Terriglobales > Acidobacteriaceae > Telmatobacter. The sequence continues at coordinate 178 of CAWFZU010000208.1, read as the reverse complement.
GCCTGCATCCCGGCACTAATCCCCTTCCCGAAGTCCGCACGAGTAAGGTGAGGAGGCGCGTGACGACCGATGGGAGTAATCACCCTTTCCGTCGCCTGAGGGATCCGACGGATCACACGGATCCTCATCATCGGCGGGGCTCGGGCCGGCTCCAATGAGATCACCACATGGATGCGTC
>CAWFZU010000207.1:0-3133 GCA_963820195.1 uncultured Acidobacteriaceae bacterium | reverse complement strand
AATGATCTCCGCTCCGCCCAGCCAAAAGGTGTCCAGCGTGGGCATCCTATGGCAGTGGATGCCGTAGACGGCGGGGTCGATCTCGGGATAGGCAAAATACGCAAACCAGCACTCCTCGCCGGGGTGGCGATCCTGCCAGTCCTTGACTTGATAGAGCTGCTGCGCCCAATCCACGTTGGCGTCGCTGAGCAGGTTGTGGACGTTCTTCGGTCCGCCCCAGGCTTCGTTGGCGTAGGCCATGTCGTTGGGGAATACGGCGAGCGCGGAGGCGATGTGCGCAAGGACGAGCGCCGCTCCCACCCAGGTTGCGATTCTCGCCCAGCGACGGTCCGATGCGGCCAGTGAGGCCAGGCCAGCGCCGACGAGGATTACCGCCATGACATCGATCGGCAGCAGATGGCGCGCGCCGATGTTCATCCCCGAGAGCATCGCGACAGCTAGATAAAATCCACCGGGCACGAGCAGCCAGGCCAATTCCCTGCCCTTGCGCAGGCAGCCGGCGAGGATGGCAAAGGCCGTTAGCGTCAGCAGCGCAAGCAATCCGAGGGTGGTCTTGATGAGGATGACCACGGGAAAATACCACCACTGGCCGCTGGCGTAGACCTTGCCGAAGATGAAGGTGGGGTAGTACTGGGCCATGCGCTTCACATCGACCAGTCCCATCAGATAGGACTCCGGCAGTAAGCGCAGGTGGGCGATTGCCAACACGGCAGCGGCATTGAAGTGGGTAAGCGGAGAGACGTAATCGGCGAGCGAGGAGCTTAGCGCGAGGCCCGCCGGACGGGCTGAGTAGCGGAAGCCATAAAAGGCCCACAGCACCACGACGCCGATCACGACAATCGCCGCAAAGGCGCCGCTCAATCGCAGCGCCAGCCGCGCGCGTGTGCCTCTGGGCGCGGCGATCAGCTCAAAGCCAATCAGCAACAGAAGCATGGGCGCCAGCAGAACGCCAGAGTGCTTGGTGGCCAGCAGCAGTCCGGCCGCGATGCCGGTCAGCAGCAGGCGGAGGAGCGAGGGTTGCTTGACGTAGCGATAGAAGGCGTAGAGGCTGGCCAGAAAGAAGAGCGAAACGCCCATGTCCGTTGTTACCAGCGCGGAGTGGGCCAGGAGGTTGGGGTCGAAGGTAGCCAGAGTGAGCGCGATGAGCGCGGCGGGCGTGCCGAACCACTCGCGCGCGGCAAAGAAGATCACGAGCGAGAGCCCCAGCGCCAGCAGCCCCGCGGCGAGCCTCATGCGGAAGACCAGCCGCTGGCTTGAGCCGTCATTGCGCGCCAGCCAGTCGCGGCCGTCCAGATAGGCCTCGGCCTTGAAATCGCGCCCCTGGAGCGGCGGAATCCACAGCTTCTCGCCCAGCAGCGGCAGCGTGGCCAACAGCTTGACCAGTGGCGGATGCTCGGGGTTAAGGCCGTAGTCGCCGGTCTTCCACATCATGTAGCCGGCGAACATATGATTGTCTTCGTCCCAGGTGAGCGACTCGCGATGAATGATGAAGACCACCTGCGCCGCCTGCACGGCAAGAAGTACAAGGACTGCGGCCGTTACCCATCTCTTTGTCAATATCATTCCGTTTCTTTCGAACTTGAATTTTGCTAATTCCATACAGCCGTGTGCCCCACACTCGCCGCGTCTTTGTTTTTGCGGCTAGGTTGGGAATCGACTTCCTCAATATCGCCAGCTCGTCAAATCCGCTCCCGGGGGCGCGGTCTTCTTGATCCGCTCCAGAATCTTCGGCAGGTACATGGTGTTGTAATGCAGCCGCGAGTAGGCATTGGGCAGTGTGGGATCGCCGTTCCAGCAGTGCTCGGCGCGTGGGCCGTAGGTCACTTCGCCGCCATAGGGCGGATTCTTCGTCGTGTTGAGGAAATGCTTCCATGCGATAGACGGCGTCATTCAGGAAATAGGTGTCGTCGGAACCCACATAAATGTGGATCTTTCCCGCCAGCTCCGGTCCCAGCTTCGCCCAATCCCGCTCCAGGATCGCTTCCAGGTCATAATTTTTGCGCCAGTAATCGGCGACCTTGTGATCGATCTCGCCGGTCGCCTTGTCGAAGATGGGCTGCGGATAGCCGTCCGCGCCCACCGGCCCGTAGACCGCCTGCCAGATGTCGAATTGTTCGCCCGAGCGGCCATGATCGCCCAGCGCCAGCTCGTAGCCGTTGATCTCCTCGGTGGTGATAAACGTGTGGCCCAGATAGTCGCGCATCGCCGGCTGCGCCTCGCGCTTGTGCGCGCCTTCCAGGTAAAATGCGTTCTTGTCTTTGTAGAGGTCGATGTTGGTGAAGGCGTGGAAGTCGATCGGGTCGGGGCAGGCGGCAAAAGCGCCGTTGTAATGATCGGGATAGAAGACCTGCACGGCCAGCGCCTCCCAGCCGCCGGTCGAGCCGCCATAGGTAAACCGCGCCCACCCCTGGCCGATCCCGCGGAACTGCTTTTCGATCGCCGGAATCAGCTCGTTCTCGATCGCATCGCCATACGGGCCAACATTGGCCGAGTTCACCGCGTAGGAGTCGTCATAGTAGGGGTTGGCGTGCTGAATCTTGACGATCAGAAAGCGCGGAAAGCCCGGCGCAATCCACTGCTGATAGAACTTGTAGGCCTCCTGCTGCTGGATGCGGTTGTAGCCGGCCAGATGGAAGCGCTCGCTGTAGTCGGGCTTCAGATTCGGATCGGGCGGCGTGGTGCGGAAGTCGCCGAAGTCGTCGGCAAAATGGTCGTGAAAGATCATCAGCGGGAAGCGTGCGTTGGGGTGCTCGTCGAAGCCCTCGGGCACCAGCACGATGGCGCTCAGAAACATCGGCCGGCCCCAGAACTTGGTCAGCAATGCGCTCTGGATGCGGATGTGGCGCACGTACTTGGTGTCGGCGGCGTGACGATCGGCGGAATCACCTCGGTCAGCGAGACCGCAATCGGCGCGCCGCCCGGCTTCACGGTGATCTTTTGTGGCTTCGAGATCAGATTGCCGGGCGAGATGTTCCAGTGCTGCCCCTCGCCCTGGTCCATGTGCAGCTTGATGGTCTTGCCATCCGCGCGGTGAAAGGTCTCGTACTTGTTGAGCACAACCTGCACGGTGTACTCGCCGGGCGGTACATCCTTCAGGCTGCGGATCGGATAGCCCCAGGCGCTCGCGTCCACC
>CAWFZU010000206.1:0-13366 GCA_963820195.1 uncultured Acidobacteriaceae bacterium | reverse complement strand
ATCGCCGGACGTAGGCAACTCCTCTTTCGTAGCGGACGACGAAGACCTCTTCCTGCTTTTGAATCGCCACGCCGTCCTCGGAGCGCGCCGGAGCCGAGTGGCGCGCGCCCAGTTGTTCGTAAACAATCTCCCCGATTCCGCCCGCCCGTATCGGAGCCGAGATCCGACCCACCACGCCAACAACCTCGGTTTCATCCGCAGTGAGTTCGTGCTCGTGGGGCAGCATCACCTTGGCCAGGAAGAAGAAGACGATCGCCCCTCCGGCTACGCCGCAAACTCCGGCCAGCACCACCACGACCCCGGCGATAAAACCACCGTAACGGGTAAGCAAATAGCCAGCCGCGCCAAACCAGCAGAGAAAGATCATCAGCGAGAAGGTGTTCCACCAGGGAATGCTGGCCGTTGCCTGCCCCGCTCTCAACCCCGCTGCACCGTGCGGCGCAACATGCGGCAGATGGCCGGCGGTGGGCAGATGCGTGGCGTGCGGCAGGTGCGGCACGTGAACGTGCCCGCCGAAGTGTCCCATGCAGCCCAACAGCGAAAACGCGCTGAGGAAGAGCCCTACGAGAAAGCAAACGAAATAAAAAGTCTCCCAGTGCATCGTTATGCCTCGCCTTTCCTGCCATTTGCTTTGAACCCTTGTTTCCGCGAATGGATCTCCGCTGGCTCCGTATCTTTCTGATCTCTGATCTCTGATCTCTGATCTCTGTTTCTCGGCCGCAGGACTTCGGTCAGCCGCGGCATCAGCCCTGGCGTCTCGAGGATGGCTTCCAGCAGCAGTAAACATTCCCGTGAGTGCTCGTGGCGGGCCAGAGTCAGCAGCGCCTTCATCAGTTCCGGGTCCCGGCGGAAGCGCTCTGCGCCCGCTACCAGCCACAGGTCCAGCTTGTCTTCCAGGGGGCGTAGTTCGCTTTGCAGCTCCGGCGAGTAGCCCTCCGGATCGTCCACCAGGTAGCCCGGATGCACCTTGAAGAAGCGGGCCAGTAGCTGCCGCGTGGTGTTGGTCAGGTGCGGCCGCGCGCCGCTTTCAATCTGCGAAAGATAACTCTGGCTCAGCTTCGAGCCGGTCTCGGCCGCCAGATCGCGCACCATCTCCTGCTGGCTCATCGCCCGGTCCAGGCCGCGCAGGCTGCCCTCCACCTCGCGAAGATAACGGATTTTTTCGCCCAGCTTCATAAAAATCAGTTCTTAGTTCTCAGTTGTCAGTCCTCAGTTCCGTGCCCCATCCCTTTCGCGCACTCGGCGAAAAGGTGGGAATCCAGAACCTAGGGTGGGAAACCACGAACCTAAACCGGCTCCGTACCCGAAGCCCCTGCGGTGGGATTGCCGTTCCGGCTGCACTTCCATCGCAATATGCAATAGGTATATCGCAATCCGCAATAGATGTCAAGAAGATTTTTGATAAATATTATTCGGAGCGTTTTTTCATTGGATTTTGCCGGGAGGGAACGGGTAGAGTGAGGCTCATATCGGACTCAAGAGGAGGTTCTATCCATGCCCCAAGCCAATGCGGTTGTCCATTTCGAGATTCTAGGCAAGGATCAGAAGCTGCTGGAGGCCTTCTACAAAGGCGTCTTCGACTGGGAGATCACCCCGATGATCGAGGGGTATTCGCTGGTCAAACCCGGCTCCGGCATCGGCGGCGGCATCGGCGCCATGGGAGAAAGACGTGCTCACGTCATTTTTTATGTCGCGGTTGAGAATGTAAGCTCGGCGCTGGCGCTCATTGAAAGCAAGGGCGGGAAGAAGGCCTTTGGCCCTCACCCTATCCCCGATGGCGGCATCATCGCCGGCTTTTTCGACCCCGAGGGCAACCTGATCGGCTTGGTGCAGGGGCCGCCGGGGATGTGATCTGAGGATGATAGTTGATGCCCGGCCACAGACAGTCTAGCGTGTGAACAAGCCCCCCACCCAAGCCACCCCACGAGCGATAGGTCCTGGCTTGGGCTGCTTCAGCTCCTCTATCAATTGCTCGGGAACCGGTTCATCTCCGGTGACAAAGGTCGGAGCATAGGGGACATAACCTCCGGTCAGATCTTCCTGCCAATCCAGGATTTCGGCCACAATCGGGTCGCTGCTCTCGCCCCGGGCCGTGCTCTCGAACTCAGCGGCTGTCGCCTCCCGCGCCACTGCCAGGTCCGTCAACAATTTGGCCTCTTCCAATCTGCCCTCAGACTCTGCCCTGCTCGCGTTTTCAAACAGTTGCTTGGCCTCGCGGTGGTGGATCTTGGCAATTTCGAGGCAGTCTTCGGCTGCCGACCTGGCCTTGAATACGTAATCGGACTGCTGATACTTCGTAGTTTCGTCTGGCATTGTCTCCTCCTGCCCGCAAATATCCGCCGGCGGACCGGTCGATCTATCAAGCCTCTGCGCTCTACATTATTCCTCAAAACATGAAGTTGGGAAATTTCTTATCTCGCGGGTGTAAAATCTCGCACGTGAGCACTCCACTAGAAGTCGTACCGAACCAAGAGAAGGAAGAGCGCAACTGGCTACCCATTGCGGTGGCTGCTGCCGTTGTCCTGTCGATTGTTGCCGTTGCCATCCTGATGAGCCTGAAAGATGCCCGCGGCAAGAGCGCGGTGACGCCGATCAACGCGCCTCTCGACCCTTACGCCAGCAGCCTCGCGCTGACAGGCCTGGCTATGAGCGAATCCGCCAACCTGGCCGGAGGCAAGGTCACCTATGTGGATGGCCACATCGCCAACACCGGCGCGCGCACCGTCACCGCCGTCACCGTGCAGGTACTCTTTCGCACTGTCTACAACGAAGTGGCGCAGAACGAAACCATGCCGCTCAGGCTGATCCGCGTGCGCGAACCTTATATTGATGTCGAACCGGTCTCCGCGGCGCCGCTCAAGCCCGGCGATGAGCGCGACTTCCGTCTGGTCTTCGATGTTGTTTCGGCCGACTGGAACGGCGCCTACCCGGAGATTCGCATCCTCCGCGTCGAATCCAAATAGTCCACCCCACAGGATATACCGGGTAAATAATACTCTGTCCGGCAAAAATTACACACCCGGCTCGCCGCATCCAACTCTTCTCTGTTGCCGCTCCGCGCAGCAACCGCGCGCTAAGTCAAACAATCCACAACATAACCAGGTTTTCATGCCCGACCGCTAGCTTTGGCGAGCGCCTTGCTTTCTATCAAAGCGAGCAAACACGACCGCTCACCCCGTGCAACCTTGGCGGAGGATGAACCCTGAAGGGTGTACCCAGGATGAAAATCATCGCCACATCTCGGAGCTTGTTCCCACGCCAGCTTGCATTTGTTTTGCTGGCATCTGCAATTGCAATCCCCGCCCTTGCGCAACAGGGGCAGCCTGCGACAAACTCCCAGAACACTCCGCCGGCCACGGCCGAGCAGCAGCCCTCCCCCGTGGCCCCGCCGTCGGTCTCCATCAACGCCCCGAAGGAGGGCTTCTGGGGCCGGGTCAATCCCTTTGCGCGCAAGAAGTGGGTCAATAACCGTGTGGATCCCCTCAAGGGCGAGCTCAATGAGCTGGATGAAGTCAACGCCAAAAATGGGCGCGACATTAAGGACGTGGACGGCAGGGCGCAGGCAGGCATCCGCAGGGCTCAGTCCACCGCCGACCAGGCTAACCAGACGGCCAGCAACGCCAGCGGTCAGGCACAACGAGCACATGCCATGGCTCTGGGCGCGAACAGCCATGTGGACGAGTTGAACACAACCATCTCCGGCCTGGACCAGTATCACCAGGCAAACGAACTCGACGTCGCGTTTCGCGGCGGCCAGCCGATCCTGTCAGCCGCGGCCCGCAAGCAATTAGACGCCTTCGCCGCCGACCTGGCCGGCCATCAAGGCTACGTGCTGGAGATTGAGGGTCATTCGCCTCAGGCCAGCACCGCCGGCATTCAAAGTTCAGCACGTCTGGCCGAGGCGGTCCGGCGCTACCTCGTCACAGAAGATCAGATTCCCGTCTACCGTTTGCACACCGTAGCCCTGGGCAATGCACCCTTCGGCACGGAAGAGACCAAGCCCGCAAAGTCGAGCAGCGTCTCCATCCGGTTGATGGAAAACAGTTTGGCGGCCCGGGAAGTTGCGCCTCCCCATGACGCGGCTTCCTCGACCGGTGCGGAGCGGCCCTAAGAATCCGCAGCCCCGCCCCCGAGGCTCCTATCCACACCGGCGGCCCCCAGCCGTCCGGCCGCCAATCAAGCTCTCGTTTAACGAGAGAACCAAGGCAATTTGGCCCCCGTTAATGACGGGGGCCGTTTTTTTTGTAGCATCGTCCTAAAGCACTTCCTCATGGACTTATCATCTCTTTCGATTGTTGAAGGACATTCGCGACCGTCTCAATCAGTCCGCATGAGTGCGGTCATTTCGCCTATGGCTTCTCGCCGTCCTTTGCCTCCGGGGGCTTGGAGAGATGCAGCTTGCTCATCTCTTTAGCTCCGGTTGCATCATCCACCGGCGTAACCTTGATGCCCGCCCCCATCGGCTCCGCGGTCCATTTCAGGAAATAGGTCTTGCCCGCCTCGGCCTCGAAACGGATTCGCTCGTTCTCCTTCTTTCTGGCCTCGGCCAGCGCCGCGCCGACGGACTGAGTGATGCCTCCGAAGTACATATCCGGCAATCCGGAGACAACCACAGTGCCCGGCGAGACCTCCATGAATGCGTATTCGCTATTGAGGAGCTTGGCCAGAAAGACGCCGTTGACATAGAGATGGTCATGTGAAGCGGAGCCCGTGAATCTGTAGACGCGGTAGATGCAGACAATCGCTTTGCCGGGGGACGGAGCGGGCAGCACGGCGGGCGCGTCCTTGGCCGCCACAACCGGCAAAGGGCCGGAAACAGCCGCCGCGCAGACGGCGAGCAGAAGAAGTGCGAGGTTGCGGAAGATACGCGTGTCGCTGCAATCCCTGGCAACGCCGCGCAGAGTTGGTTGATGCATTGGAACTCTCCTTATTGTTGAAAATGAAGTTGCGAAGATATTAATCAGCATTCCATCCAGCGGTCAAGCGCCCTGCCCGCTACAATCGTCTCTGTATGCAATCAAGCCTACCCACCGCCGAGTCCAGCCGTTTCCTCCGCGCCTGCCTGCGCCAGCCGGTCGACCGCACGCCAGTCTGGTTTCTCCGCCAGGCCGGGCGCTATATGCAGGAGTACTGCGAGATCCGCAAGCACCACACTCTGGTCGAAATCTGCAAGCAGCCGGAGTTGGCCGCCGAGGTCACCATCACCGCCGCGGAAAAGCTGGGCGTCGACGCGGCCATCATCTTCGCCGACCTGCTCCTGCCGCTGGAGCCGATGGGCCTGGACTTCGAATTTCAGGCCGGAGAGGGGCCGGTCGTCCATCACCCGGTCCGCACCGCGGACGATATCCACGCGCTGCGCATCGATCGCGCCGCTGAATTGAGTTACGTCGCCTGCGCCATTGAAAAAGTCGCTGCGCATTTCCGCGACCGCCTGGGCGTCATCGGCTTTTGCGGCGCACCCTACACGCTGGCCAGCTACATGATCGAGGGCGGCGGTTCAAAGAATTACATCCACACCAAACAGATGATGTACTCGAACACCACTGCATGGCGTAACCTTTTGGACAAGATCGTGGTAGTGCTGACGGAGTATTGCCGCCTGCAGGTCGAGGCCGGTGCGGATGTCATCCAGATCTTCGACAGTTGGATCGGCTCGCTCGCCTTGGCCGATTATCGCGAGTACGCCTTCGAGGCCTCGCAGCGCCTGGTGCATTCGGTCCAGCAGATGGGAGTACCGGTGATCTACTTTGGTGTGGAGACCGCTGGGCTGCTAACGCAAATGGCCGCGACCGGCGCGGACGTGATCGGCCTGGATTGGCGTCAGCCGCTCGATGAAGGCTGGCGAGCCGTCGGCCATGGCCACGCGGTGCAAGGCAACCTCGATCCCATCACGCTCTTCGCGCCGCTGGAAGTTTTAGAGCAGCGCGTTCATGAAATTCTGCGTGCCGCCAACGGCCGCCCCGGTCACATCTTCAACCTCGGCCACGGCATCGTGCCCACCACGCCGGTCGAGAACGTGCAAGCTGTCGTGCGCATGGTGCGTGAGTTCCGGCTGGAGGCCGCGCATGGCTAAACGCGCCGTCCTCCTTCTCGCCCATGGCACGCCCGAGACCATCGAGCAGATTCCCGAGTACCTGCGCAACGTGACCGGCGGGCGGCCGCTGCCGCACGAGGTCGTCGAGGAGATTCAGCGTCGCTACGCGCTCATCGGCCGCAGCCCGCTCACCGAAATCACACAGGAGCAAGGCCGCCTCGTTGAAACAGAATTAGCCGCAGGCGGCGAGCGAATCCCGGTCTACGTAGCCATGCGCAACTGGCACCCCTACATTGCTGACATTGTAAGCCGGATGCGCGCCGACGGCGTTGAAGAAGCCGCGGTCCTCTGCCTCGCTCCGCAGAACTCGCGCACCAGCGTCGGCCTCTATCGCCGCGCAGTCGAGACTTTCGGCCTGCGCATTGACTTCACCGCGAGCTGGGCCGATCATCCGCTGCTCATTGAAGCCTTTGCCGAGCGCCTCCGCCCAGCATGGAGCCAGCTCAGCGCCGAAACCGGAACGCCCGTCCCACTCCTATTCACCGCGCACAGCGTCCCGGTCCGCACCATTCAAGCCTCTGAAGGCCAGCCCGCCGACCCCTACGCCGAAGAGGCCCGGCGCACCGCGACGCTGGTGGCCGCGCGTGTGCCGGAGATTCCGCAGTGGTTCTTCGCCTTCCAGAGCCAGGGCGCCAGCGGAGGCGAGTGGCTCGGCCCCACCGTCGAGCAGACGCTCGAATCCATCGCCGCATCAGGCGCAAAGACAGTCTTGCTCCAGCCCATCGGCTTTCTCTGCGATCACGTCGAGATTCTTTACGACGTGGATATTTTCTTCCGCGAATTTGCCGCGAAATTCAATCTTCGCCTGGAGCGCCCTGAGTCGTTGAACGCTTCGGTCACGCTCGCCAAAGCCATCGCCGACCTGGCCCGCCAGGGTCTGTCGCGGCTCAAGATCGTGCGCAAAGAGTAGGAATGATTCGCCTCGCTACTTGAATGGCAACGCCAACATGATCCCGCCATGCCCACGCAGATTGTTTTCACCGCGCGGCAGCTTGAGGGGCGAACCGCTGCCCAGATCGCGCTCATAGATCTCGCCATAGTTTCCCGTGGCTGCAATCACGCGCGCCACCCAGTCATCATCAAGACCCAGCGTAGGGCCGATCTCGCGCGAGCCGCCGAGCAGAAAGCGCAACACCGGATCGCTGTCAGCCCGCGCGCTCATCGCTTTCACATTGGCCTGCGTCACGCCGCTCTCTTCGGCCTCGATCAGCGCCTCCATCACCCAATTCACCAGCGCCGCCCACTGCGGATCGTCCTCGCGCACCGCAGACGCAAGCGGATCCTTCGTGATGCACTCCGGCAGCAATCGCATCTGCATTCCGCGCCGCATCAACTCCGCACGCGTCTCAGCCAGACGTGTGCGGTCGCCGGCCAGCGCGCCGCAGTTGCCGGTGGCGAAGGCTGCCTGCATCTCGCCTTCTTCCTGAAACGGAAACGGCACAAACTCCAGATACTCCCGCGCAAACCAGGCGCGCACGCTCTCTTCCACCGCGGTCTCCGCGAGAAAACAAATCTTCTTTCCGCTCAGTTGCCGCGCACGCGCGACCGTGCTTCGCGCCGGCACAAGAAAGCCGACGCCGTCCCACAACATCGGCTGCGTGAATCGCAGATGCGTCCCCACACTATGAGTGAAGTCGTCGGAGAGTGTGGCCACCATCTCCACTTCGCCCGCGTTGAGCCCATGCATCGCAGCGCGGTCATCCGGATAATGTGTCACGCGCACCAGTGCATCTTTTCCTAGCACAGCCACGGCAACCGCACGACAGAGATCGGCGTCGAAGGCATCGCGATTGCCATGATCGTCCGAGGTCGTGTACTCGGCTTCCTCTACGTCAATGCCGCAGCGCAGCACACCCGCCGCGCGCATGCGAGCCAAGGTTGTTTCACGAGTCGCAGAAGGCTCGGCCGCTTGTGCAACAGCGCAGGCGATCAGCGCCATTGCCAGCATCGCGTAAGCCGCCCTGGCTCTCATTATGGCGTCCACCCGCCCGCCGTGGGCACGCCCGGCGTTGTATCAGGCCGCGGATTGAAGTCCGCCGGCACGGGATTGGGAAGCGCCCAGTCTGTCGGCGTGATTTTCAGTTGTTTGCATCCCGCGCCGTTGGTATGAGGAAAATGCGTGATCTCCGCCGCGGGAATTGTCGCGTACTCCGCGCTCAGCGGCGCGCGCTTGCCCATCAGCCGCAGCGTGTCGAAAGCAGAACTCATATCGCCCACGCCCTCCACCTTATCGTCCGCCGGGCCCAGATTTGGCTGGCCAAATTGATCCGCGCCAATCTGCCGCGCGCGCATCTCGTCCGGCAGGTCGGCCAACGGAATCAGATTAAACAGATCGTCCACAAATTTGATGATCGAGCTGTGCTCCGAGGGCACGTGCGAGACGCCATGCGCCACCGCGTAGGGTGAGATCACAATCGCCGGAATGCGTGGCCCTTGCTCCAGCGGCAGCCCATTCGCGTCATGTGAGCGGATGCGCGGCTGCGCATGATCATAGAGCCCGTCCGACTCGTCATAGGTAATGATGATCGCGCTCTGGCTCCAGTACGGACTCGCCGCAATGGCGTTGATCTCCTCGGCCAGCAGCGCCTTCGCTGATCTGCGTGTCCGAGTAGCCGGGATGATCGTCGTTGCCGTTGTACACATCCGCCAGCTTGGGGTTGGGGTCCAGCGGCTTCCATCCGCGAATATTGCCGTAGCCTCCGCGCAGATAAAAGACGCCGGACTCCGGCAACTGCTTTCTTGCAATCGCGTCAAAGAACTCGCTCAGCCCATGCAGGTGCGTGCTGGCCTGCGGATTGTTAGCGACATAGCCGAAGTACTGCGGCGCGTTGTGATGCGCCACGTAGCCTTCGTGCGAGGCTTTCCACGACGCATCGTTGATCTCATGGTCATAGCCCTGCTGATACCAACCCCAGTTGACCGCGCTCACGCCGTGCCCTGCAATTTTATTAATGTCCTGCTGCACATCGGGCAGATCGAATGCGGGATCGAAATCCGTAGCCGTGGTCTTCTTGATCTCGCTGCCCATAAAGGAGAGCGGCAGGCTGGCGAAGGTCAGGTTCTTCGAAATGCTTTTCGCCGGTTTCACCGCTTGCGGCTGATTGAGCTTGTCCGCAGTGTCCAGCGCCGATCCCCAATAAGGCGCGGGGTCGGCAACCATCGGCACCACGGCGTCTTTGCCCTGGCCTCCTGTCGCGGCCTGATCGGGATGCAGCATCCACTGCGTCTCGCCGCCCTGCCCGCTGATCATCGCAATCGCATTGGGCGTCGACGGACCGATTATCGTGTCCATGAAGTGATCGAAGAGCGTGAAGCGATCCGCATAGCGCCAGAGAAACGGCGCCGTATCGCAGTCCACATGAGCCATCACCAGCTCTCCAAACTGCTTGCGTTCGAGCGTCGGCGCCTTCGAGGGCATTCCGTCCTTCATTGTCACGCCCTCTTCGGTCAGCGCGTACTCCGAGTTTTGCGCCAGGCCATTTGCGTCCAGCGCAATCTTGCGCGCAATGGCCGTATGTGAGTGGTTCACCGAGGCGATGTCCGCCGGATAAAGCGGCACGGTCATGCCTTTTGCATCGACAATCGTCGCCGGAATCCGGAAGGGCGAAATCACTCCCAGGCTTCCATCGGTATTCACCAGCAGTTGCATGAATCCTGGCACCTGACGATATTGGTAGGGGCCATCCGGACCAGCGTAGATTCCATCCGCGCCGGGATAGCTGCCAAAATAAAAATCAAAAGAACGGTTCTCCTGGAAGAGCACAAAGATGTACTTGATCTTGTCGCGGATCAGGCGCAGCTTTTCAGCCTGCGTAATCGCCGGCTCCGTAGCCGGGTCGATGATCTGCGCGCTCACCGCCGCGCTCGACTTCGGCGCGATGGTCACATCCGGCAACGGGGTCCGCTGTTGAGCGGCGCAGATTTCAATCGTGCAAAGCGCGATCAGCGCCGCAATGGTTCGCCTGCAATTCATCTTCCGCATATCAATAAACTATTCCGTTCTGTGTTTCAATGGCAATAAAATCGCTGCCCGCTCGCACATGTTAGAGTGAAATTTCACGGGGGATAGGCGCGATGGCGGCTGGAATACAGCTTCCCGGCAACGGCGAGACAATCGATCTGCAGCAGCAGGTTGCGCGCTTGCAGGCGCTGCTTGGAGGCTTCGCGGCAGGTGCATTCGACCATTCGCGAGGAAGAGGTGCTGGAGCAGGTGTTGCGCATCGTGGTGCGCGAGCTGGAGATGGCCGGCGCGGCCTTTCCCGCGGCTGGGTTGAGTTATGGCGACGCGCCGGGCGCGGACGACCCCGGTAAGGCGGGCGCGCTGGCTTATCCGCTGGAAGACCGCGCCGGCCAAATCATGGCTGAGTTGGTGGTGGCGTCTCCGGGCGGCCGCGCGCTGACAATCTACGAGACCGACTTCCTTGAGGGGCTGGCGTTGCAGGCCGCCGTGGCGCTGGAAAACGCCCGCAACCACAAGCGCAACGTGGAGTTTGCCCGCGTGCAGCAGGATATGGACGCGGCTCGCGCCATTCAGCGCTCGCTACTGCCGCAGCGGCTGCCCGTGATCGCCGGCTACTCGCTGGCCTTCCGCTCCGATACCTGCTACGAGGTGGGTGGCGACTACCTGGACATTGTGGCCCAGCCGGACGGCAGCCTGCTGATGGCGGTGGCCGATGTGGCCGGCAAGGGGATGGCTTCGGCGATCATGTCCACCAGCTTCCGCTCCGCCTTCCGCGCGATGGCCGCCACGGGCCTGCCGCTGGACGAGCTGGCCGCGCGCATGAATCAGCACCACTGGGCCGAGGGCGAAGAGGCGCGCCGGCGCTATGTGACGGCGATCTTCCTGCGGCTGCATCCCGAGGCGGGCGAGATCGAGGTGGTCAACGCCGGCCACAATCCGGGCTTTCTGGTCGCAGCCCGGCGCGGCGCCGCGCCTCTTTGAGGCCGCCGGCACGCCGCTGGGACTGCTGCCGGGGATGCGCTACGCCAGCGAACGCTGCGAGTTTTTGCCGGGAACGCGGCTGCTCTTTTATACCGACGGGCTGACGGAAGTCTTCAGGGGGGATGAGGAATTTGGTCCCGAACGGCTGCTGGATGAATTTTTAAGGTGCCAGGCGGTAAAGGCCGATGGTATTCTCGATGCATTGTGGGCGGCCATCGAGACCTTCTCGGAAGGCGGGCCGCAGGGAGACGACATGACCGCACTGGCGCTGTGCCGCGGAACAGGCGCGATGGAGATGCCGGCATGAGCGAAGTCAACTCCATCATCGTAACCAAGCCCACCACGGTCGAGGTTAGGCTGCCCTCGCGCATGGGCTTCGAGAAGGTGGCCATGAGTACCGCGGCGGCAGTGGCCAAGCTGATGGGCTTCCGCGAGGACCGCATCGAGGACCTGAAGACCGCCGTCGCCGAGGCCTGCATCAACGCCATTGAGCACGGCAACCGCCTGAACGAAAAGCTCAGCGTGGGCGTGGTACTCTCGGCCGACGCCGACTCGCTGGAAGTCAAGGTCATCGACGACGGCAAGGGCATGAACCGCAAGCCGGGCCTGTCAGCAAGCCCGACATCGACCGCAAGATGCACGGCGAGGAAGGACCCGCGCGGCATGGGCATGTTTCTCATCCAGGCGCTGGTGGACGAAGCCGAGTGGGTGGCCGGCACCGACGGCAACAGCAGTTATGTCCGGCTGGTGATCCGGCTGGATAAAGACAGCGGAATAAACGCGAAGCCAGAATACGGAGACGATCGATCGTGCAGAGCGAAACCAAGGCGCGTGTTGACCAGCTCACTTCCCCGGCCGGACATCCGGTCGCCGTCCTGCGCTTCGAGGGCGACATCGCCAGCACCTCGAAAGATGCGGTCCTGGGCACCTACCAGGCGCTGCCCAAGGAGACCGCCAAGCTGGTTCTGCTGGACTTCACCAAGGTCGATTACATCAACTCCAGCGGCATCGCGCTGGTGATCCAGATGCTGATCGAGGCCGCGAACTCCGGCCAGAAGGTCTACGCCTTCGGCCTCTCGCGCACTTCACCAAGGTCTTTACCATGGTGGGCATCACCAAGTACGCCGGCCTCTTCCCCACGCAGGCCGAGGCTCTGGCGGCGCTGTAAGCGTTGAATGCACGCGCTTCGCCCTCGCGGCGTTATCATGACCGATATGAAACTCGAAGCGATTCAAGCCGCCATTCTGCGAGGCCGGCATTGACGGCTGGCTCTTTTACGACCATCATCACCGCGACCCCATCGCCGCACGCATTCTGGGCCTCGACGAGAAGGCGCACATCACGCGCCGCTGGTACTACTTTGTGCCCGCCACAGGCGAGCCGCGCAAGCTGGTCCATCGCATTGAGCAGGGCCGGCTGGACGCGCTGCCCGGCGCCAAGGGACTCTACTCCAGTTGGCAGGAACTGGCCGCCGGCCTGGAGGCGATGCTGGCCGGCGCACGCACGCTGGCCATGCAATACTCGCCCAACAACGCCATCATGTACGTCTCCATGGTCGATGCGGGAACGGTCGAGTTTCTGCGCAGCTTGGGCAAGCGAATTGTAAGTTCTGCTGACCTTGTCAGTGTTTTTGAGGCGGTCTTGAGTGAAGAACAGATCGCCAGCCACGGCGTCGCGCAGCGGGCCATCGACGCGATTCTGGACGAGGGCTGGCGAGTGATTGACCGCAGGGTGCGCTCCGGCGCGGGCGCGTACACCGAGTTCGACCACATGCAATGGCTGAGCTTGGCCATGCGCAACGAAGGCCTGGTGTGGGATGACGGCCCCAATGTCAGCGTGAATGCCAACAGCTCCGACTCGCACTATGAGCCGACCGCCGCGCATTCCTCGCCCATCGCCGCTGGCGATTTTCTTCTCATCGACATCTGGGCGCGGCAGAACAAACCCGGCAGCATCTATTACGACATTACCTGGACCGGCGTGGTGGGACGCGAGCCGACGGCCACGGAGCAGCACGTCTTCGAGACGGTCGTGAAGGCGCGCGACGCGGCCATTCACACCGTCGAGAGCGCCTTCGCCGAGGGACGCGCGATCCGCGGCTTCGAGGCCGACGACGCGGCCCGCGAGGTCATCCAGGCGGCCGGCTTCGGTGAGTTCTTCACCCATCGCACCGGCCACAATATCGCCACCGATATCCACGGCGCCGGCGCAAATCTGGACAATCTGGAGACCCACGACGAGCGGCGGCTGCTGCCCAACACCTGCTTCTCCGTCGAGCCGGGTATCTACCTGCCGGAGTTCGGCGTGCGCAGCGATCGAGCGATGCGTTC
>CAWFZU010000205.1:0-3113 GCA_963820195.1 uncultured Acidobacteriaceae bacterium | reverse complement strand
GGAACAGAAGACTCGCAGTGTAAAGGTGATGAAAATGCGAATTTCATCCATGTCGATTGCCACAATGTTGATCGCGGCACTTATGGGAGCATGTTCGGGAGGGAAGCAAGTACCTTCCACTCAAATCAGCGCTGCTACCACGGAGAAAGCGACGAATGGCGAGGATCATCTTCTTGTCGAGGCTTCATTGGCACTGAAGAATTACTGCGACCTAGATTCAAACCAGCATTATGAAAAAATGTACGGCCTGCTTTCAGAACATCAAAAGAAATCTTTGGAAAAGTATCAAGTTAGAAACGCGATGCAGTATAAAGATTTTCGTGAAAGCTCAGAGGCGGTCTGGAGTGAGTTTGTAATCGATAAGACAATTTTAGTTGGAAATGGGAAAGTGAATGTCTTTGGTCATGCCAAGATAGAAGAAAGCGGAGAAATTGAGAAAGTGTCTTTCAGCGCAAGGCTTATCAAAGAGAACGGGGCATGGAAGGTTGACGACTGGAAGTATTGACGAGATAGTTTGACTGGAACTATCTCCGGAGTCAGAATTCGAAGTTTTCGGACAGTATGGAGAATCAGAAAGTAAAGGACCAGAACATGCCGATTTATTCGATGACCGGGTTTGCGCGCGCTCAAGTCCGCGTAAACGATGCAGCTCAGCTTCACGCTCAGCGTCAAGAGCGTGAATCATCGCTTTCTCGACGTGCAGTTGCGTCTGCCTTCAGGCCTCGACGCGCTGGAGATGGAACTGCGCAAGGCGATCAAGGACAACCTGATCCGCGGCCACGTCGATCTGACGCTCTCCATCGATCGCGGCAGCCAGCAAACGGCGGGCTACAACCGCGAGCTGGTGAACGGCTACCTGGCCGCCTTCGCCGCCGCGCGCGAGGAGCATGGGCTGGGCGGCCAGCCGGATTTGAACGCGATTCTGCGTCTTCCCGGAGCGCTGCAAAGCGACAACCGCGCGAACGGCGACGAAGACCAGGCCGCGCTGACCGAAAGCGCTCGGCGGGAGATTGCGCCGCTGCTGGAGGAGTTGAAGACGATGCGGGCACGGGAAGGCGAGGCGCTGGAGGCGATTCTGCACGGCACGCTGGACCGCCTGGCCGAGGTCACCGAGGGCGTCGCGGCGATGCGTCCCGAGGTCGAACAGCGCTATCAGGACCGGCTCACCGAGCGGCTGCTGGCGGCCACCGGCCCGGAGTTCAACCGCCAGCGTCTGCTGGAGGAGGTTGCCGTGCTGGTGGAGCGCAGCGACATTGCCGAGGAGCTGGAGCGCATGACCACCCATATCGGCCACTTCCGCGAGCTGCTCGCCGGCGGCGGCGAAGTCGGCAAGAAGCTCGACTTCCTGCTGCAGGAGATGAATCGCGAGGCCAATACCCTGCTCTCCAAGACCGGCGGCGCGGGAGGGAAGGGAACCCGCATCACCGAACTGGGACTGGCCATGAAGTCGGAGATCGAAAAGGCCCGCGAACAGATACAGAACATTGAATAGTTCTCAGTTTTCAGTAATCAGCCTTCAGTTTTTCATCCGGAAGTATGTGCCCACTTAGCAGGTGGAAAGTGAAGGCTATTTGATTATTTCTTGAGATTGCCGATAATCTACTTGGCAACTGAAAACTGAGAACTGAGATCTGAAAACTGAGAACTGTCCGAAGGACAACACAATGGCAGGAATTCTCTTCATCATTTCGGCGCCGTCGGGCTCGGGCAAGAGCACGCTGGTCAGCGAGGTGCGCAAGCAGTTGACCGGGATCGAGTTCTCCGTCTCCTGGACCACGCGTCTGCCGCGAGGCTCGGAGCAGGACGGACGCGAATACCACTTCACCAGCCGCGAAAAGTTTGAGCGGATGGTGGCTGCCGGAGAGTTTCTGGAGCATGCCGAGGTCTTCGGCAAAGACCTCTACGGAACGCCGCGCGCGTCGCTGGAAGTGGCCCGCCGGGAGGGCCACGACCTGGTTCTGGACATTGATGTGCAGGGCGCGGCACAGGTGCGTGCCGCCATGCCCGAGGCGGTTAGCATCTTTGTTTTGCCGCCCAACCCCAAAGTACTGCGCACCCGCCTGCGCAATCGCAGCCGCGCCGAGGGCGTGGTGGACGAGGCAGAGGTCTTCCGCCGGCTGGACGCGGCCAGACGGAGATTGAGAATTATCGCGAATACGGCTATATTTTGGTCAACGACATTCTCGACCGGGCGGTGGCGCAACTGGAAGCCATTGTTCAGGCCGAACGCTTCTATCGCAACGCCGAGCCGATTGCCTTACCGTTCGCGCCGGGTGTTGGAGGTGGCGGCGGGCTGTCTGCAAGTCAACTCGCAGGAACGGCTGAAACCCGTGATCGAGGCCTTCGGGATTGGCTAATCCGCCCGACCAGCAGCAATTTAACTTTGGAGAGGACTCCGATGACGATTGAAACCGGCTTCGACTCGAACTATCGCAAGGTGATGGTAGCCGCCCGCCGCGCCCGCCAGTTGCAGAGCGGCTCCCGCGCCCTTAGTTCCCACACAGTCCACCAAGCCCTGCCGCATCGCCCAGGACGAGATCGACGCCGGCAAGATCGCATACGTGAAAACCGAAGTGCCGATCGTCAAGCCGCTGATCGAAGGGCCGGCCGTTCCGATTCTGCTGAGTTAGCTTTGGTTAACCGCGTCGGCACCAGTCCAGCCGCGCGCCTTGGAGAGTGTGCGTGAGCCTGAAACGACGGATGAAAAGCCTGTCGAATGGCATTCTGAGGCATTTCGGCGTGGAGTTGGTTGAAACCGGTGCTGTTTACGAGTGGCAGCGCGATGTAGTTTACGATCCCGGCAGGAACAAACGCGCGCTCACCGAAGAGTCTGCGAGTTATCTGAGGCCTGATCATCCAAAACTGAAAGAGCTTCGACATAGATACAGCTTGTGCGACGCCAATGTAATTACTCACTCCGACTGGAATGACGCGCATATACGGACCGAGGATATTGCCTATTTTCGCGGGGATAATGCATGGGTTTGGCAGGTGCGAGGCAAGAATACAAGCATCCTGGGATATGCCATCAGCTTCTATTATCTGAAGGCCATGGATCATCTGAGGCTCCTTGATACGCTGACCGAGGATGATGGCTTTGGGGCTATTACCTC
>CAWFZU010000204.1:0-4300 GCA_963820195.1 uncultured Acidobacteriaceae bacterium | reverse complement strand
CGGCAAGCGGCGATGCACGCCGCGCGCGTGACGCCGGAGATGGCCGGCCTGCCACGCCGCAAGTTGGAGGAATTTACCGGCGGCAATGTGAAGACCAACGCGGCGTTGCTCTACGACGTGCTGACCGACATTCCCGGCGCGCGGCGGGATATTGTGCTGCTGAACGCCGCGGCGGGACTGGTGGCTGCGGGGCTGGCCGGGGATCTGAAAGAAGGAGTCCGGATGGGCGCGGAGGCAATTGACTCCGGCCAGGCGGCTGGACACTGGCCAAACTGCGGGCCTTTGGGGCTAGGTTCGCGAACCGGCAGTAGCTGGACAGAAATTTCCATTCCCTTTTCCAATGCCGATCTTGTATGCTTTGCGTCCAAGAGGTGAAAGGACGCCATCCATGTACTTCAAGCAAGCAATCGCAGCATTCGCTCTCGTCGCGGGTTGCGCGGCAGCCGTCGCACAGCAAGCTAGCCAGGTTCAACTGAAGATCGAACCCTCCAACCGCACCCTCACCGTTACAGCGGAGGAGCGGGTGACAGCCGATCCGGAGATTGCCATTTTGCACATTGGCTTTGAGACCCCGCCCTCCGACGCCAAGAGTGCATATGCAGCAGGCGCAAAGATTTCCAATGATATTATTGCCAGGCTCAAGCAGGCAGGGATTCAGGAATCGGCAATACGTAGTGAATCGCAGAAACTGATTAGCTTCGACTCCAAGGCGCGTAAGTACAAACTGATAATGCACTGGACTGTGAAAACCCCGCCAGAACGCGCTGCCGAAATCCTGGACATCGTTGTTGCCGCCGGTGGAACCGATAGCGGCGAAATCGAGTGGACAGTAAACGACGAGAAGGCGCTTGAAGATCAGGCGCTGGAAAAGGCCTCAACCCGCGCCAGGGAAAAGGCCGCTGTGATAGCCAAAGGGATAGGTGTGCACTTGGGGGCTCTAGAATACGTGTCCAACCAAGTTTCAGAGATATCATTCGAAAATCGTAATTTTGCCGCCCTAGCATCGTTGAGTGAAGGGGTTTCATCACGAGCGAATGTCTCAATGCCTGCTCCACTATCCATCGAGCCGCGTAAAGTGATCCGCATGGCAGCCATTTACGCGGTCTTCGCTATCGAGTAACGCTACCTCAGCAGCGCCATCGTCAGTGGATTGGCTTCGCTGTTGAAGTATTTCTTCAGTGCGTCGTTGAAGACTGTCGCATCTTCGGCGGCGCGGGCGAAGAGCGTCATCGACGAGCGGAACTTGAGGTCATCGGGAGGGCCGAGGATTTCGTGGATCGCGAGGCCCTCTATCTGATTGACTAATTGTGTGCACTCAACCAAACGCGTGCCGAGCAGCGGATGGCGCGCGTAGGTCGCAGCTTCTTCCAGCGAGCCGATGCCGTAATACTCCGACTGCGCGCTGCGGCCCAGCCCCGTCATCTGCGGAAAGATGAACCAGATCCAATGGCCGCGCTTGCATCCGGCGCTAAGTTCCGCGAGCACTTGCGGATAGACGCCGGCCTGGGCGCTGATGAAGCGGTCGAGGTTGAAGGGGTCTGCCATGGCGGTCACTCCGCGTGGAAGACGACGTCGAAGAGCAGCAGGCTGGCGGTGGTGAAGATGATGTCGTAGCCGAGGAGCAGTCTTGATCCACAGCGTGGGGTCGCTTTCGCCGGTGAAGATGGCGGTGGTGGCCTGCACCATGGCCAGCAGCGCGGGAATGAAGATGGGAAAGAGAATGAGCGAGAGCAGCAGCTCGCGGTTGCGGCTGCTCATGGAGAGCGCGGCAAAGAAGACGCCGTTCGCGACCAGCGCCCATGTGCCCAGCGGCAGCACCAGCGCCAGCAGCCACGCGTTGCCCGCGATGTGCAGGTTGTAAAAGACGAAGAAGAACGGCGCCAGGATCGACCTGCACGATGGAGACGAAGAGAAAGTTGGCGATGGCCTTGGCCAGGAAGAGCTCCGCGCCGGGCGCGGGAACCATGCGCTGCGCGTCCATGACCTGGTGGCGAATCTCGCGCGCCCAGGCCTGATTGAGCGCGCTGACCGAAGCGAACATGGTGGCCACGCAGAGCACGCCGCCGGCGATCTGCTGCGAGAACTGCGCCGCGCGGATCGAAGGCGATGGAGAAGAGCACCACCACCAGCCCGGAGAAAAACAGCATGGAGATCATGGCGTCCAGCGAGCGCCACTCGATGCGCAGATCTTTGACGAGATGGGTCCAGAGGGCGCGGGTCATGGGTGGCGTCCCTCCGGTGCAACGGATTTTGGTCAGGTCGGCGGTTTGCGGCTTCGGCGTGGCGCGGAGATAGTCGCCGGGCGCGAGGATCAGCTGCGTGCCGCGCGCGCCGGCGGAGACGCTGATCTTGTCGAAGAGAATCGCTGTTTCATCGACGAAGACCGGGTAGGGCTTTTTTGCGCCGAAGACGGTGACGCCGCCGCGGATGTAGCCGGTGAGCGGCTGCACTTCCTTGAGCGGAACCATCTCGGCTTTGCGCAATCCGGCGGCGCGGGCCAGTTTCTTGAAGTCCAGCTCGGCGTCGCCGGGAATGACAGCGAAGACGTATAAGTCTGGGCCGCCCGTAGTCAGCAGCGTTTTGAAGACCTGCTCGGGCGGCATTCCGATCTTCTTGGCGACGGTGATGGCGGACAGATCGTCTGGATCGACCTCGTACTCCTGAAGTGCGAAGGGAATGCCGAGAGATTCAAGGATGCGCGCGCCGTTGGTCTTCATTGCGTTGGGCTCCCTTCTTCAAGGGAAGCGACGCGGCCGGCATGGAGGGTGAGGACGTAGTCGGCGATGGGGGCGGCCAGCTCGCGCTGGTGGGTCGTGAGGACGATGGTGCGGCTGCCGTGGCGGAAGCCAGCCAGCAGCTCGACCATCTGGCGGGCGCTCTCCACATCCATGTTGGAGAAAGGCTCGTCGAGCAGCAGCAGTTCCGGCGCGGAGAGCAGCACGCGGGCCAGCGAGGTGCGCTGGCGCATTCCCTGCGAATACTGGCCGAGGGGGCGGTCAAGTTCGGGGTCCAGACCCACCTGGCGAAGAGCCTCGGCGGGCGCGAGGCAGGCGCGGCCGGGATAGAGGCTGGCGAAGTAGCGCAGGTTCTCCTCGGCGGTCAGCTCGTCGTAGAGCATGGGCGCGTGGCTCATGTAGCCGATGCGCTCGCGGGCCTCATGCGGCTCGTCCTCGCCAAAGACCGTGACCTTGCCGAAGCTGGGGCGCAGCAGGCCGGCCAGTATGCGCAGCAGCGTGGATTTGCCCGCGCCGTTTTCGCCCAGAAGAACGTAGCAGCGCCCCGGCGCGAAGTCAACGGTGACCTGGCGCAGCGCGGCAAAGGAGCCGAAGAGCTTGGAGACGCCGTCGAGGCGGGCGCAATGTGGGGTCGCGGAAGTGGTTCCTGCATTATTCTGCATCGGCATTGCATGGATCGGAAATAGATCTTTTCTGGCGTCGATTCAGGTAAAGTGCAAGGGGGAATGTGGATGCTATCATCACAAAAAATGGGATGAACAAATATATATCAGAAAAATTCCAACCCATCATTTTCCAGTGCATATGAATACGAGCGTAGACCAGGATAAGTGGAAAGATTAATAAAAATGTGAGGCCTATTAGCAAGATACGACGTGCCTTCTTATGCCCGCCTAGCTTCAATTCTTCGGAACCAAGTATTGCCATGGACATTCCGATAACCAAAATCAAATTGAAGATGAAAGGATGCGTGCCGAAGGGTTGAGCCTTTCCCATTAAAAAATCCATCATGAAGTTAGTGAAGACGACCACAGAGCTACCAAAAACTGCCCATATTATCCGACTCAAATCCATACTTTCTCCTTGCAGGCGCAGACCTAGCTAGCCGGTTTGGACGGAGGTACCGTGGCCGCGCGGGGGCTGGCATTCGGAGCGGCAGCCGGTTGCGCGGGCACAGTTCCGGGCTGGCTGTTGGGCGTTGCCGGCGCGTACTTGCTGGCGCACTTGGCTTGCAGCACCGTCGCGTGGAATTGGCCGTCGCGGCCATATGTGCCTTCAGCCAGCGCCTGGGCGTCGTCCTTGAAGGTGTCGGGCGGCGGCTCGGAGCCTTTATAGACGACCGTGAGCAGGCGTCCGCCGGCGGCTTTGGGCGAGTGGCTCTCGAACTCGTTCATCACAAAGGTGACGTGGGGGCCGTTGTGCTCAATGGAGCCGGGCTGGACGAAGCCCTCGACGCGCAGATTGCTGTGATAGGCCTTGTCGCCCATCCCAGTCAACTCGCCGATGGTGACGTAGTAGCTCTTGTTGGCGCCGTAGCCGGAGTAGGCCAGCCAGGCGATGGTGCC
>CAWFZU010000203.1:0-15048 GCA_963820195.1 uncultured Acidobacteriaceae bacterium | reverse complement strand
AGGCCCAGATCGAAGGTCAGCCGAGGGGTCAGCTTCCAGTGATCCTCGCCAAAGAAGCCATAGTCCATCGTCGAGATACTCCACTCCGGCGGTCCAAAACCCTGAACAAAGGTTCCGCAAGGAGCCTTTCCCGTGTAATTCGTGGTCGCGCTGCCGGGCGCCGAAACGGTGCTCGTGCTGTTGCACACGCCGGTAGCATTTCCCTCGTTCAGCAGGTCGGCAAAGTAGTTCCCGATGTAGCTGTAGGTGTAAACGCCATTGCCCTCGTAAGTGTTGTTCATGATGTCAAAATTGTGAATCATGTCCACGCCGAACTTGACGTTGTGGTTGCCCTTCTGCCACGCCGCTGTATCGCCCAACTGCCACTTTTTCTCGTCGGGCAGCGCCTTGCGGTAGGAGTAATACGGCGATCCGAGGTAGAAGCCGATTGAGGTATCGAGGGCTACTTCGGGCACATTCGGCGAAAAATCGTACGCGGCGGTATTGGTGATCCCGTTGGTGCCTTGCAAGTACTGCTTGGTGTAGGCGCTGAACGGCTGCTGGCCTTCGTCGTTCAACTCGCGTCCGTACTGATAGCGAACTTCGTTGACCAGATGGCTGGATATCTGGCTATTGAGTTTGGTAAGACCGTAATCCAGTTTCACGAAATCGGTGCCGAAGGTGTCGATGGCATAGGTGTTGGTGGCCTGAGTCTGGACGCCGCCGGGGGAATCCCAGCGCAGTCGATGGTAGAGGGCGCTGAGGTGATTCTTGCCGTTGATCTGCCAGTCCACCTTGGGCGTGTTCAGTACCTCGGTGCCGGTGCGGGGAACGCTGCCCAGATCGGAAAGCAGATTCACCAGTTGCGTGGAATACGCCGTCGCGCCGGCTGCGTAGCTGGCATATCCAAGACGCGCAGCCAATGAGCAGGCCTGTTGATCCACCGCGTTGGTGGGAGAGCCTGTCATATACCCCGCGTTCGCGCCGGTGAGATTGCAGGTGTCGCCAGCAGGCGCCGCCGCATCCGGAAGGGTAAAGAACGAGGCTGGCTGGCTTGCCTTGCCGTCGCCGGGGAAGTTGCGCTGGTACTGGGCATAGCCATAGAACCAGAAGAGCTTATCCCTCTTCAGCGGGCCGCCCGCGTCGAAGCCCCATTCCTTGCGCACGTTGGCGGGCTTGTAGGGGGAAGTCAGAAACGTGGGCGAGGTGGGCGTGCCCGTGTTGGTCGTGTTGGTGGTGAAGGGATTGAAGGCGCCCCACGTGTTGTCGCGGTCGGAGAAGTACACCACGCCGTGGTTGACATTCGAACCGCTCTTGGAGATGGCGTTGATGACGCCGCCCGCGGCGCGCCCTAACTCCGCCGAATAGACGCCGGTGTTGACCTGGAACTCCTCGATCATGTACTTCGACGTCGAGTAACCTTCACGGGTGCGCCCGCGTTCTTCCGAGTAGTAGGCCTGGTTGTCGTCCGCGCCGTCGATCTCAACGTTGTTCAACAGCGGACTGATGGCTCGGAAGGCGATCAGCCCAAAGCCGTTCGAGTCTCCCACCGCGCCCGGTGTGAAGAGCGTCATATCCGACCAGCGCCCGCCGTTCAGCGGCAGATTCTCGATCGTGGACGCGGTTAGAACCGCGCTGAGATCTGGCGATTCGAAGTTGAGAATGGGTGTCTCGCCGGTAACTTCCACGGTCGCTGTCGATCCGGCGGCCTTCAGGTGGGGCATTACTTCTGTCGTCAAGCCAACCTGCACGATGACATTGACCTCCTTGAACGGAGCAAAGCCAGCGGCGGTCACGGTCACGGTATAGACCGCGGCCGGCAATTGCGGCGCCTTGAAGTAACCGCTGCCATCCGAGGTCAGTTGCGTCTCGGCATTTGTGCCGTCGTTATGGAGGATGATGGCCGCGCTCGGAACTACAGCGCCGCTGGGATCAAATACAGTGCCCGCAATGGATCCCTCAGTGTAGGTCTGCGCTCCTGCATGGCCCGCAAAGAGTATGCCAAGCGCGGCAATGACGGCGAATCCGGTTTGAAAGAGATTTCTTTTCAACATGATGGCCTCCTCAGTGGTTGATTGGTTCAGTTTGTGCTATTTGCACATATTTTGACGCGCGCAATGAGGCGCCTTATGGAACTCTTGCCATATCTGGACAAGCCCACCAATTCAAATTGTCGCTCTTTCTAATTGGACTGTTTTATTTCATTGGGCTTTTTTAATTGAAAAACGGCAACATTTCAGAGATGTGAAGGGAGGATAAATGGAGAGTGAACAGAGAGAAAAAATCAGAGTATCGAGTCTGAATAGGTCGGCCTACGCTCATATGGCCCGGGAACGTGTACCTCTAATCTCACGTTTTTCCTCTCCGCGAAATCTGAATTGCAGAGGTACTCTAACTTTGGTAGCATGGGAATTGTTTTTGATGCGCGCAACATTTCCCTGATTTGCGCCTGATTTCCCTGTTGGCTGGAGGGTCGATGAGCGAGTTTCCGGTGGTGAAGAGCGAAGAGACGCAAATGTCGCAGATAGACGCTGAAACCACGGCGCGGGTCATTGCCGACAAGTGCATCGGCGAGCGCATCCGGCGGCTGCGGCTCAAAAAGTCGATGGGCCTGGTGGAGTTGGGCAAGCTGCACCGGGCTTTCGGCCAGCTTTCTCTCGCAGTTGGAGACCGGGCGTGTGGTGCCTACGCTGCGCAACCTGGCGCGGATCGCGATGGTCTTTTCCAAGGACCTATCGTACTTCTTCGAGAGCGACGCGCACGGCGGTCTTCCGCATTCACCGGCGCAAGGAGCGCGTGCGGCTGCCGCAGACCGGCGTCGAGTCTCCGACTTACTATTTTGAAAGCCTGGGCTACATGGTGCCGGACCGGCCGATGGACCCCTACTTTGCCGAGTTTGTGCCGCTGACCGAGGAGATGGCGTCCCGAAGGCGCACCTGCACCCCGGCTTCGAGTTTCTCTATGTGCTGGAAGGCGAATTGAAACTGCGCCACGGAGAGCAGGACTGCACGCTGGAGGAGGGCGATGCGGTGTACTTCGACTCCAGCACGCCGCACTCCTATCAGTGCGCCGGGATGAAGCCGGCCCAGGCGATCATCGTGACCATGCACCAGGCGCCGGCGGCGATGCCGCTGCGGGCGCCGAGTACGGCACGGGCGGCGACGGGTACGTCGAATCCCGCGCCAGCGGCAGGAATCAACAAATAACCGCCCGCCGCCGTGACGGCCCACGGCGACGGGCGGCGCTGCCAGGGGGAGGCAGCAAAGTCTACCGCTTGACGATTTTGGCTAGACGCGGATCTTCCCACAGAGCGGTGAAGACCGGGTCGGAATACACCTTGGACAGTTCGGGGTAGCGCAACTCCTTCGCCTTGCGCAAAGAGTCCAGGGCGCCATCGATGTTGCCGCGTTTCATATACGATTTCGCAATCAGGAACGCGATGCGGGCGCGCTGCTCCGGCGTAGTCACCTGGGCAATTATGCCTTCCTGAGTGCTGCTCAGGATGTCGGCATCGAGCTCCAGAGCACGGCCGTATTCAGTCATGGCGCGATCGGTCTCACCCTGGCCCATCCAGGCCTCGGCGAGGTTGAGATGTGTGGCGGCAACCGTCTCATCCATCGCCAGCGCCTGCTTGAAATAGCCGGCGGCAGCCTTATATTTCTTGTCCATAAGGGCCACGGCTCCCAGGTTGTTCACCGCGGCAATGAGCTTAGGGTCGTACTTCAGCGCCAGCGTAAAGTTCTTGCGCGCCGCTCGTCGCTGGTCCTGCTGGAGCTCGACGATTCCGAGCTTGTTATACAGATTGGCATCCTGACGGGAGACGCGCAGGGCCGCATAATAGTACGTGGCAGCCAGCGAATAATTGTCGTGAACGCGCGCCAGGTCTCCTCTTTCTTCCGCATTCTTTGCGCTCGCCTGCTGGTCATTCGCAGCCGGATTCGGGGTGGGGTCTGTTCTTCCATAAGGGCTCGCGTAAATCAGCAGGCCCGCAATTAGCATCAGCACCAGTTTTTTCATGGGATCACCTCTCCTGCGCATCGGCATTTCGTGAGAGGCGGTTCCTGCACTGGCCGCTCCGACGATTTGCTCTGTGCACGATTGCAGTAGAGACCGCTTCTCGGCAGCCCGCAACGCTATACCTGCTACCTGCCCGTTCCGCGGGGGTTAAATCTCCGGGTGTTGCAAGACAACTCATTTTCCTGCTTCTACTTACGTTTGTCCAAAATCCGGCACAGAACAGCTTACCGGCAGACAGCGGCAGAGGTTACCTGCCGTTAAACGCCATGAATTCCTGTCGCGGCAACCGTTAAGCACTTCCCAAATCGTCAGGGAGGGCTACATTACAATCAGTCCGTGGATGGAAACGATGGCGATTGCAGGCACAGAGCCAACTGATTTCGAAGCTCAGCGCGCGGAACTGGATGCGGTGCTTCATTCGGAGCACTTTACGCGCGCGCCCACGCTCGCCCTTCTGCTCAAGTACTTATGCGAGAAGCTCTTTGCCGGAGAAGCCTATCAGATCAAGGAATACTCCGTCGGCGTGGAAGTCTTTCATCGCAGCTCATCTTTCGACCAGAACGCAGACTCGATTGTGCGCGTGGAGGCCAACCGCCTGCGCAAGCGCCTGGCAGCGTACTATGCCGGCGAAGGTGCGGCCCACCGGCTCCAGATTTCCATCCCTGTAGGACAATATGTCCCTGAATTCATCTCAGCGGCTCCGCGCCAGACAGAGGCTGCTGGCGCCGATATACCTGCGGCAACTCCTTCCGAGATCGATGGCGCGCCCACCGGAAAGGCGAAAGCGCGTCTCCGCCTCTCCGGCGCCCGTAACTGGTGGCCGGTTGCAGCGCTGTCGCTTCTCTGTGTCGTGCTCGGTTTCGCCTTACTGATGCTACGGCAAAGATCACAGAACCCGCCGCCGTCAGGATCGAATCAGCCCGCTGCCCAGCCCGCGGAATCCGAGCTTGGCCCGCCAGTGGGCGAGGAGGTGCGCATCCTGGCCGGCTCGAGCCGCAGCTTTGTCGATCATGCCGGCAAGTTGTGGAACGCCGATACCGGGTTTGAGGGCGGCACGGCTGTCAAGAGCTCGGTGCAGAACATCTGGCGCACCCAGAATCCCGATTTTTACCGCACCAGCCGGCAAGGAAACTTCCGCTACAGTATTCCTTTGAAGAAAGGCATCTACGAACTGCGCCTGCACTTTGCCGAGACGGTCTACGACCCTGAGTCCACCGGAACGGGCGGGGAAGGCAGCCGCCTGATGACGGTGCGCGCCAACGGCAAAACGCTGCTGACCCGCTTCGACGTGGTGGACGATGCCGGAGCCAGCCGCACCGCCGATGTAAAGGTCTTCACCGACATTCAACCGGCGGCGGATGGGCATTGCACCTGGAGTTCGCCGGCGAAGAAGGCAAGCAGGCCATTCTCTCCGCCATCGAGATTCTGCCCGGATACCGGGGACACATCCGGCCGGTGCGCGTGCTCGCCCGCCAGACGCCGTATTACTCCAATGATAGCCATTGGTGGAGCCCGGATAACTACTTCGAGGGCGGGCAACTGGCGACGTATACAGCCCCGGTGACAGGGACCGACGATCCGGAACTCTACGAAACCGAACGCTGGGGCAATTTCTCTTATGCCATTCCGGTATCGCCGGGCAAGTACTCGGTCACGCTCTATTTCGCGGTACGGCACGGCGGCTGGGACCAGCCCTTAACTCTGTCCGACGATGCCCAGGCAGCCGTTGCCCATCTCTTCAATGTCTTCTGCAATGGAAATGCGCTCTTGAAGAACTTCAACCTTCCCCAGGAGGCGCGCCAGGCGGACGTGGTCCTGCGCAGGTTCACCGGCCTTCAGCCAAATGCCCAGGGGAAACTGCTGTTGAGTTTCGTTCCGGTAGAGGGGTATGCGACCGTGACCGGAATCGAAGTGCTTCCGCAATAGATCCGCGTTTTCTTGCCTGAGATCTGAATTTCCGGGAACAATTTATACTTGTTCCGCGTAAGTGTAGACTGGCGCGGCTGAGCCTGAAGCGCCGTCGCGCCGCTGACTGCAAAGGAGAATTCCATGCGCACAATCGTCCGCGTTGCCGGTTTGGCAACCCTGCTTTGTCTCGCTGTTTCCAGTGCTTTTGCCGCCGCTCCCCCAGCCCCCAAGAGCAGCCACGGCACATTGGTGATTGTTTTCAAGGATGGCCACCGGCAGAGCTTCAATCTCTCCGAAATCGAGAGGGTGGAGTTTCCCACGGCCCCGGTTATGGCAGCCACCAGCGCACCCGACAACCCCTCGTGGCCGTCCCGCGCGCACTTCCTGGGAAAGTGGGAGGTAGGCGATGGCTCGGGAAACAACTTCTTCATCACCCTCTATGACGACGGCGACGCTTTGAAGTCAATCGGCGGCAAGCACGGCCGGTGGGAGTACGTGAACGGTGAGGCGCATATCACCTGGGAAGACGGCTGGCACGATGCGATCCGCAAAGTCGGCTCCAGCTACCAGAAGTCCGCCTACGGAGAAGGCAAATCCTTCAACGACGCGGCCGATAACATCACCAACGCGCGCAACACCTCTCCGCACCCGATCTAACCTGCAAACCTGAGATTCACGCAAATCTTCCAACTGCCGAGAATCTCTCCCGGCCGGCTACCGACACAAGTACGGATGCCGGCCGTGAGTTTTTTGTGTTTACAATGCCGGAATAGATATTTATAGTGATTGGCACAGCGGCATCTCGCCCCCGCGGCGGGATGTGCGGCTGCATTCCCGCATTATTCAGACTAATCGACCGAATTAATGAAAGGATGCCTATGAGATCCCCCTCTCTTGCAGCAGGCGTCGTGCTCTTTGCACTGACGGCCATCACCTCCCTCTCTCCCAGCTTTGCAGCGGCTGCAACAATGCCGCAAACGCTTGGCCCGGCGGATCAATACGCCGTGGTGCATTTCAACGTCTATCTACCCCTCACGCATCAAGAGGCGCTGGAACAGTTGCTGAGCGCGCAAACCGATTCCACCTCGCCCGCTTACCATCAATGGCTGACGCCGGCCCAGTTCAAGACGCAGTTCGGGCCCAGTCCCGCGGATGTGGCCAAGGTAAGAGCGGCGCTCGAGGCCGCCGGATTTACCGTGATCGCCGAGCATACCCAGAACCTCGAAGTGGAAGGCACAGTGCGGGCGGTGGAGGCTATGTTTGCGGCACATCTGCAACAGGTAAAAACAGCCGGTGGCGCCATTAAGCTGGCGGCCATTGAGCGCCGCCTGATTCTGCCCGATGCGCTGGCGTCGGCGGGCGCGGTGATTCCGGAGTTCACGCCGCACCTGACCGCGCATGTACATTCGACTACGCTGGGCAGGACGCCGCTGCTTGCCGATCCGCTCTTCCGGCTCAGCAGCAGCAGCCTTTACTATCCCAACGATCTGAACGAAGCCTATCAACTACCCTCCTTCCGCACCGAGGTTGAGCCCTTCGGCTCGCGCCGCCCGGCGCAGATCGCGGGCGTAGGGGCGCACATCGGTATCGTGATCTCGTCGGTAATCAGCCCCAGCGATCTGGACGATACCTTCAACTCGTCGTTAAATCTGGGCGGCGGAGATTTTCTGATTCAGTCTTATTCGACGTACTCCAACCTGCCGGTTCCGTCGGTGGCTATCCGCGCGGTCAATGGCGGCAGTGGCGCCTTCGATCCCACCACAGGCGATGCTGCGGAGGCCTCTCTGGATACGCAGATGTCGCTGGGAACCGCTCCCGGCGCGCATGAGACGCTCTACAATATTCCCGACCTGACCGACGATTCGATCGCCGCCGCCTATACGGCAGTGAACGAGGATAATGCCGTGGATGTGGTCAGTTCCTCCTTCGGCGAGTGCGAGCTGGATTTTACCGCGGCCTATAACGGCGGGGTGGACTACACAAGCATCCTGCGCACCTTCCACGCGTTGTTCCAGCAGGGCAACGCCCAAGGCATCACCTTTGTGGCCAGCTCGGGAGACAATGGCGCCGTGCCTTGCGTCTCCGCGGCCTTTGCCAACAACCCAACCAACGGCACATCCTTTGTCCTTGGCGTGGAAAATCCCGCTGACGACCCGAATGTAACCGCGGTGGGCGGAACCAATCTCTCCACGACGGCGACGCCGGGGGTGGATGATGCTGCTTACCAGGCAGAGAACGCCAACTTCGATCCGGAGCTGCCCGCCGAGTTCCAGTTAGACCCCAGCACGACCGTGACCGTGAACAACAATACATGGGGATCAGGCGGCGGATTCAGCAAGGTCTTCTCCAAGCCGTTTTACCAGTACCTGGTAAACACCGGGAGTAATACGCACCGTTCGGTGCCGGACGTCTCCCTGATGATGGGCGGATGCCCGTCGGATGCGGATTTAACCGCGCAGGATTGCACCACGCTGCCGCGTAGCGCCGCAATCGTCTGGATCGGCGGCGTGCCCTATGGTGTGATCGGCACCAGTTCCTCCTCGCCGGAGATCGCCGGCGTGCTGGCGTTGGCCATCGAGTTGAATGGAGGCCGCCTGGGCAACGTCAACCCGCTGATCTACTCGCTGTCGGCGTTGCAGTCGCTGGCGGGCGGCGTTCATGCGCCCAAGGCTCTCCAGTTCTTCCATCGCGGCATCAGCGGCAACAACAACGGCTACACGGTGAAGCCAGGCCAGGCTTACAGCGAAGTTCTGGGCAACAGCACGCTCGACGTGAAGAACTTCCTGGCTCTGCCGCTGGCTACGCCGGCCGGCGCGCCGGACACACCCAGCAATCCGTAAGACAAAAGAACGAACTGCTTCCTGAAAGCGCGAAAGCCCTATTACAAGCTGCATAGTACGGCTTGCAATAGGGCTTTACTGTTGCTTCGCAACACTTCCCTGCTGCCGTCAAGAACCGATGCCGGCAAAGTAGCCGGCAACCTCTGTCCAGTTGTTGACGCGCACAAAGCCGGTCTCGGCCAGGTTGCGCGGGGCGGTGTAGAGAAGGCCCTGGCCCTCAAAGCGGAGCAGGTTCTTGGGCAGGTCGTCGATCAGATAGTCGGCGCGCAGAATGGACTTGTTGCCGCAGAAGACGTAGTTGCTGGGCGGGATGAATGAAAAGTGGCGCTGCAGCCAGCGGTACTTGGGGCCGAGGGAGTTGGGCACGGCCATGGCCTGGGTAGCAATGAAGATTTCAAAGCGCTCGGAGAGCTGCTGGAGCACCTCCTGAGAGCCGGGGATCAGCGCCAGATCCTCGAAAAAGTCCTCGGCGTCAAGGAAGGCGCGCAACTGCTGCTGGCGGTCCAGCGGCGCCACCTCCCACAGGCCCTTGCCGGCCAGATCCTGCGGGGTGACCTCTTCGTCGAAGGTCTGGTTGTAGCGGCGGATGTGCTCGGCGAGCGTGTCCGCCATAACATCATCCATATCCACACAGATACGCTGCACGGCTCGTCTCCTGGGCGATAATCGCCTGAGAAAAGGGTAGCAGGGAAATGGTGAAGGCCCTAGTCTTCGGGCTGGGCCTTGACGGCTTTGCGCCTGGGCTTGGCTTCGGCTTCCGGCGGTGCGGGCGCGGGCGCCATGGCCGGATCCCAGTAGAGCAGGCGGAAGCAACTGTCGCAGGTGAGAAGTTCGCCCTCGCGCAACTGGTTCCAGGTCTGCGGGCGGACACCCATGCGGCAGCCGGTGCACTGCTGATTCTCGGCACGCGCCAGTCCGCTGCCTCGGGAGGTGCAGAGGCGGTCGAAGCGGCTCAACACGTCCGGCTCTATCAGTGGCCGCAGGGCCTCGCGCTCGGCGTTGAGCGCGGCCAGCTCGCGGGCGGCTTCGGCCAGCCGTAGACTGACGCGTTCGCGGGTGTTGTCGAGCGTGGCGGCCAACGACTCGACCTGAGCGCGGGCGGCGGCGAGAGCGGTCTCCTGGACTTCGGTGCGCTCCAGGCTGGCAAACTCCTCATCTTCCAGGCGCGCGGCCTCGGCCTCGGCAAAGCTGAGTTCGTGCTCGACAGCAGCAGCCTGTTCCGGGGTCTTGATCGTGTTCGACTGGCTACGATAGCGGGCGGCCTTCTGGCGGTGCGTGGCAATCTCGCGATCCAGGCGGGTGCGCAGCGACTCCTCGCGGCTCAGGGCATCCGAAGCCTTGGCGGATTGGCTCTGGGCGGCGGCCAGCGCAGCTTCGGCCTGGGCGACCTCCGCTGGCAGGGTGCGCAAGGCTGTGGCCAGGCGGGTGCGCTCCAACTCCACCGCTTGCAGCTTTACGAGGTTTTCAATTTGCGCGATCATCCGTGCTTGCAAGTCTACGGCATGGGGCGGCTATGAGGA
Organism: uncultured Acidobacteriaceae bacterium; assembly: GCA_963820195.1. Taxonomy (GTDB): domain Bacteria; phylum Acidobacteriota; class Terriglobia; order Terriglobales; family Acidobacteriaceae; genus Telmatobacter. Next base: position 4,784 of record CAWFZU010000203.1, on the reverse strand, counting down.
AAATAGGGCGGCGGAACTCTGCGACAATAATAGCCAATCGGGAGGCGGGTTTGACTTCGCTTCGGAAATCGTTCTGGCGCAGGCACGGATGGGCGAAGTGGGTTGCGGGAGGGCTGCTCTTCGCGCTGATCGTGACGGCCGTGGTCGTGGACCTGGGGCTGCGCCGCGCGGAGCCGTATTTGCGCGCACATATTGTGGCAGGGCTTGAAAGCCGCTTCCACGCCCGAGTGGAGCTGGACAGCTTTCACGTCTCGCTGGTCAAAGGGCTGTGGGCCGAAGGCAAGGGGCTGCGCATCTGGCCACCGGCGCAAGTCAATGGTGTAGCGGTTCCGCAAGGCCAGGGCGAGCCGCTGATTCGCCTCGATGATTTTCGCTTTCACGTACCGTTGCGCTATCGGCCGGGCGAGGCGATTCATGTTTCTGTGATTGAGCTGAAGGGGTTGAGCATCCAAATACCGCCGCGGTCGCACTTTGAGCATCGCGTCATGACTGGCGCAGACGCTTCCGAAGCCGCCGCCAAGCCCACGGACGCGGCGTCGCTGGTGAGTTTTGACGTGGACAGAATCGAGTGCAACGGCGCCGACCTGGTGATGGAGACGGACAAACCCGCAAAGCTGCCGCTGGAATTTGCGATAGCGCGCCTCAGCCTGACCAATATCGCCTCGGGTGGTGCAATCGGATTCGACGCCGAGCTGACCAACCCCAAGCCGTTGGGAACGATCAAGACAACAGGCACCTTCGGGCCGTGGCAAAAGACCGATCCTGGCGAGTCGCCGCTGGCCGGCGACTACCGCTTCGAGCATGCGGACCTGGCCACCTTCAAGGGGATTGCGGGGATTCTCGACTCCACCGGGCACTTTCAAGGAACGCTGCGCGATCTGACGGTGGATGGCGAGACCCGGACGCCCGATTTCCGGCTAACGCACTATGGCAACACGCTCGCGCTCACCACGCGCTTTCACGCACGGGTGGATGGGACCAATGGCGACACCTGGCTGGAGCCGGTGGATGCAACGCTGGGCCAATCGCACTTTACCGCGCAGGGAGCGATTGTGCGCGTACCGGGAGCGGTAGTGGGGGGCGCGCAGCAGTACGGCGGCCACGACATTGCGCTCACGGTCAACGTGGACCGGGCGCGGATCGAGGATTTTCTGCGCCTGGCCAGCAACTCCGACAAAGTTCTCCTGACCGGCGATGTGACCGTGAAGACCAAGCTGCACATTCCGCCGGGGACGGCGCCGCTGCATGAGCGGCTGATGCTTGACGGTTGGTTTGCGCTGGACAAGGCGCGCTTTACCAGCGAAAAGATTCAGGGGCGCATCGCAGGAGCTGAGCCTGCGCGGTCAGGGGCGGCCCGATGAGTTGAAGACCACAGATCCGGCCAGCATCCTTTCGCAGATGGAAAGCAACTTCCAGTTGGCGGGCGGAGTAATCACGCTGCCGGCGCTCGACTTCACCGTGCCGGGAGCGAAGATCGAACTCAAGGGCACCTATGGGCTGGAGGGGGGCGCGCTAAACTTTGACGGAACCGCGAAGATGGAGGCCTCGGTCTCGAAGATGGTGGGCGGCTGGAAGGGCTTGCTGCTCACGCCGGTCGATCGCCACTTCAAAAAAGAAGGAGCGGGGACCGAGGTTCCAATCCACATCGAAGGAACGCGCGAGGAGCCGAAGTTTGGCATCGACTTCGACCGGATAAAGCCGGAGGAGAAGCCGTAGGAAATCCAGGCAGCCCCGGAAAAACGCTAGAGCCTGTTATTCACTTCATGCGAGCAGCCCGAAGAGTTGAGCGATCATGGGGCAAGCGAAGGCGAGGAAGTGAAAGGTCCCGAGGGTGGTTGCGAGTCTTTCATAGCCACGGGCCGTGCGGCGGAAGCGGGCGGCCCATGCAAAGGCGATCTGCTGCACTTGCCGGGCCAGTTCGCCGTCTAGAGCGCGATTCAGCTCATCGCCCGGTGTCACCTGCAAGGCCAGCCGATGGCGAGAGCGTATCCACAGCCGCATGCACCTTCAAACCCTTGCGCCCCGAGAACTCGCGCAGCAACATGCGCAGATCCTCGACCATGGTCTGGAAACATCGGGCGCGAATCCAGCGCTGCATCTGTTGATAGACCACCGGCCATGGCGGCAAATCGTTGGGCATGTAGCACCACTGGCTGCCGGTGCACACAATGGAGCGCAGGCCGTTGAAGACCGCGCAAAGGCTGTACTCCCGTTGCTGGGAGTCCTCCCGGCACAGCGCCAGATATGAGCCACAATGACCCACTCAACATCCCTCACGCCCTCGGATAACCAACCTGACCCTTGTTTCCCATCCTTCCATCGCCGGCAACGATCTAAGGCTCGAATATTTCATTGATTCCAAAGGGATAAAGTTCATAACAGGCTCTGGCGCGTGGCCATCGAGTATGCTCCCACTGCAATTCGCAATAAAGCTCGCACTCTGCCCAGCCATGCTCCCGCGTCAGCCGGCAGGAGATCGTGCAAATCCTTCTTTGGCGAATCAGCCGTGCACACCGCGCGTGGTCCAATCTGCTCAGACCGCGCTTGTTTTGGCCGCTAAGCTGAATCAACATCGAAGTTGCAATGTTGAATCCACGGAGGTGGGTCTGTGAATAAGGATCGAGTGATGGGCATGATGGACGAAGTCGCTGGAAGCGCCAAGCGCAAAGCGGGCGAGTTGACCGACAATCCCAAACTTCGGGCTAAGGGCATGGCTCAGCAAGTGAAGGGCAAGGCCGAAGGCGCCTGGGGCATGGCGAAAGAGGCGGTGCGTGATGTCGTTGAGGGCACCGAAGTACACCTCGACGCTCACGTAAAACTTGGATTGAAGAATGCAGCAGCGGATGCCGACAGCAAAAAGTGTAAGTAGGTATTTTTGCCACGCCGAAACCCCGACAGGCATGAACCGAAGCCGATAACCGCACAGCCCCCATCTGGCTGGTTCCGATCGCTGTTGAGATCGATCGGTCCCGGCGTCATTACCGGGGCCGCGGACGATGACCCCTCGGGCATCGCCACGTACTCCGTTGCGGGCGCGCAGCTCGGAACCAGGCTTTTATGGACAGCGCTCATTTCGTGGCCTCTGATGGCCGCGGTGCAGATGATGTGCGCCCGCATCGGCAAAGTGACCGGGCAAGGCCTGGCCGGTAACTTCAAGCAGCGATTTCCAAAAGGTCTGCTGATGGCCTTTGTGATCGCCCTTCTTATTGCCAACACAATCAACATAGGCGCGGACCTGGCCGGCATGGCGGATGCCGCTGCCATGCTCTCCGGAATCAACTCCCATTGGTTTGTCATTGTGTTTGCGCTCTTTATTTCATGGGCGACGGTCCGGCTCCACTATAACCAGATTGCCAGCGTCCTCAAGTGGCTGGTCCTTGTGCTCTTCGCCTATCCCATTACCGCGTTTGTTGTGGGAGCCGATTGGGGCCAGGTGCTGCGCGATACACTTCGTTCCGTCGATGCCGCACAGCAGAGACGAATGGGCGATGCTGGTTGCGATTCTCGGCACCACCATCAGCCCATATCTGTTCTTCTGGCAAGCGAGCGAAGAAGTTGAAGAGGAGAAGTCGGCAGGCCAGAATACGCTTGCTCTGCGCAGAGGAGCCACGCCCCAGGAGCTTGATCTGAGAAACATCGATGTGGGCGTTGGCGCATTCTTCTCGAACATGGTCATGTTCTTCATCATTTTGACCACTGCCATCACCCTCAACCGGCACGGCATTACGCAGATCGAAACCTCTCGCCAGGCAGCCGAAGCTCTGCGGCCTTTTGCCGGCAACTTCGCTGCGACGCTGTTCACGCTGGGGATTGTCGGCGTAGGCTTTCTCGCCATCCCCACGCTGGCGGGATCGGCCGCATACGCCTTCGCTGAGACCTTGGGCTGGCGCCAGGGACTGAACAAGAAACTGAGACAGGCGCGTTGGTTTTACGCTCTGATTCTGGTTTCAACGGGTGTGGGCGTAGCGCTGGATTTCATCGGCATCAACCCGGTAAAGGCTCTCTACTGGACAGCCGTCATCAACGGATTGCTGGCGCCCTTCCTTCTGGTCGCAATCCTGATCGTCGCCGCGGACAAGAAACTGATGCAGGGCCAGCCGAGCTCCCGCCTGGGATGGATTGTCGTCGCGGTCACCACAGTAGCCATGTTCGCGGCTGGCGTTGCGATGTTTGTTGTGTAGACCGTCGATCGCGCAACTTTCACGCAAGGTGAGCGATTGTACACAGACTTGGGAATGTCCGCGTGTAAGCCTTACCTGAGCGCAATGCGCCGCCTTTCAATCCTCGCAGCCCGAAGCGGCACAGCATAGCCTGGGCAATCGAAGGATGGTTTGGCAAGAGGAGTCTATGAAAACCATCCGGATTCTGCTAGTGTTTCTCGCAATTGCCATTCCGGCCGTCGTCTTCGGGCAGATTGGCGTATCCATCGCCATTGGCCCGCCCGCCGCTGCCAGTCTACGAGCAGCCGATTTGCCCCGGAGACGGCTATCTCTGGACCCCCGGATACTGGGCCTATGACGACAGCATCTCCGATTACTACTGGGTGGACGGCGCCTGGGTGTTGGCGCCGGAAGAAGGCCTCCTCTGGACTCCGGGCTACTGGGGTTGGAGCGACGGCGGATTCTTCTTCAATGATGGCTACTGGGGGCCTGAAGTCGGCTTCTATGGCGGGATCAACTACGGCTTCGGTTACTTGGGTGAGGGATATGGGGGAGGCCGCTGGGATGGCGGACACTTCTTTTATAACAGCAATTGGTTATCCCCCTGTGACACCCACTGATTCA
>CAWFZU010000202.1:0-3893 GCA_963820195.1 uncultured Acidobacteriaceae bacterium | reverse complement strand
TGTTATGTACGTACTGGTTCGGTTGGTGTCCTTGCTGGCGCAGCCGCTGGCCGCGGCGCTGGACTACGAAGGCTGGCCTGAGATTGTGGGCACGGTCGCGGGCGACGATACGGTACTGGTGATCTGCCCCGACATTCGCCGCGCAAGCGAGGTCGAATCCCGATTAAGGACAATGTTGGAGTCATGACAGAAACAGTGCAAACAGCGGTGGTGGGCGTAACCGGATACGCGGGCGCGGAGCTGGCGCGGCTGTTGCTGCGGCATCCCCGCCTCAAGGGCAAACCCCCGGTTTTTGCGGGGCGCATGGACGCTGCCGACGCGGCGCGGGGCGGCATCCCACTGGCCGAAATTCATCCGGAGTTGGCCGACAGCCATGGCCACGGAGCCTTGCGGCAGCAGCCCTTTTCCTGGGATCTGCTCAGCGATCTTGATGTGGACGTTCTTTTTTTGGCTACGCCGCACGAGCAATCGCGGACGTGGGTTCCTGAGGCGCTGGCGCGCGGGATGCGCGTGATCGACCTGAGCGGCGCGTGGCGGCTGACAGAAGCGGCCAATCGCGACGTATATGCCTTCGAGGACGACGGCACGGAGCTGGCGGAGGAAACCCAAGAGAAGGCCGTTTACGGCTTACCGGAGTTACATCGTAAGCGGATTGCGGGGGCGCGGCTTATCGCCAATCCCGGCTGCTATGCGACTTCGATCATCCTCGCGCTCAAGCCGCTGGTGGCCGCGGGGCTGGTGGACCTCACGCGCGGCATCGTCGCCGACGCCAAGAGCGGCGTCAGCGGCGCGGGCAAAGCGCCCACCGCGAAGACGCACTTCATGTACGCGGCCGACAATCTCTCCGCTTATGGCGCCTTTACGCATCGCCACACCGGCGAGTTGCTGGAGCAGATCGGCCTCGATGCGAGCGAGATTATTTTTACGCCGCATTTGCTGCCGATTCCGCGCGGAATTCTCTCCACGATGTATGTGCACTTCCGCGAAGCGCAGAGCAAGGCGAGCATCGCAAAGGTTTATCACGATTTTTTCGCGGGCAGTCCCATGGTCCGGCTCTACGACAAAGCCCTGCCGCAGATTCAACACATTGTCCGCACCAACTATGCGGACATCGGCTTCCAGCTCGACGCCGGCGGCCGCCGCGCGGTGATCGTCAGCTGCCTGGATAATTTACTGAAAGGCGCCTCCGGCCAGGCCGTGCAGAATATGAATCGTGATGCTCGGCTGGGGCGAATCGGAAGGTCTCGAATGAAGTACGTCGTCAAATTGGGCGGAGCAGGCCTGGAGACTCCGTCGCTGCTGGAAGGCTGCACGCGCGCCATTGCCGAACTTGTGCGCGACGGCCACCAAGTGCCTGGTAGTCCACGGCGGCGGCGTGCAGTTGACGCGCACGCTGAAAGCGCTGGGCAAGCAGAGCGAATTCATCAACGGACTGCGCATCACCGACGCTGAGACACGCGACGTGGCGCTGATGGTCTTCGCCGGCAAGGTGAATAAAACTTTAGTCGCCGCGCTGGGAGCGATCGGTCAGCCGGCCGTGGGACTCTCCGGCGGCGACGGTCTGAGCTTTCGCGCGCGCAAAAAGCGTACCGCGCCCGATCTCGGCTTCGTGGGCGAAATTGCCTCCAGCGATGTTCGCCTGATCGAAGCAGTATGGCAGACGAACAGCGTGCCCGTCTTTTGCTCGATGGCGCTCGGCTTTGATGGTGAGTACTACAACATCAACGCCGACGAAATGGCCGCTGCCTGCGCCGTCGCCTGCCACGCCGATGCGCTGGTCTTCCTCACCGATGTGCCCGGCGTGAAGGGCGCATCGGGCGCGGTCATGCGATGGCTGTCGATCGATCAAATTGCGGAGATGGCCAAGAGCGCCGTCATCTCCGGCGGTATGCTGCCCAAGCTGGGCGCATGCCGCGAGGCTCTGCTGAATGGCGTTAAGCGCGTTCGCATTTTACCCGCGGAGGCTGCCGGTTCGTTGCCCGACCTGTGCAGTTCCCGCGTAGCATACGGCACCGAAGTGATGGTGGCCTAAGGAGAAAAGGATAATACTGCAGAAATGACCAAGCTCGAAGAGATTCAAGCCGCCGAAGCGCGGCTGCTCATTCATACTTATGATCGCTTTCCTGTTTTATTTGTGGCCGGCGAAGACGTTCATCTGATCGACGAAAAGGCAATCGCTATCTTGATTTGCTGAGCGGCATCGGCGTCAACGCGCTGGGCTACAGCAGCAAGGTGATTCAGGATGCTATCGCCAAGCAAAGCCGCACGCTGATCAATGCGTCGAATTACTACTTCAACGACAAGATGGCCGGCCTGGCAGAGCGCGTAACGCGCATCACCGGCATGGACCGCGCCTATTTTGGCAACTCCGGCTGCGAGGCCATCGAGTGCGCGCTCAAGCTGGCGCGCGCGCACGCCGGCATTTTGCGCGAAGAAGGCAAGCAGATCGGCACGAAGTTTCTTGCGCTCGAACAGAGTTTTCATGGCCGCACCTTTGGCGCCATCTCGGCGACCTACAAGGAAAAATATCGCGCGCCTTTCGAGCCTGTTGTTCCCGGCTTCGAGTTTGTGAACTTCAACGACATTGAGGATCTGCGCGCCAAGTTTTCCAATGAAGTCTGCGGGATTCTTCTGGAAGCGATCCAGGGCGAAGGCGGCGTGCGTCCGCTGACGCAGGAGTTCTTCGCCGAGGCGCGTAAGCTGGCCGATTCGACCGGGGCGTTGATCATCGTCGATGAGATTCAGGCCGGCATGGGCCGAACCGGAAAGTGGTGCGCCTATCAGCACTTCGGCATCCCCGGGGCCCCCGCGGACGGGTCTTCGTCCGTGGGGTGGTCAAGCCCGACATCACCACGCTCGCCAAGCCGCTGGCCGGCGGCATTCCGATGAGCGCGACGCTCTGCACCAACGAGGTGGCGCGCGCCTTCCATGCGGGAATGCACGGAACCACTTTTGGCGGCGGTCCGCTTGCTTGCGCAGTCGCGACTGCCGTGATTGATTACATCGAACAAGAAAACCTGCTCGATCATGTCACGGAGATTGGCGAGTACTTCCAGCAGCAATTGCGCAAGCTGGCCGAGCGCCACTCGTGCATTACCGAGGTGCGCGGCAAAGGCCTGATGATCGCCGCCGAACTCAACTCCGCCGATCTGGGCAAGCACGCCGTCACCGAGATGCTCAAGCACCGCGTCATCATCAACTGCACCAGCGACACGACCCTGCGCTTCCTGCCGCCTTACGTCTTCGAGCGCGTTCATGTTGACACCACCATCGCGGCGCTGGACAAGGTCTTCACCGCTTATGCCGAGAACCTATCCGCAGGAGGAAAGAGCAATGGCTAGCAACACTCTCGATCGAAACACCTGTAGTTTCCGTCGCAGAACGACTCCGATATTCTTGCCGCCGCCGCGCGGCTGAACGGCGAGGATTTGTGCTCCATCGCCGATCTGTCGAGCGGCGAAGTGCGCGCGATTGTCAAGCTCGGACACGACGTCAAGCGCAATCCGCGAAAGTACCGCCATGCTCTCGACGCGAAACAGATGGTGCTGATGTTCGAGAAGGCCAGCCTGCGCACACGCCTCAGCTTCGAGGCCGGCATCAACACCATGGGTGGCAACGCGATCTTCGTCGATCAGACCAGTTCGCCTCTGGGCGAGCGCGAATCCATTGCGGACATCGCGCGCAACGTCGAGCGTTGGGTGAATGTGATTGTGCTGCGCACCTACGCGCACGACACCATCACCGAGATGGCCGCCAACTCGCGCGTGCCGGTCATCAACGCGCTCTCCGACTTCGAGCATCCCTGCCAGGCACTGGCCGATTTCATGACGCTAGACGAGCACTACGGTCACGTCGCCGGACTCAACTTCACTTATGTCGGCGACGGCAACAAC
>CAWFZU010000201.1:0-5393 GCA_963820195.1 uncultured Acidobacteriaceae bacterium | reverse complement strand
TCTCGTCACCACGCTGCTGCTGGGCCTGGGCTATCCGCTGCTTGTCACCGGTATTGCCAAAGTGATCTTTCCGCACCAGGCCGGCGGCAGCCTTATTCAGCTCAACGACGGCACGGTCATCGGCTCCGAACTGCTGGCGCAGAGCTTTACCAGCGACCGCTACTTCCATCCCCGCCCCTCGGCCGCCGGCAATGGCTACGACGCCACGGCTTCCGGCGGCACCAACCTTGCCCAATCCAATAAGTCTCTGGTCACCCGCATCCAGGGCGACATCGACAAGCTCGCCGCCGCGAATCCCGGCAAGCCAGTGCCGATTGATTTGGTGACGACCTCCGCCTCCGGCCTCGATCCCGACATCACTCCCGACGCCGCCTACTATCAGGTCCCGCGCGTCGCCAAGGCCCGCAGCCTGAGCGAAGAGAGCGTGCGCACGCTCATCACGCAGCAGATCACCCCGCGCCAGTTAGGCCTGCTCGGCGAACCGCGCGTCAATGTCCTCGAACTCAACCTCGCTCTCGACAAGCTGGTGAAGTAGAGTTAGGCCTATTCTGTATCGCAGAATTTCCTCAGGATCATCAGCGCCGCGGTCTTCCAACCATCAATGGCTAAACGTCATGCTTGAAAAAGCTTTAGATTCCCAGACGCGCTTTCAGAGCGCGGACGCGATCGCGCGCGACGGGAATCTGCGTACGTTGGGCGTCCTTGAGAGAGAGGATGACCTTGCCGGCGAACCACGAATTCACCTCGTGTATCCACTCCACATTCACCAGCGCGGAGCGGTGTACACGCAGAAACTTTACCGGATCGAGCCGCCGCTCGAGTTCGGCGATCGTCTGGTCAACGCAATGCTGACGTCCGTTCGCCACAGCGTAGGTGAGCTTGTCGCTGGCGATAAAGTGCGTGACGGTATCCAGGTCGAGAAATGAAATGCGCTCGCCCACGCGCGTGGCGATGCGGCGCGGATACTCGGCCCTCTCTCCGCGCAGGGACGCGGCCAATTCCTTGAGCAGCGCGGGCAGCTCCGGATTCCGCTGCCAATCCTGCCTGGCCGATGGACGCAGCCGCTCAAGCTTCTTCAGCGCGCGCGCCAGCAGCTCCGGCTCGATCGGCTTCATCAGGTAATCGATGGAGTTGACCTCGAAGGCCTTGAGCGCATATTCGTCGTACGCGGTCGTGAAGATCACGAAGGGCTGCTCGTTGAGGCGCGAGAGCAGCTCGAAGCCGTTCATGCCGGGCATTTGAATGTCGAGGAAGAGAACGTCTATGGATTCGCGATTCAGGAAGTCGAGAGCTTCGGCCGGATCGGTGGCGCTGCCCATGATGCGTAGGCCGCCGGCGCTGGTGAGCAGGCGTCCCAGGCGCTCAATGGCCAGTGGTTCGTCATCGACCAGATAGGCGCGTAACGGTTCTGTTTCCATCGGCATTTCCATTATGCGGGAAAAGACAGGCGAACCACTGTCTTTTCGTTTTCGCGTTTGACTTCCAGACGGCCGTCGCCGCCGAAGAGTAATTCGAGACGCGCGATCAGATTGCCCAGGCCGTGTTCGGGCGTGATAGCGTCCAGCGAGAAGCCGGGTCCGTCGTCGCTGACTTCGAGCAGGATGCGGCCCGCTTCTTCTGATCCATGGATGTGAATCGTTGCGCCCTGGCCGCGCTCTGAGACTACATGCTTCACGGCGTTTTCCACCAGCGATTGCAGCGCCAGCGGCGGCACGTTCGCATCCTGAAGAGCTTCGGGAATCGCGATCTCATAGCGCAGGCGCGGGCCAAAGCGCGTTTTCTCGATCTCCAGATAGTCGCGGATGATTTTGAGTTCCTGGCTGAGCGGCGCCAGACCGCTCTGATTGGCGTTAAGCGAGAAGCGCAGCAGCGATGCAAGTTTGCCGACCGTATCTTCGGCCAACTGCGGATCCCTGGGAATCAGCGCGGCGATGGAATTGAGCGTGTTGAAGAAAAAGTGGGGATGGATGCGCGATTCGAGCGAGGAGAGCCGGGCTTCGGCCAGCAGCTTGTAGGCGCGCTCCTGCTCGACCTGCTTTGTGCGCAGCTTGATGGTGGCGTCCTGAAGCTTGTAGAGAAGCGTGTGATAGGCGGCCATGACAAGCCCGGTAACAACCGTGATGACGATGCAGAAAGGCAGGTTTGCCCGGAATCGCTGCCAATACATAGCACGGGGAAAGACCCCAGCGGCCTGCAACAGGAAGCTGGCCGCGAGACAACCGAATGTCGCCATCCCTACCAGCGCCAGCGCATACATCAGAACCACCAAGCGGGGGAATTTGTCAGTAAAGCAATGGCCAAGCCAGTGAAGTAGGAATGCTGAAGGCATGCCTATGGTTATGGAGTAGACGAAAGCAGTCAGAACAGTGATCCCGGTCTCCGACAACCGTATGACTCCCAGTGAGAACAAGACCGCGACGACGAATAACGCTACAGCGCAAACCGCCGAAACGACTCGGAACAGCATCGTAGTAAAGCTTTCGTTCAGTCCCGGCTTTGGGGAAAGATCGTTCATGGCCGAATTGGTTAGTGGTGTCATAGCTGGAATCGCACCCCCACCGAAGTAGCTGCGGAGTATGGAGTCGCCCCATAGTCCGTTATCTTGCCGCCATGCGGAAGTTGCAGGTGCAGGTAAGAGGAAAAGTGATTGCCGAAGCGGCGATTGGCATCGAAGATTACAATGTAACTATTGTCATTCATGTTCTCGACCATCGAGGCGGAGAGATCCCACTGCTTCCAGCCGGGCAGTTCGCGCAGGCGATTTTTGTATGCTGTAAAAAAAGCATAGTGCTGCCGGCCGGCCAGGGGCGAGACGAGGCCGTCCCAATAATAAGGGATGTTGGGCGGGGTGTAGAACTCTCCGATGAACGAGACGCCGCCTGTGGTGGTGTACTTCGCGCCCATCAGGATCGCGCCTTGTTCGCGCCAGGCTGCCTCGCCGTGCACCTCCCAGGCCTGGCCGAAGACGCGGGTGAAGGTGAGGCCGCCAAAACTGTCACCGCCGCGGTCGTTGCCGGCGATCAGCGAAGTGTCGAATCCATGCACAAGAACGTTATACCGGAAAGCGGTGGTGTCGTGCAGGTTTGACCCTGCGGGAGCCAGCGTGGCCGTGGACCAAGCCAGCGAAAGAGCGTGCGGGCCGTGGACAAAGTCCGCCTTGACCATGTCGCGGCCCTGGTACAGATTCAGGCGGTCAGTAGGATTGGTGGGATCGCGTGGAGGGTCGAGGACGCCGGTAGCGGTGAAGGCGTAGCCGACGCCCCAGCGCACGATTCTGCGCCCCAGCATGAAGTCGAAGTCCCCGGCAGAGAGGCCGGCATACGTCTCCTTCACGCGCAGTTGCGTGTGCGTGCCGGTATACGGCTCAAGCGCGGCGTTGAGTTCTTCACTCGCCGCGACATTACCCGGCGGAAGATTGAAGTCCGCGGCGGAGAGACCATGAAATGTTTCTGCGAGACCCACTACGCTCGACGCCAGGCTCCAGCGTGAGCGGTAGCGCAGCGTGAAAGAAGGCTCAAGCAGCAATTGATTCTGCAAGAGCGTGACTGAAGGTTCCTTCAACATCGACGCCGACGTTGGCAGCGGCGGTTGTAAGTTGCTATCGAAGGTTGCATCGTCGATGGCCGAGAAGGCATAGCGGAAGTCGTGGCGAGGCTCCGGGGGCGGCTCATCCTGCGCGGCGGCGATGGCCGCGATCGCGACAAGCAACAGAGCCGGCAATGTGAGTGCGAGTTTCATGTGGCTTGCTTTCGGACGTTCTGGATCACTTCAATAAATGCTGCCAGGAGTTGTGGTATCCCAGGTCTCAGAAGCGAGGCCTGAAGCCCCAGCATTCATCACCTAATCCACATTCATTACCAATAAATCATGGTGATTTCGATTGCGGCTTCAGGCTGATTCAACTGAAAGTTCGTCTCATCGAATCCCGGCTTGCCCATTCTTTTTGCGGGATTGTTGGAGAATCCGTAGCCTTCCACCGGCATTCCAAAGAGATTCGTATCCATCTTGCCATTCATGTTTTCGTCATGAAATAGATTCACTGCGTACACTCCCTGCGGCAAATTGGCAAAGACGGTTTTGGCGCTCAATGTCTTGGCGTCGATCTCAACCTCACGGCCTTCAACAAAATTGGAATCGCGATACAAAGCGAGGCGGATTTTTCCATTCGCATTTCGTATTCCGGTGATGCGAACGGTGAGCGTGGAGGTGCTTTGTGCAGACGCCGCCGGCGCTTGTGCATTCAGCCCGGCGGAGGGGATGAGCAGTGCGCACGAGAGCAGAGGCAACATAGCGATCAGTTTGATTGTCGAGAACAATTCATTTTCCTTTCATTCGAGAGTGAGTGGCGAACCATCAGAAACGATCCGTCCGTCCTTGATAGAAGAGCTTGTCGGGCAGCTCGCGCGGGGCGATGTTGGAGTATTCCAGCACGCTGTGGGAGTTATGGCGAATCTCGTCGTACAAAGTCCAGCGATGCAATTGCGGCCTGCCGCCGACGGTAATGTAATCGTCGAAGGTGGCGGATTTGATGTGCTTGCCGGAGGTGAGATAGAACTCCGCCCGCACCGGGCGCGCATCTCCGAACCCGCAGCCAGTACAGGATGCGCTGATAGGTAGCGCCTTTGCGCTTGGCGGTCAGATCGAGGACGTAACAGTTCTCATTGCCGACTTTTTCCGTGCGCAGATAGACGGGGTTGTAATCGACGGCGTAGTTGGTGCGGGCCACGTCGCCGTTGGAGGCGTCGCCGCTCAGCCGTTCCAGCGGAGTGATGCGCACCGGGCGGCTGGTATCGGGCAGATAGACCCACATATCGTCGCCCAGCATCAGCAGGTGCTCGCCTTTTTCGCGAGGGCTCAGAAACTCGACGTAGGTTTTCTCGGTTCCCTTCTGCGAGACCTCGTAGAGTTTCTCCTCGTCCGCCTTGCCGGATTCGTAGTTCGTGATCTTGACCCGCAGCACATACGAAGGCCATCCGTTGCGGTACGAGTCGGAGCGCTTGAGCAGGGCTTCGGCGTCGGGAGTTGCGGCGCGGCAGACCAGCGCGCAGGCCAGCAGAAAGCTCACGACGAAGAGCAGCAGGAATGCGCGCAGTATAAAGTTGATTTTAGACATGAGCAAGAGCCTCCGCAATCTTGAGCCGGGATGCGCGGACCGCCGGGAGGATGGATGCAATCGCCAGCGAGACAATGACCAGCAAGGACGAGCCTATCATCTCCAACGGCACGTAGCGGACTCTGAAGGGCATGGGTTGAGTGTAGCCGGGGGGCGGCGGCATATGCAGCCCGGAGCTGTTCAGCAGCGCGCCCAGCAGATTACCCGCAACCAGGCCGACGGCGGCGCCCATCACGCCGAGCAGCGTGGCCTCGACCATGAACAGCGCGATGATCCATGC
>CAWFZU010000200.1:0-6788 GCA_963820195.1 uncultured Acidobacteriaceae bacterium | reverse complement strand
CACCCCGCCGATGGCCACGCCCGGCGTCCAGGGTCCGAACTGTCCGTCCTTGATACCTACCACCTTACCGTGAAAGACGTTCATTCCGTTCGCGTGCCAAAGCTGGCTGAAATCCGGTGTGACCGGCACTGCGGTGGCCGCCGCTGTCGATCCCAACACTGCATTGGCCATCACTATGGTGCTCGGCCCGCTATTGCCGAACTGATGCACACTGCGCGTATAGCCGGCCTCAGCGCGATCGAAAAAGGCTTCTGTGATGCTGAAGGTTTCGATATTGCCGATGACCTTGGAGGCGTCGATGAAGTGGAAGCCGATGGCGGGATGGGAGAACGCTTGGCCCTTCTCCATGTAAACGACATATGCTGTGGGGGTCAGGAAGCCGCCGGTTTGTCCCTCCAGCGTCAGGTACTGGGCGTTGAGCTGCCGGGTGGCGAGCAGGCCGACCGTGAGGAGGCCGCAAAGAGCGAGTTTGTGCAGGTCGAAATCTTTCACTTTTTCAACTCCAATGGAGCGCAGTCGCCTGCCTCCGGTGAGGTTTGCCGTTCAAACCCTTGTAACACAACAGAAGCAGACTCGTCTTCAACTTTATTTCAGTGGTAGACTCAGCCCATGCGGCGCGGACTCTTTCTTACCCTCGAAGGCCTGGATGGTTCGGGGAAAACCACGCAGATCAACCTCTTGGCCGCCTGGCTCAAGAAACGCGGCCACGCCGTCCTGGTGACCCGCCAACCGGGCGGCACGGCGACCGGCGACCGCATCCGTGGTTTAGTGCTCGACTCACGCTCGACAAATCTGGCGCCGATGGCGGAGATGGCTCTAATGTTCGCCGACCGAGCCCAGGCCATCGCCGAGGTGATTCAGCCCGCCCTGGAGGCGGGAAAGATTGTCCTCTGCGACCGCTTTACCGATTCTACCGAGGCCTACCAGGGCGGCGGCCGTGAGCTGGGCTCCGAGGCGGTTCTAGAACTGCACCGGCTGATTTGCTCGAACCTTCAACCCGACCTGACTCTGTTGCTGCTGCCCGGCCTGGAGGCTTCGCTCCACCGCGCGCGCCGCCGTAACAAGCGCACTGCCGAGCTGAGCGGCCCGGACGAAGGCCGATTCGAGCAGGAGCAGGACGCCTTCTACGGCCGCGTCTGGCGGAAATACCGGGAGATTGCCGCGCGCGAGCCGGATCGCGTCGTACTGATCGAGGGCGATCTGAACATCGACGAGGTCCACGAACAGATCGTCGAAGCCGTTGCCGAGCGACTGGCTATGCTGGCCACCGGAACCAGCGCATCCTCGCCCGCGAACCGCGCGCCGTGAAATATAATTTCGCCGAAGCTAAAATCACTTCAATTCATTCCGTCAACGAGAAACTATGAACCCGATCCATCGCACTCTGCTCGCCGCTGCTACGGTCCTTCTCGCACTACCTCTGCTTCATGCGCAGGCGAGTGAATCATCCGTCATGAGCGAACTGAGAAGTCTTGCGACGGCCACCACGCCCCAGCCTCCGGCAGCGGTTAGCAAGATCGCCTCCGAAATTCGTACTCTGCCCGCTGGCCCGCATAAGCTCCAACTCGCAGACATCCTCGCCCACCTGGCCTCCCGAGACGACCCCGGCCAACAAGCCCTTCAAACGGTAGCCGACACACTGGCCCAGTCACTGGCGGAGTTTCCCGTGTCCGACATGAGCGACCAGGCCCCTTCGCCGTACCTCGACCTGGCCAAATTAATCCGCTATGAGCACGTAACGACAACCCTCGATAATCCTTTTCTTGCCAAGGCTATTCAGAAACTTGTTTCCGACGACGCCGACCTCGAAAAGGCGGATTTTACCCTCAAGGATCTTCAAGGCCACGATGTCACCCTCTCGCAACTCCGTGGCAAGGTTGTTCTTGTCAACTTCTGGGCCACCTGGTGCGGCCCCTGCCGCCTGGAAATGATCGACCTGAATGACTTCTACTCTCATTTCAAGTCCCAGGGCCTGGCGGTCCTTTCCATCACCAAAGAAGAGAGCTTGAAGGTCAACTCGTTTGTGAATGAGAGTGGCTATCGGGCGCCCGTACTGCTCGACCCCGACTCCCTGGCCGCTCAGCGGTTCCACGTCGAGAACCTTCCCAGAAGTTTCATCTTCAACCGAAAGGGCAAGCTGGTGGCCATGGCCGTCGATCAGCGGTCACGCCGCCAATTCTTGCAGATGCTGGCCGCGGCCGGCCTCCAACCCTGAGGAGTTCCCGCACGGTTGGGGCGCTCCATCGATGCGGGCACCCTGTTCCTTCCTACAACTCCGGATAGCCCCACGCAATTACACTTTTATATGTGACCAGGAAAGCCACCTTCGCGCCGCAGCTTGACCTCAGCCCCCAACTCGGACTGACCTTCGACGAGCCGCGCCAGACGCGCCGCATCTGGCCGGTGCGCGAGCTGGTGAGCCAGGTGCGCGAACTGGTCGAGCAGGAGTACGGCGACGTTTGGGTCGAGGGCGAGATCTCCAACTACCGTCCCGCGCCCAGCGGCCACGTCTATTTCACGCTGAAGGATGCCGATGCGCAACTGCCCGTGGTGCTCTTCCGGCCGCCAGGCGATGCTGCTGCGCTTCCGTCCGGAAGACGGCCTGCGCGTGCTGGTGCGCGGCCGGGTGAGCGTCTACGAGCAGCGCGGCCAGATGCAATTGGTGGCCGAGACGATGGAGCCGGTCGGCGCGGGATCGCTGCAACTGGCCTTCGAGCAACTGAAGGCGCGGCTCAAGGCTGAGGGCCTCTTCGACGCGGAGCGCAAGCGACCGCTGCCCAGCTTTCCGCGCACCGTCGGCATCGTCACCTCGCCCACCGGCGCGGTGATTCGCGACTTTCTCAACATTGTCGCCCGTCGCCACTCCGGCCTGAACGTGCTCGTTTGCCCGGTCAGCGTGCAGGGCGATTCCGCGCCCGCCGAGGTAGAAGCCGCGATCAACGAACTCAACGCCGGCGGCCTGGTGGACGTGATTGTCATCGCCCGCGGCGGAGGCTCGCTGGAAGACCTGGCCGCCTTCAACAGCGAGCGCGTCGCCCGCGCGATTGCCGCATCGCGACTGCCGGTGGTCTCGGCCATCGGCCACGAGACCGACTTTACGATTGCGGATTTTGTCGCCGATCTGCGCGCTCCCACGCCATCGGCCGCTGCCGAATTGATTACCGAGGCGCAGCACAAGATCGCCGAGCGCGTGGCCGAGCAATCGCATCGGCTGGAACGCGCCGCCCGCTTCCAGTTGCTGCAAGCCCGCCAGCGGCTCAGTCGCCTGCCCAATAGCCGTGCCGAGGGGCGCGTGATTTCGTTGCTCTATCAGCTTGAACAACGCCTGGACGATTCTTCCTTGCGCATGGAAGCAGTCGTCACCGCGCAACTCCGGCAGCATCAGCGTACTGTCGCCGATCTGGCCGCCGCCGTCCTGCGTCACGATCCGCGTGAGGGGCTTGCGAAGGCCAGCGAGCGGCTCACGAGTGGCCGGACAAGTCTCGTTCATAGCATCGAGCGGATGATGCACGAATCCGCGGCCCATCTCAGCTCTCTTGACGCGCGGCTGCACTCGCTTTCGCCGCTGGCCGTGCTGGAACGTGGCTATGCTGTGGTGCTCACCGAGACGGGCGGGGTGGTTCGCTCCACGCTACAAGTTGCGCCCGGAGACAAACTCGTCACGCGCCTCTCCGACGGCGCCTTCATCAGCCGCGTGGAATCCGCGGCTTCCAACCAATCAACCAAGAAATGAGACCATGACCGCAGCAACCGCACGCAAACTCTTCGGAACCGACGGCATTCGCGCCGTGGCGGGCGAATACCCGCTGGATGCTCCCACCATTTACGCCGCCGGCCTGGCCCTCGGCCACTCATTGCGCAAGACGGCCACAGAACCCAAGGTAATTCTGGGCCGCGACACGCGCGAGTCCGGTCCCTGGATCGCCGCCACGCTTGCCGCCGGCCTCATCGAAACAGGTGTCCGCGTCGAGAGCGCGGGCATCGTGCCCACCCCGGCCGTCGCGTACCTCGCGCGAACGCATGGATTACAGGCGGGCGTGGTGATTTCGGCCTCGCACAATCCCTGGCAGGACAACGGCATCAAGCTATTCGGCGCGGACGGTTTCAAGTTGGCCGATGCGCTGGAGTTGGCGATGGAGGAGGAGATTCTTCATCACGCTGCTAACTCTGCCGCGCCCGATCCGGCAACGCTGTCGCTGGTCGAGGACAACGCCGCCTTCCAGGCCGACTACATTCAGTTCTTGCTCGACTGCGTGCCGGGGCTTTCGCTGGATGGGTTGCGGATTGTGGCCGATTGCGCCAATGGTGCGGCGGCGGCGGTTGCGCCGGAGTTGTTCAAGCGGCTGGGCGGAGAGGTCTCACTGCTGAACGTCGCGCCCGACGGACGCAACATCAACTTGAACTGTGGCGCGCTGCATCCGGCCTATGTAGCCGCCGAAGTGGCAGCGCGCGAAGCCGATCTCGGCCTCACCTTTGACGGCGACGCTGACCGCTGTATGCTGGCCGGTTCGCGCAACAACGTCATCAACGGCGATGCGATTCTGCTGATGGCCGCGCGCGACCTGAAAGAGCGTGGCCTGTTGACCGGCGATCTGGTCGTCGCCACCACCATGTCGAACATGGGGCTGGAAGCGGGGCTGCGGCGCTCTGGAATTACGATGCTGCGCGCGCAGGTCGGCGACCGTTATGTCCTCGAAGCGATGCTGAAGTACAATGCCGCTCTGGGCGGAGAGCAATCGGGGCACATCCTGTTGCCGCACCTGGCCACCACCGGCGACGGACTGCTAACCGCGCTGGTGGTGCTGGATCTGATCGCTCGCTCGGGGAAGAGCGTCGACGCGCTGACTGCGGACTTGAAGGTCTTCCCGCAGGTGATCGTTAACGTGAAGGTACGCGAGCGCAGGCCGCTGGAATTGATTCCCGCCGTGGCCGCCGCGATTCGCGCCGCCGAAGAGGCATTGAAGGACACAGGCCGCGTGGTGATTCGCTACAGCGGCACCGAGCCTCTGGCGCGCGTGATGATTGAAGCCGAAAGTGAAGAGGCGATGAGGCGTCACGCGGATGCGATTGCTGATGCGATTCGAGCGGAGCTGGGAGTGTAACCGCGGGTCGCAACTTATTTCATATCCCGCCAGTTTGGGCCGAATTCAGGTCGGCGACCAACGGAACTTTGAGCTGAATTACGCCTTCCATTTCCGTGCGGACCAGGGCTTCGACCTCGACGGCTTCGTCAGCGGGGACTTCGAAGAGCAGTTCGTCGTGGACTTGCAGGACCATGCGCGTTTTGAACTTGCGCTCGGCGAGCTTGCGGTCGATGGAGATCATTGCCAGCTTGATAAGGTCGGCGGCGGTGCCTTGCAGCGGCGTGTTGATGGCGGTGCGCTCGGCAAAGCCGCGCTGATTAGGGTTGCGGCTCTCGATGTCGGGAATGGGGCGGACGCGGCCGAAGAGCGTGCGCACAGAGCCGGATTTGCGCGTGGCTTCCAGAGTTTTATCGATGAACGCTTTGACGCCGGTGTAGCGCGTGAAGTAGCGTTCGATGTAGTCGCGAGCCTCGGACTGCGAAATGCCTAACTGCGCGGCCAGGCCGAAGGGCGAGATGCCGTAGACGATACCGAAGTTGACAGCCTTGGCGCGGTTGCGGGTCTGCTTGTCCATACCGGCGGCGGGCACGCCGAAGACTTCGCTGGCGGTGAGGGTGTGAATGTCCTCGTTGTTCTGGTAGGCGTGGAGTAGGAGCGGATCGCCGCTGAAGTGAGCCAGCAGGCGCAATTCGATTTGCGAGTAATCGGCGGAGAGCAGTTGCGTTCCGGGAGCGGCGGTGAAGGCGGCGCGAATCTCGCGGCCCAGCTCGGTGCGGATGGGAATGTTTTGCAAGTTTGGATTGATGGAGGAGAGGCGTCCGGTGGCTGTCGCGGCCTCCTGAAAGGTGGTGTGGACGCGCGAATTCTGCATCGGCGAGCAGAGGCAGCGCGTCGATGTAGGTCGATTTCAGCTTGGATAAATGGCGGTATTCGAGAACCAGGCGGGGAACTTCGTGCTTTTCCGCGAGGTATTCGAGCACATCCTGCGCGGTGGAGACGGATTTGTTTTTGCCTCGGGCAGCGGGGGCGGGGAGCTTGAGATCTGTGAAGAGTACTTCGCCGAGCTGCTTGGGAGAGTTGATGTTGAAGCGGCGGCCGGCAAGAGAGAAAATCTGTTCGCCGACGCGGGTGCAGCTCATCGGCAAAGCGACGGGAGAGGCCATCGAGAACGCCGAGATCGATACGCACACCGGCCTGCTCCATGCGGAAGAGGACGGGAGCGAGTGCCAGATCCATTTCATAGATGCGCTACAGGCCGGCTTTTTCGATTTCTGATTTCAGCGCGGGAACCAGAGCGTGAATGGCGGCGGCGCCGGCGGCGAGAGAGGAGGGCGCGGGCTGCGAGTGGCGCGCGGCCACATCGGCCAGCGATTGCGTGGAGTGAGTGGGGTTGAGCGCGTAGGAGAGCAGCATGGTGTCGTCCACTGCGCCATGAAGGTGACGCCCTGCGCGGTGAGCAAGTGGAGAGCCGTCTTCCAGTCGTGGGTTTGCTTGGGGACGGCGGCGTCTTCCAGCAGTGCGCGGAGTTCGCGTGGTGAGCGGGAGTTGCAGTGCGGTCGCCGGCTCAGCGCAGACGCCAATGGTGAAGATGGCCTGCTTTTCGGCTGCTTCGGCTACGTCGAGGAGCGAGAGGTTCTGTGGCGCATCTTCTTCCACTTCCGGTGCTGGCGGTTTCGCATTCAACGCAAAGGCAAAGCCCTGCGT
>CAWFZU010000199.1:0-3262 GCA_963820195.1 uncultured Acidobacteriaceae bacterium | reverse complement strand
CAAAGACAATCAGTGGCGCGCCATCGGGGAATGGGAAACCACCTTGGAGGCCAACCGCCCCGATCCGTCGCCGGAGATTGCTGCCCAAACGCAGAGCCTTATCGCCGGCGCGCCCGATTTTTACACCAAGCTCAGCCGCATCACCGAGTACATCCAGAAGAACATCCGCTACTTCATCGTGATGCGCGGCATCGGCGGCTGGCAGGCCAATCATGCGGCCGACATCTTCCGCAACCGCTACGGCGACTGCAAGGACAAGACCACTCTGCTGATCTCCATGCTGCAAGTGGCGGGCATTCATGCCGTTTACTTGCCCGTGGATGTCCGCCGCGGCTACATCGATCCGGATGCTCCCTCCCGCTTCGGCAACCACATGATCACCGCCATCGAGATTCCTGCCGACGTGCAGGATGAGCGCCTCAAGGCCATCGCAAAAGCCAAAGACGGCAAGCGCTACCTGATCTTCGATCCCACCGACGAGCGCACTCCGGTCGGCAATCTGCGCTCCGAACTGCAAGGTAGTCATGGAACCCTGGCCGCCGGCCCGGCCAGCCAGATACTCGCCCTCCCGGTCCTTGACCCGGAGGCCAATCCCAATGAACGCAAGGGTTCCTTCACTCTCGCATCCGACGGGACCCTCACCGGTTCCGTGGATAGCATCCGCTCCGGCTCGGGTGGCGGCGAACTCCGCAACATCCTCAAATACAAAGACGAGAAGGAGCAGCGTGAGGCCTTGGAAACCTCCGTCGCGCATGACATTCCTGGAGTCGTCCTCAACTCATTTCAGTACGTCCTGCCCACGGCGCTCGACAAGCCCGTTGAAATTCACTACAAGATCACTGCCGCGCTGTACGCCCATCAAGCCGGACCATTGGTGCTTGTCCGCCCGCGCGTCGTCGGCTCCCTGGCCCTGCCCTTCGACGACAAGCCGCGCATCTATCCCATCGACCTCAACGCCACCGGCCGCTGGCGCGACAGCTTCGACATCACGATTCCCCCCGGCTATGCTGTCGATGAAACCCCCGATCCGGTCTCGCTCGATCTCGACTTCGCCAGCTACCACTCCTCGGTCCAGGCCAAAGGCAATATCCTCCACTACGAGCGCGAATACGTCGTTCGCCAGGTGGAGCTGCCCGCCGCCAGAGCCGGCGACTTCCGTCATCTGGAGTCGGTCATTCTCTCCGACGAAAAGAATGCAGCCGTGCTCAAGAAGCAGTAATCGTTCTGCGTTTTTTCTTTTTCAAACCACAAATCTGGGTTTCCCAGGTTCCGATTCTGGGACCTGGGAAACCATGAACCCCGCGAACGAGCAGGGGCGCTCAGTATTTATGGAACGTCCGGCCGGATACCGATCACGCTCATCATGCGCCCGGCATGGCCCTGGGAGGCGCGATGAGAGAAGAAAAGCTCCCGCTGGCAGCTTGTGCAGCCGCCCACCGTTTGAATCGCCCTGGGCTTGAGTCCCGCGGCCAGCAACTGGCGACGGTTGGCTTCGATTAAATTCAAATGCAGGCTCGGGCCGATGAGCGAGTGGCCGGGCGCGCGCTGCGTCATAAAGAGCATCGGATACTTGGTGCGCACCGGGTCGGCGTCGTAGACCTCGCGGAAGAGCTCGCGCGCGTAGGCGAACTGCGACTCGAATTCGGAGAGCACCTCTTCGCCCACGGCGTAGCAGCAGGGGCCGATGCCGGGACCGATAGCGGCGATCAGATCCTCAGGCCGGGAGCCGAACTCCAGTCTCATGCGGCCCACGCCGCTCTCGACGATACGCTTGACCGTGCCCCGCCAGCCGGCGTGGAAAGCGGCCACCGCGAGGCGCTTGCGGTCGGCCACCAGCACTGGGATGCAGTCGGCGGTCTGAATGGCGAGCAGCAGGCCGGGCTCGTCGGTCATCAGGCCGTCGGCTTTGCACGGATGTTCGCGGCTGGCATCTGCAGCGCCGGCAAGAACTGCCTTGTTGGAATGAATCTGCTTGAGAGCTACGAGTGGCGTGGCCGGGTCGCCGGTGATCGCTTCAGCCAATAGGCGGCGATTGCGGAGCACGGTTTCCCGGTCGTCGTCGGCGGTAAAGCCCAGATTCAGCTCGCCCGGCGCATCGTCGGCGCAATAGGCCCGGCTGAGGCCGCCGCGGCGGGTGCTGAAGCCGTGCCAGAGCCAGCCGTGCTTCTCCCAGCCCGCGATCGCCAGCCACTCGACGCAATTCGGAGCGACACGGGGAACTGGCGCGGCGGGGACGAGTTCCTGCTGCTCGGCGCGGGCAAATCTCATGCGCGGGGTGACGCAGGCGGCCTTACCGCGTAGATTGCGCTGGAGGCCCACTTGCTCAAACAGCGCGTCGATTACCTGGATGTCAGGTTCGGGGCGAGTCTGTGGAGTAGAGGAGGAGCGCATCTGGCTTCAATTCTATCTGGCAGCAGGCGAGCGAATGGGCCTGCCTTCCGGCAGGCCCGCTCGAGAGGCTTAAAAGGAGGGGGCAGGGGGGAGGGTTTTTGAGAAGAGGTCTGTACAAGACCTTCAAGAAGGAGTGGAACTCTTTCTTGGGCGGGGAAGTGTTACGTGGAAGCCTCTGCTAATTATTTGTATAGATGCACGAGAGTGAAAAAGGTTGCGTGACTTGTGGCGAGAAAATTGTGGACCTGATTTTTCGTGGCTGTTCGCGGAAAAATGCGAAGATACTTGCATGGGATGCAGGCAATGCGGCTTGATGCGAAGAGCCGGGCATGGCTGCAAGTTCGCCTGAGGCTGGAGAGCGATCCATGCGCGAAGTGATTGATGAAGAAGAGCTTACACCGGTCGAGCGGGGGCGCGACAGGGAGGTGACGCTGGGTCCGATGCTGGTGGCGGGCCTGTTTATTGGATTGGTTCTGCTCTGCGGCCTGTGCTTCGGGCTGGGCTACTCGATGGGCAGAGGCGGCGGCCACGATGCGCTGGTTGTCCAGCCGTCCGGTGCTGGAGCCGTTTCGGCGGCGGCCGGATCCTCTGCCAAGCCGAAAGCCGTCCCGCAAACGATTGCCGAGCAGCCGGCCGCCGAGGAAAGCCTGCCAGGGGCTGGAACTTCCAGCGCCGGAACGGCCGCCGCAGCGCAGACTTCCGGCTCGACTCAGGCGGCTGGTACTAATTCCGCCCAACCCGCTCCTGCGCTGATGGTCCAGATTGCCACCGTCTCCCACCAGGAGGATGCGGATGTGCTGGTGGGCGCTCTCCGCAAGCGGGGTTTTGAGCCGGCCGTCAGCCTTGACGCCGCCGACGGGCAGTTCCACGT
>CAWFZU010000198.1:0-3956 GCA_963820195.1 uncultured Acidobacteriaceae bacterium | reverse complement strand
AGTGAAGTTGTTGGCAGAGGGGGCGCACGCGCCCGTGGTGGCCCATCCGGGCGAGGATCTGGGCTATGACCTTTTTGCGTTGCAAGGCACGGCGCTGGTTCCGCGGGCGACCGTGAAGGTGCGAACCGGCATCAGTGTCGAGGCCCGCCACCCTGAGACCGGCGCGCCACTGGGACTGCTGGTGAGGGACCGCTCGTCGATGGCGGCGCGGGGAATTGCCACTACGGCCGGGGTGATCGACGCCGGCTACCGGGGCGAGATTCTGGTGCTGATGACCAACTTGAGCGATGCTGCCGTTGAGCTCGAAGGCCGGCGAGAAGATCGCCCAGATGATTCCGGTTCCGGTGCTGACTGGAAGCGTTGAAGTGGTGGAGAGCCTGGAAGACTCGGCGCGCGCAGAAAAGGGCTTTGGCAGCTCGGGACGATGACCGCCTGCGCCACCTGCGGTGGGGCCAATCGCTCGCTGTTCGCTCGCATAGGATTCGTGGTTCACAGGTCCAATAATCCGGATTCATCTACCCCGAATCTACGACAGCCGCCCCACCCGCGGATAACAAAACGTCTCACAATCTCGCGAACGGGTGAGATGGGTGTAGAATCAGCCCGTGTTTGAAGTGATAAAAAGGAGATTCCGAATGAATTGTTTTCGCCGGTTTACGGCGCTTTCTCTGGTTGCAATTTTCGCTACGGCTGCGCTCACAGCGCAACCTGCCCCGCAGTCAAATACTCTTGATATAAAACAGGCATTTGAGATCGGTCGCGTAGAACTTACTTTCACCGGCAAGCAATTGGGCGAGATGATTGATATAAAAATCACGAATGTTTCAAGAGAAAATCTAATCGTAACGATCAAACAGGGGATAACGACCTTTGTCTTCCCGAGTAAGACGATTTCGCTTTTAAGCGAGGTCAACAAAACTGTGTCGTTAGATCCCGCAAAAAATACGACAGTAACGCTAAGGCAGAGTGGTTATCCTCGAATCAATAGTGGCTCGATGACCGTCCGGATGCAACCCCAATAGCACGGAGTCCAGGTCCTGATATTGGGAGCTAATGAAAGGCTGATTCTTCGGCTCCGCCGCGCTTCACCTGGCACGTCATCAAGCACGAGGCTCCGGGGCGCAATTACTATTGGGGAATGCGAAGATTCAAGCAGCTTGCGCTGTTTATGGTTCTGCTTCCGCTCTTTACTTTTCTCAGCGGAAGACCTGCCTGGGCCTTGTCTACTAAACCTGCGATTCTTGTTCTGTCTCCCGAAGTCGTGGAGGCCGGCTCACCGGTTTTGATCCGTGTGCATCTCGATGGCGTGGCGGCCATCGATGGCGAGTGGCTGGGGCGCAAGCTGGAGTTTTTTCGCGGACGGGATGGGCGCGAGTGGTATGCGCTGGCCGGCGTCGATGTTGACGGGGCCATGGGCCCTTCTACGCTACGGATCAGTGTTCAGCTTGCCAAAGGCGGCTCGCGCGATTTGAGCCGCACCGTCGAGATACATGCCGCGCATTACAAAACTGAAGCACTGACCGTTGCTCCACAATTTGTCACGCCCGGCCCGGAAGAGTTGAAGCAGATCGAGGCTGACAAGCTGGTCAAGGAGAAGGTCTTCGGCACAAGCGCCTCTGAGCCGCTGTGGGCGGGCGACTTTCAAGCGCCGGTGACAGCCGAGCCGACCGACAGCTTCGGCACCCGCCGCACCTTCAACGGCAAGCTGGCCAGCATTCACAAGGGGATGGATTTTCGCGCCGCGGCGGGGACGCCGGTGCGGGCGGGCAATAGCGGGGTGGTGGTGCTGGCCCGGCCGCTCTACTATGAGGGCGGCTGCGTGGTGCTCGATCACGGGCTGGGGTTGTACACGATTTCGATGCACATGAGCAAGATCGACGTGCAGGAGGGCCAGCGCGTGGCGACAGGCGACCTGCTCGGGCTGAGCGGCGCTACAGGGCGCGCCACCGGACCGCACCTCCACTGGGCCGTTCGCTGGCAGGGCGCGTACCTGGACCCCGCCAAGCTGCTGCACCTGGATTTGAGCGGGGTGCGCTAGTACCGTGTCTTATTGATTTCGTGCTTTCCCAGGTCCCCAAATGCGAGGGAACTGGGGCACCCCGAGCTTGTTGATGATTACAGAAACACACAGACACGGTACTAGCCGGAGACCGCCTCCTCCGAATGACCGAAACAATATTCTGTCGCTGGCGCAAAGAAGAGTTACTAGCCCGGCTCCTTGAGATAAATCTCCGTGTAATCCAGATAATTCTGTGCGTACTCACGGATCAACGCACGGTCTTTGTCATCCAGTTCGCGGCGCAGCTTGGCGGGGACGCCGGCCCATAGCGTCCGAGGAGGGACCACCGTCTCCTCTGGAACCACGGCGCCGGCGGCGATGATCGAGCCTTCGCCGATGCGGCAGCCGTAGAGGACAACGGCGTTGATGCCGATCAGCACCATGTCTCCCAATACGCAGCCGTGAACGGTGGCGTTGTGGCCGATGGTCACCCAGTCGCCCACAATCACCGGATATAGATTCCGCTGGCCGTGGAGGACGGCACAGTCCTGGACGTTCGAGTTCGCGCCGACGCGGATCGAGTTCACGTCGCCGCGCAGCACGGCGTTCATCCACACCGAGGAGCGCTCGCCCAGCGTTACGTCGCCGATCACCTGCGCCGAAGGGTCCACATAGCAACTGGCGGGAATCCGGGGCAATCGCCCCTGGTAGCTGCGGATCATGGATTGGGGCCTCTCAAGGACTCCTTCATTTCGAGGGAGGGAACACTCTCCTGATTATCGGTCATTTGGTTGACCGGAGGGGCGAGAATCCGGTTTCAAGGAGGGTGCGATGGGTCTTGCACGGTTCCGGCAAGGCAGACGAGAGGCGACCGGATTGGGCTGAACGGCGCTACCGGGCTCGTACCTGGGCCCCGCCAAGCTGCTGCGACTGGAGTTGAGCGGGGTGCGCTAATGTACGTAGGCTCTCTCGTCCATCCGGCAAAAAGAGAAGCCCAAGATACCTCCTTCCATGTTGAGATTCCACCTTGACTTTGCTGAGATGATCGGCTCTACTGATGCGGATGCGAAGATTACGGACATTTCCGCCTCTTATAGTCCTGGTTGCAGTTCTTATCACGTATGCGGCGGCGCAGGAAGCCGGCCCCGCTAACGCCAAACCGGCTTCTGCGCAGGAGAGCGCGCATGTGCCGATGCGTCTGGTGGAAAAGGAGATGTGGGTGACTGTGCCTCAGTCCTTTCCCCGTGGGCTGGACGTGCTGGAAGTGTATATAGATCGTCCGGGGCGACACCCGCTGGTGGTGCTAACGCACGGTACCTCGCCGAATCCGGAAGATCGCGTGCATGTGACACCATGGGCGCATTATTCTCAGGCGCTGTGGTTCGCACGGCGCGGCTACGTAGCCTTGGTTGTTGTACGCAAAGGCTACGGGCGCTCAGGGGGGCGGCAGGATACGAACAGTGGCGTCTGCGGGTCCAGGGGTGGAAGTCTTGTGCAGGTCGGCGAGACAAGCGCGGACGATCTGAGCGCAGTGATGGCGTTTGCACGCAGCCTGCCGGAGGTGGACGGGGAGACGATGCTGAGTGTCGGCATCTCGACGGGCGGCTTTGCTCAGGTAGCGCTTTCGGCTGATCCGCCAAAGGGGCTGAGAGCGGCGATCAACTTCGCCGGCGGACGGGGTGGGGACGGGCACGACCATAACTGCAATCTGAGTGAGCTGATCGGTGCATTTCACGCCTTTGGCGCAGATGCGCATAAGCACGGCGATCTGCCCATGCTTTGGATCTATGCCGAGAACGACCATTGGTTTCCGCCGGCGATGGCGCAGCAATTCGATGCGGCTTATAAGAAGGGCGGCGGGGTGAATCAGTTTGTCATGGCCCCGCCGGATGGAGAGGAGGGGCATCATCTCTATTCGCATGTCGCGGCCTGGTCCGATACCGTGACCGCGTTTCTA
>CAWFZU010000197.1:0-4137 GCA_963820195.1 uncultured Acidobacteriaceae bacterium | reverse complement strand
GGAGAAGAGCCGGACGATTTACAGCAGGGAATAGGGACTAAGGGACTGAGGGAACAGATTGTCCATCGTTGGTGTCTAACTATGTATGCGATGAAATGTTGGAAGGGCATTGACTTTTTATCTGGGCTGATGTCCAGGGCTTGTTCCTAGTCCCTCAGTCCCTTAGTTCCTAGTCCCTTTCGTGCTTTATCCTTATTCCGAGGAACTCGACCATGACCCTGCTCGACGCTCCAGAGTTTGATGAAGTCCATGAACACCGCCGGCTGGCAGTTTTCTACACCACGGCGGGGCTGCTGTTTGTGCTGTTTATAAGCTTTTGGCTGGCGGCCGGCCACCCGGTGGACTATCCCTGGTACTGGTATAACCACCTGCGGGGTAGAATGACGGTGAACAGCTTTCTCACAGCGGTCGAGAAGAACAACTTGCCGGCGGCTTATGGCATCTGGATTCACGACAAGGACTGGCAGAAGCATCCTGCGGTCAAGCATATATACACCTTTGATCGCTTCCAGCAGGACTGGAGTTCCCAAAGCACGGACAACGAGTATGGTGCCATTCAGAGCCACCGGATTGTCGAGGCCACGATGCATGGCAACGTGCTGTTGATGGCCATCTACATCAACGGGCGCAAGAGCAAGGCGCTCGATCTGGACTACGATCCCCAGACGCACACGCTGAACTTCTCGCCCGACGATGTGCAGCTCTACCTGGGACCGTAGAGCTGGCGAGTCAGCGGGTCGGCGGAACTCTTAAGAAACCTCAGATTAAATCAATGTTTTGAAAGGGCACGGCTTCAGCCGTGCCGTAAATGCCGCAAAATATACGCGGGCTTTAGCCCCTGAGGGAATATTAGTAAGCATAAAAGATATATTCAGCGCTTCCTTTGCTGGAAGTGCTTGCTGGGCTTCATTCTCATCGCCGCAAGGCGCTGAGGATGGAGCCTCTGTCTTTATCAGGCAGTGTGTGCGGCCTTCAGCTCGCTCAGCGTCTTCTCCAGGCTGGCAGTATCTTCCACATTCAATCCGGGCTTCTGTTCCGGGTAGATCTGTTTGAGCAGGCCGCAGAGGACCTTGCCGGGTGCCATCTCAATAAACGTATCCGCGCCCGCGGCGATCAGCGACTTCATGCAATCCACCCAGCGAACCGTGCCGGTAACCTGGCGGGTGAGCGCGTCCAGAACCTCGGCGGCAGTGGTGACCATGCCGCCGGTGACGTTGGCGGCGACCGGGATGCGGGGATCGGCCAGCTCAACTGCGCCGAGCACCCGCGCCACTTCTTCCTGGGCGGGCTGCATTAGCGCGCAGTGGAAGGGCGCGCTGACGGGGAGCATAACGGCGCGCCGGGCGCCTTTGGCCTTGGCGATCTCGGCGGCCTTCTCGACAGCCGCCAGCGCGCCGGAGATGACTGTCTGGGTTGGCGAGTTGAAGTTGGCGGCGGAGACGGTTAAGCCGGTCTCCTGTGCAGCTTCGGCGCAGGCCTCGGCCACCTGCTCCGGAGTAAGTGAGAGGATGGCGGCCATGCCCCCCTGCCCGGCAGGAACGGCCAGTTGCATCGCCCGTCCGCGCGCCCGGACAAAACGCACCGCGTCGGCGAAGAAGTAAGTCCCGGCGGCCACGTGGGCAGACCACTCGCCCAGCGAGTGACCGGCGGCCAGCGCCGGCTTAATCCCATGCAGGGCCAGCACGCGCAGCGTGGCGACGCTCACCGTCAGAATGGCCGGCTGGGTGTTTTCCGTCTGCTTGAGCTCTTCCACAGGCCCCTCAAAGCAGAGCCTCGAGAGCGAGAAGCCAACAGCCTCGTCGGCCTCCGCGAAGGTCTCGCGGGCAACGGGAAAGCGCTCGGCAAGCTCGCGACCCATGCCGACGGTTTGCGATCCTTGCCCCGGAAATAGAAACGCAATTTTGTTAGTCATTGCAGAGATAATTTTACCGGATAGGGGCGGGCAAAACGCAATGGAGACTATTCATTATGCACTTTATGCAAGGGAAGAGTGCTGTGCAAAGGCGCGGTTTTTGCCTCCGGGGAAATTCGACCTCATAGACCTATCATTTTCAGAGGATTCCTACACTGCCGGCCAGCGATAATGCCCAACGGCACGCTCCGCCCAGAACGCTCCGTCGCTGCACGGCTCGTACCCTCGTTTATCGAACCTCGTAAACCGTGCTGCCGTGAGCCGGCAAGGTCACGCTGACTTCCTTCGATTCCTTGAAGCCGCCTTCGCTCCACATATTCTGCGCCAGATGCTTGCTGCCCTCCAGGCCCAAGCTGCTTCCAGCTCGCCGCAGCGTCACCGGCGTGTCGCCGAGATTGAAAAAGCCAAAGAACTCCGCGTAATTCCTTGCGCCCGGTGCGTTGATCGTTGCCCGCCACACCCGCGCGTTTTCAAAGCCCGCGCCCAGGCTCGGCAACATCGACCGGATGGCTGTACGTCACATTCTGGTTCATGAAAAGGATCGACTGGTTGGTGATCAGCGACCGCGTAAACTCATCCAGCTTGGTCAGATTCGCGCCCAGAATCAGCGGCGAGCGCGCAATCGCCCACAGCGTGAGCTCGGTCTGCTGCTCGTCGTGCGTCAGCCGCGACTGGCGCGGCTCGCCCATACCCGGATGCGGCCCCAGCCAGCCCCAGGGCAGCATATCCGCGTCCGGCCAGTTGCCCGGCTTGCGCATACGGTAAACCACTTGGCCAGCGGTCGAACTCGTCCGCTCAGGCCGAAGGGAAACTCGTCGTCGCCCGGCTTGCGCGGGAAGCTCCAGCCGTCCCAGTGATCGTTGGTGATGCGCCACATCTGCGCGTACTTCGGCCACCTCGGCCGCGTGCTCCAGTTGCGTCGGCCCCGGCGAAAGGCTCAGCACAATCGGCCGCCCCGTCTTGCGGATCGCCGCGGCAATCTGGCGAATCTCGGTGGGCCGGTAGGGGTGGTCGCTGATGCAATCCACCTTGATGTAATCCAGTCCCCAGCCGGCGTAGAGCTTCAGCATCGAGTCGTAGTAAGCCTGACCGGCGGCGTTGTCGGCCACGCCCCAGTTGCCGTCATCCCAGCCGCAGGGCGAGTTGAGGTCGGCGGCATCAGCGGCGTGAAAGCTCGTCCCCGCGATGGGCAGATTCTCCTTCACCGCCTGCCGCGGAATCCCGCGCACAATATGGATGCCGAACTTCAGCCCCTGCGCATGAACCCAGTCGGCCAGCGGCTTGAAGCCCGCGCCATCCGCCGAGTACGGAAAGCGGCTCGCCACCGGAATCAGAATCCCGTTCCCGTCCAGCAGATACTTTCTCTCCGCCAGGTTGCGGCCGAAGGGGTTCTCCATGTACCACCCCTCGTCGATCACCGCATACTGCCAGCCGAACTGCTTGAACCCGGCCAGCACCGTGGCATTGGCCTTGAAGTCGGCCTCGTTGATGGTCAGCCCATAGGCAGTCCCAACTGTTCCAGCCCATCGGCGGCGTAGGCGCGGGGTTCTGCGCGGGAGTGAGTGTTGCGGCGACGACGAAGAGAAGAGCGGCGAGAAAACAGCGTAGGCGGTCCATGCCGGAACAATACCACAATCGCCGGCAGATCCGCAGTAATTCGGAACGCCGTGTTGGTGCATTCAAGGTACAAATGCAACGCCGTTTTGCTGTCAGTCGTCAACCTACGTTGCCGACTCGCGGAATATGAAGCTGTAGCGCCGGCCTCCAGGCCGGCTGTAGCGTGGACCTCCCGGTCCACGCATGTTTCTTCCTAGGGAAACCGGCCCTGAGCACTTTGCGATAAGCTGGTGCGAGGGCGTACTTTGGCAAGCGAAGGAGCAAGAGCGCAATGAAATTAATTATGGGAATCGATGCCGGCGGAACGCGCACCCGCGCCTCCATCCTGGCCGGTGACAAGCTTCTCGCCCACGCGGAGAATGGCTCCATCAAGCGCTTGCGGGTGGGAGCGGAAGCCGCCGAAACTCATCTCCGCGCGCTGCTCAAAGATGTCTACGCTCAAGCCGGCGTCACCGGCGTCTACGCCGCCTCGGTGGGCGTTGCCTCCGCCTCCATGCCCGGCACCGCGGAGTGGATCACGGCGGTCTTCCACGACTTTGCCGTCGAGCGCTCCGAGGTCGTCGGCGACGAGGTGATCGCGCTCGACGCGGCCTTCCACGGCGGTCCGA
>CAWFZU010000196.1:0-4128 GCA_963820195.1 uncultured Acidobacteriaceae bacterium | reverse complement strand
GTCTCGGCCAGTGAGGGCAGCGACTTTCATGGCCAGCCCACGGCTGTCTTTCTGCTCGGCCTGCCTGGTGCGGATGCAGCCAGCCGCACGCTCAAGCTGGAGCTGAGCGAGGGCTTTGATTTTGGCACGACGGAGTTGCTGGCCACGATGACGGCGCACCTGACGGCACAGGCCAGGCGGCTGCGCAATCCGCGGCCCGATTGCTGCGTCACGCTGGGCGGTCTGCCGCTGGCATTCGGCGAGTTCCAGTGGCCCTTTCACCGCTCGACTTCCGGCGCGGACACCTACATCGTCCATGGTGAGGTGCAGCCTGGCTGACGGCGGGGCGCTCAACCTGCACGCCAAGGTCGCCGCCTCGGTGACGCTGACCTTTGCCGAGATTGTGCCGGCGATGGAACAGCCCTATGCGGAGAGCTTTGTCTACAACGCCATCCGCAAGACGGTGGACCGCGGGCAGTTGGAGTTTCTGAAGTCCGGCAACCGCCAGCCCGTGCCGGTGACCACGCGCTACTACAGCCGCTGGCAAAAGAAGTTTCTCTTCACCGAGACCAACGGACACGGAGCGGCTGGAATACCTGCTCGGCAAGGTTTACTGGCTTTCAGGCGTGCTGGGCGCGGGTGAGCCGGTGTGGATTGCCGACCCGACGGACGCGCAGTACCTGAATACCACCGAGGCCGATCTGCTGCGCATGGCCGGCGATAAGGCGGGCGAAGGGCTGATACGACTGGAGGGGGAGTTTGCCGCCGCCACGCCGCTGTTGCTGGCCCGCGCGCCGGAGTACCAGGCCCGTCTCGAAGCCGCGCTGAACTTTACCAAGCCGCAGTTCAATGAGTCGATGCGCGCCGGGCACGCGAATATGTAGTCGCTATAGCGCGGCGCCGCAGGCGGAGCAGAAGCGCGAGCCCACTGGGTTGGTCTGGCGGCAGCGCAAGCAGGCCAGCAGCGTTCCCGGCTGCGGCGCCGGTGGCACGTTCACCGTAACATTGAACGGCTGACCCCATCCGGGCATCACAATCCCCAGCATCGCCGCAATCCCCGCCGCCTGGATGGCGTTAAACTCGCGCACCCGGCCGGGCATGAAAAAGCACTCGATAAAGCCCAAAATCCATGGAAAAGGCGACCAAAAGAAGCAGGCGTAGAGAATCCCCAGCCCCGTCCGCCGCAGATAAAAGTGGTGCATGCCGAAGCCGCCCAGAAAGAGCGCCAGCAGAATGCCGACGACTTCGTCGCGGCGCACCGCCGCATAGTGCTGGTAAAAGATCGCTTGCGGATTGGGATAGGGTTGGCTGCTCATGACGGGTACTCCTTGCTCTGCCTTCAGGATACGCAAAGGGATGGTGCGGGGTTCCGTTGCGGACGACGATCCTGTTTCCTTGAAAATAACCGATAGAGGTTCATCGTTTCCCAGCTCACAGAATCGGGAGCTGGGGCACCCTGAGTTTATTGCGTATGCAGATAGCGGCTGGCGAAGTCGAGGAAGATGGGCCAGTTCGGTCCCGGCGTGTGGCCGCCGGAGTGCTGGCGGAAGGCCAGGTCGCCCGCGGTCAGAGCAGTTTCAATAGGCGGAAGCGTCGTTGTGCCCAGATCCTTCTTGCCCAGCAGCCGGTAGACCGGCCCGGCGGCAGCGGCGGCCATGAACATTCCCGTGGAGTCAGCCCATCCATCCCCATTGCAGCGCGCCAGCCGCCGATGAAGACCGGGCGCGGCGCGCACAGGGCGATCAGTTCGTGAGCGTCCACAGGCAGGTCGCCGGTGGTGAGCGGCCCCGCATACTTGAGGAAGTTGCCGGCCATCCAGTGGTATTCGCCGGTCCCGGCCAGGTTCTCTGTCAGCTCGCCGAAGATGTGCCGGTAGAGCTTGGCCCCGCCTGTGCCGGAGGAGCTGATGTAGGCGATGGCGAAGCGCGGATCGTAGGCCATGGCCACCAGCGCGGTCTTTCCAAACCTGGAATGGCCCTCCAGGCCCACCTGTTTCGCATCGACGGCTTTGTCGGTTTCAAAGTAATCCATCGCGCGGCTAGCGCCCCAGGCCCAGGCGCGCAGCGTGCCCCACTCGTCCAGCTTGCGCGGCTGGCCCTTGTTGGTGAGGCCGATAATGCCCTCCGTCAGACCAGCGCCGTTGTCGGCCTGAAAGCCGGCGGGAGAGAGGATCGCGTAGCCCCACCCGCGGGCCAGCACCTGCTGCTGCCAGGTTGGACCTTCGTTGCCCGGGCCTCCGGGCAGCATCTCGGGGGTGTTTTTGGCGTTGGCCGCCAGGAATTCATTGCTGAAGGCCAGCTCCATGATTACCGGAACCGGGCCGGCGGCGTTGGCGGGAGTGGTCAGAATCACCTCGATCTTCACCGTGATGCTGGGGCAGGCGGAGTTGTTCCAATGGCCCACCAGCTTCTTGGTCACCACCGGCACATCGCCGATCTTTTCCTTCGTGGTGCTGGCCACCTCCCAGGTCACTTTGGGCACGTTGGCGGGAACGCGGCCCAGAATCTCGCGGTCAAAGTCCTCGACGATCTCCGGGCGGCGCTCGGTCCACCATTGCTGGGCCGTGGTCACACGCTTGCCGTTCTTGAGCAGCAGCGGATCAGGCAGGCTGGGATAGACGTTGGCCTTCGTCTCGTCGTAGTTGACCGCGTAGGGCGAATGGGGATCTTGGTCTGCCTTGTGCCGGAGTTCCTTGATGCCCAGCAGGTCCATCAGGCGCTGGTGGTCCCGTTCCGCCGCGGCCTGCTGGGCCAGTTGCGCCGGCGTGGGCGCGGGCTGAGCGGCTGCCTGCCCAATCAACTGAATAGTCCCTGAGAGGAGCAGCGCGATCGCCGCAAGCCCGGAAGAAACCATCCACCGCGAAATCAACATCGGGAACCGCCTTTCCATAGCGTCTCCTGGTGGGAGACGAAAACGCTCAAATCATAGCGATTGAATTCGCTTTGCGCAAGATAGACTCCCGGCCTACATTATTGCTTCGGCGGGTTGGGCAGGCTCGACGAGGACGAACTGCCGTCCGGCGAGTCGAGGCGGGTGATGTGGACGCTGGCCTGCGTTTCCGGGACCGTGCCGTCGTTGGCCTGCACCTCGGTGGGCTTGCCCTGGATGAGGATGCGCTGGACTGTCTTGCCGCGGGCGGGAATGCGGACGAACTGGGTGACGGAAGTCATGGCCGAGCGGACGGTGACCGGGATTTCGGCGGCTGCGTAGCCAGCGTTGCCAAGATGGACGGCGACCAGCCAGTTGTCCGACGAGGCGGTTGTGGGGAAGACGCCGTCGATGCTCAGGTCGGGAAGGCCCTTGTCGGCATCGACCCAGTCGGCGAAGAACCAGGAGAGATCGGGGCTGCCCGCGGTTGCTTCGAGCAGCTTTTCAAAGGCGCCGCGACCGGCGGGATGGCCGGAGTTCCCGGCCGCTGCCGGAGCGGGATTGTAAGCGCGAAGAGCGGCGGAGAGTGCGGAGTCGCCGGCCAGATCGCGCAGCATCCACAGGACGTATGCTGCCTTGGTGCGGTAGTAGACGGGCGAGATGGCCTGGGCGAGCGGCTGGCCGGCGCTTTGGCCGGGGCTTTCCGGCTCGGCCAGGGCGAGAGCGGTGCGCTCCGCTTCCAATGTGCCCAAAGCAGCCTCGCGACCGCGTTGCTTTTCCACCCACAGCGTGCCCATGAAGGTAGCCACGCCCTCATTGAGCCAGGCGGGGGGTGGCTGCTGAGCCGTCGGCGACTGGAGCCAGGCGTGGGTGAGGGCGTGAACCAGAATGCCGTTCAACGAACCCGGATTGGATTTGAGATTGGCCAGTGAAGAGGCTTCGCGGAGCGGAGCGGCCAGCAGCGATCCGGTCTCGTAGGGCGCGTCTTGCGGGTCGGGCAGATCGAGCAGGGTGAGCTGGGAGCGGGGCTGCTGGCCGAGCCACCCCTGCAGGAATGGAGTCACCGCCGTAGCCGCCGTGGTCCAGAATTGCACGGAGACATCGTCCTCGTGGAGGGTCCAGGCGGTGAGGTTCGTGCCGGGGTGGGGCGTACGGATGGCGACAAAGAGGCTGGGAGCCTCGAAGCCGAGAATCGAGTCGCCGGAGTCAGCGGCTGCCACTGAGGCCACCTCCTGGCTTTGGTCCAGAGAATTGGGCTCCGTGATGGTCAGAGGCGCGGCG
>CAWFZU010000195.1:0-4744 GCA_963820195.1 uncultured Acidobacteriaceae bacterium | reverse complement strand
TGTTATTGTCCTCTACTCGTTGCATTTCTCGTATTGCTAAGTGAACCACCCGACCTGAAAGCCGTAAGAACGCATCCGAGGACGACAAGAAAGTCCGTCCCGCAACTCGCACCATCGCCGTCACCGCAACCGGAAACGGCTTCGTCTACAAGTTCCCCGCCCACTCCCTGACCATTCTGACCCTGAAACTGGAATAGTCCGCGAGGCGCTGGCTTCGAAGCGGCCGGCGAGTCAGCGACAGGGGGCCAGCGACGAGTGGGAGCGATTCAGCCGCATGATATACTCTCTCTTTCAACCCCTTTTATTCTTGGGGCCCGTAGCTCAGTTGGTTAGAGCGCTACCTTGACACGGTAGACCGCCTCGGCCCAGACCACGGCCTCGTCATAGTACTGAGCCAGTTCCTTGCGGTCCAGGAGATTGGCGCGTGCGACCGCGTCGCAGGCGTACCAGTCACCGTACTCGTGACTCTCCAGCCATTGGAGCAGGATGAGTATGGGATTGGCCCGGCCCTGTAGCAAACGGTAGCGCTACCAGATTCCTTCGACTTCCCTGAAATTCTGGCTTGATTCCCATCGGGCTATCCATGTACTCTTGCGCCTCTACTTAGGCTTCGCCGGCGGTGTAATGTCCTTGCCCTCATAGATAATCTTCATCGTCGAGCCGAACTGCTTGTAGTCGGTGTACTTGATGGTGTCGCGGATATGCACGTCCTGGGCCATGTAGTTAGGGCCGCCGCTGAAGTGCAGAACGCCTTCGCCCTTGGTGTAGACCGGGAACCAGTAGTGGCCGTCCACCTGCTGCCGCCAGGTCATGAAGGGCGGATGCAGATCTTCGTTTCCCTTGCGCGTGTCGTCGGGAACCATGCGGCCGTTGGTCACCACGATCTGCAGGTCGGTTGCGTCCACCCAGATGCGGCCGTCCAGGTAGCGCTGCTTCTTTTCGATAACTTTCGGGCTGACGTCGAAGACGTAGACAGTCCACCTCGTCTACCTTCTGCCGACCCACGTACTTCACGTTGTACTGGCCGATCTCCTCGGCAGTGAGCACGAAGGGATAGCCGCGCTGGATGTCCTGCAGGTCGGAGGGCGAGATCTGCGACCCGCTGCAGGGTGTTCGCCGGCGCGAAGACCACCTTCTCGGTGCGCTTGCCGGTGGGGTCGAAGATGACGTCGTCCACCTGGTAGTATTCGCCGTCCACCTTGTTGTCGTCGTCGATGGTCTGCACGCGGGCGAGCACGGCGCTAGGTGTAGTGGTTCAGCGCCTGCTGGAACTCGCTCTCCTTGGCGGCAAACTGGCGGATGATCTCTTCCGGCGCGATGGCCGGGTCGCTGATGTCCATGCGGCCGAAGCCCGCATCCAGCGCCATGGGCGTAAAGCTGTCCTTGCTTCTGCGCCGCGGCAGCCAGAGCCAGCCCCAACACCGCCAGCAATGCTATAGCCCCATCGATTGTGCATGGTTTCTCCCCCGTCGCTTGTCTACAAGATTAGACGCAGAGGCTGGCCTGTCGGATGGAGGTTATTCCTCTCATCCGTAGTGGTATCCCACATTGGCGCCAGAACCACGAATCGCAGATTCTTCGACTCCCTTGCGCTTCGCTCAGGATGACAAAGCATGTGTAGATTGAGATTGTTGTATCGCGCTGGCTATCTCACCCGGAGCGGGACCGATCCGGCGTCGTTTTTCCAATTCACCACTCGGTTATTGCTGAAATAAACGACGGAGTCGCCATACTTGAACATATCTTCAGAGAATTCCGTTGGGGTGCCCTGAACCACCAGCACCTCATCTTTGGTGGAGTTCACCGTGAAAAACTCCAGGTCGGGATCGACGGGAGTTTGCGGCCAGAGCTTGACCCGGATGGGGGATGAAAAGGGATCGATGCGCCAGCCAATGACGCGGCCGTCTTTGAGATACAACTCCGAACTTCCATAGACGAGTTTGTCTTCCGTGGAAGCTGTCGGAGTTCCTTGCTGAGCCATCACCTCGTCCCGGGTGGAACCTACAGTGAGATAGGGTTTAAGCTTGTTCGTCGCGGGCTGAGCCGGATGTGCCGCGGCATGTGTCTTTTCCTGCTGCCGGCTCTTCACATTCGAAGGCAGGGGCTGCCCGGTTTGCGGACCGGCTGCCGGTGCGGAGCTGCTCGGGGCCAGACTCCGCATTTCTTGCTCGATCTTATCCAATAAGCCGACATTCTGCCCGCTCTGCCGGTTTGCCGGATGATGCATCCGCGAGTTTCTCCAGATCGAGCCGCCAGAGAGAAGCACAAATATAACAACTGTGATCGTCAAGATTAATTTGACCCTTTTATAGAACCTGTAGATTTTGTTGAAGACCAGCATGACCTTCTGGTGGTGAAATTTGATCTTTTGCCAGGTTCCCTCAGGGGGAACTTCGCCGGAGGTCGCGGCAGGCGAAGCTGCCGCGACGGAAACCGGGGCGGACACAGGCGCCACACTACCGGCGTGAGCCATTTGTGCAGCGGACACAGCATTCGGCACCGCTGGCGCGGCAGCCATTTTTGTGGAGAGATAGATGGGCCTCCGGGCTTGGCCTCGATCCGTGGAGGTCAAGGTAAGAAAATCGAAGGCGGTCTGAACATCCTTCAGCTTGGTTTCCGCGGCCTCTTGCAACTTCGGGTCGTCCTGGAAGCTCTCCGGCTGCCAGGCCTTGGCGAGAAGGCGATAGGTGCTTCTGATTTCATTCTCCAGCGCCTCCATTCCCAGACCGAGAACGTGAAGAGCCTCGCAGCGGGGACACAACGTGGTCCCCTCCTCTGTTATTTGACCGCATGAACAGTGAACCATATCGCCAGATCACCCTCGACTTTCTCTCTGCGTAGGGAGACGGGACAATTATAGAGGAGCTTGCTGCGCTTCGGCAGAGCGCACCTTCCGCGGGCGCTGAGAGGAATCCGTAGAATAGCTTCAGATGGCTTTTACCGAACAATACGATGTGGTGGTCGTCGGCGCGGGGCACGCGGGGTGCGAGGCGGCGATGGCGGCGGCGCGCATGGGAATGAAGACCGCGCTGATCACGATGAATCTGGACCTGATCGCGCAGATGAGCTGCAACCCGGCGGTGGGCGGCGTGGCCAAGGGACACTTGGTGCGCGAAGTGGATGCGCTGGGCGGCGTGATGGGCGAGGTGGCCGACGCGGTGGGGATTCAATTCCGGCTGCTGAATAGCTCGCGCGGCCCGGCGGTGTGGAGTCCGCGGGCGCAGTGCGACAAGCAGCTCTACCGGGTGAAGATGCGCGAGGTGCTGGAAGGCCAGCCGGGGCTGCACATCCGGCAGGCGGAAGTCGTCGATCTGGTGATCGACGACAGGGATCAGGGACGGCGTATTCTCGGCCTGAAGCTGCGCGACGGGCGGCAGATGCTCGCAGGGGCCACCATCATTACGACCGGCACCTTCCTGAATGGGCTGATCCACTGCGGCGAGGAGCGCTATCCGGCCGGCCGCAGCGGCGAGCCGGCCAGCGTTCTGTTGGGCGAGGCGCTGCGCGCTTTGGGCCTCAGAACTTGCAGGCTCAAGACCGGTACGCCGCCGCGGCTGGATGGCCGCACCATCCGCTGGGAGGCCTTCGAGGAGCAGGCCGGCGACGCCGAGCCCACGCCCTTCAGCTTCCGGACAAAGAAGATCGTGCAGCCGCAGATCAGTTGCCACATCGCCTTCACCACGCCGGAGACGCTCAGAATCATCCGCGCGAACGTCCATCGCTCGGCGATGTATTCGGGGCAGATCGCCGGGATCGGGCCGCGCTATTGCCCGTCCATCGAGGACAAGATCGTCAAGTTTCCCGACAAGACGCAGCACCAGTTCTTTCTGGAGCCGGAGGGGTTGCACACCCACGAGGTCTACATCAACGGAATGTCCACCTCGCTGCCCATGGAGGTGCAGTGGGAGATAGTGCATTCGATTCCCGGCCTTGAGCAGGCGGAGATGCTACGCCCCGGCTATGCCATTGAATACGACAGCGTGGACGCCACCGAGCTTGACCGTAGCCTGCGCGTGAAGGCCTTTACGGGGCTTTACCTTGCGGGACAGATCAATGGAACCAGCGGCTATGAGGAGGCGGCCGGCCAGGGCATCATGGCTGGCATCAACGCCGCGCTCATGCTGAAGGGCGAGCCGCCGTTCACGATGGACCGGAGCGAGGGCTATATCGGCGTCATGATCGACGACCTGATCTCGAAGGGGATCAACGAACCGTACCGGATGTTCACTTCGCGGGCCGAGTTCCGGCTGCATTTGCGCATCGACAACGCCGACCGGCGGCTGACTCCGCATGGGCGGCGGCTGGGGCTGATCGGCGACGAGGCCTGGGCGGAGTATGAGCGAAAGCAAGCGCGCATGAATGCGCTTGAGCAGTTGCTGGTGGTGGGCAAAGTGACCCCGGAAGGGCTGCGTGCCGCGGGTCTGGGCGAGCTGACAGCGACCGCTGGATTGACTTGGGCGCAACTGCTGAAGCGGCCCGAGGT
This sequence comes from uncultured Acidobacteriaceae bacterium, assembly GCA_963820195.1. Lineage (GTDB taxonomy): Bacteria > Acidobacteriota > Terriglobia > Terriglobales > Acidobacteriaceae > Telmatobacter. The sequence goes on along the minus strand of CAWFZU010000195.1, from coordinate 261 downwards.
GAGCATCGAGGCGGTGCTGGGCGCGGTGCGCGATGACCTTGTCGCCGATCCGCTGCTGGCGGAGTGGATGAATCGGCCCGGCCTGACTCCCGAAGTGCGAGCGGCGCTGCGCAACGAAGTCCGCGCCGTGGAGACCGAGATCAAGTTTGCCGGCTACCTGGAGCAGCAGAAGAAATCCATCGCCAAGCTGAAGGCGGCCGAGGGGGTTGCGATTCCGGAGTGGCTCGATTATGGCGTCATCAGCGGGCTTTCGCGGGAGAT
>CAWFZU010000194.1:0-4146 GCA_963820195.1 uncultured Acidobacteriaceae bacterium | reverse complement strand
CCATCTTACTCATCCTGCCCGCTACCGGACTCCTTGCCGCCATTTTGCCGGCGCGGCTGGCGGGGTAAGCCCATGCTCTTCGATGCGGCTCGAAATCCTGCTGAAGGCGCGTCTTCATGCGCGCCAAACGCAACCGGCCTATAATGAAGCATGGCGACTGCCCGGCAAGCCATACCGGCAGAGATTCCAACCGCGCCCCCGTCACCTCCGGGGGAGTCGCAACTCGCCGTGCGCGAGCTGCCGCCGCCATCTCCCAGCACTCCATCGACCGAGCGCTTTGACGCGCTGCTCAAGCAGGTCCACGCCAACCGCCCCAGCGAAGACGTCTCCCTCATTCGCAAGGCCTGGGAGTTTTGCGTTCGGCATCATGAGGGCCAGATGCGGGCCTCCGGCGAGCCCTACATCATTCATCCGCTCGAGGTAGCCGAGGTGCTGGCGGAGATGAAGATGGACTCGACCTCCATCGCCGCGGGCCTGCTGCACGACTCGGTCGAGGACACGCCCGCCACCAACGAGGAGATTGAGGCCGGCTTCGGCGAGCAGGTGGCCCACATCGTCGAGGGCGTCACCAATATCGACAAGATCGAGTTTGCCAATCGCGAAGACCGCCAGGCGGAAAATGTGCGCAAGATGCTGCTGGCCATGGTCTCCGATGTGCGCGTGGTGCTCATCAAGCTGGCCGACCGGCTGCACAATATGCGCACCCTTGAGCATTTGCGGCCTGAGCGCCAGGAGTCCATCGCCCGCGAAACCCTGGACATTTACGCGCCTCTCGCGCATCGTTTGGGCATGGGCAAGGTGCGCGGCGAGCTGGAAGACCTGGCCTTCCGCTACACCGACCCGGTCAGCTACGAGCAGGTCGCGGCGGCCGTCGAATCGCGCCGCATCGAGGGCGAGCAGTTTCTGCGCGGCGTGGAAGACACGCTCGTCGAGCAACTGCGCGAAAACAACATCCAGGCCCGCGTCGAGTGGCGCATCAAGCGCATCTACTCCATCTTTCAGAAGCAGCAGCGCTCCAAAGTCTCCTTCGACCAGGTCTATGATCTGCTGGCCATCCGCGTCATCACCCAGGATGTGGCCGCCTGCTACGCCGTCTTCGGCCTCATCCACACCCTGTGGCGGCCGGTGCCGGGCCGCATCAAGGACTTCATCGCCATGCCCCGCGCCAACCGCTACCAGTCGCTGCACACCACGGTGATGAGCCCCGGCGGCCACCAGTTCGAGGTGCAGATCCGCACCGAGGAGATGCACCGCATCGCCGAGGAAGGGCATCGCCGCCCACTGGAAGTACAAGGCCGGCGGAGACGCGGTGACGGCGCGCGACGAGGAGCGGCTCAACTGGATTCGCCAGCTGGTCGAGTGGCAGAAGGAGATGACCGACCCCAACGAGTTCCTCTCCAGCCTGAAGATGGACCTCTATCCCGACGAGGTCTACACCTTCACGCCCAAGGGGAAGGTGGTGGTGGTTCCGGCCGACGGCACGCCCGTCGATTTTGCCTACACCATCCACACCGAGGTGGGCCACACCTGCGTGGGCGCCAAGGTGAACGGCCGCATGGCCCCTCTGCGCACCAAGCTGCGCACCGGCGACATCGTCGAGATTGTCACCCAGAAGGACCACAAGCCGAGCCGCGACTGGCTGACCTTTGTCAAAAGTCCCCGCGCCCGCAACAAGATCAAGCACTGGCTCAACGAAGACCACCGGCGGCGAGCGGTCGAGATCGGGCGCAAGCTGCTGGAGCGCGAGGCGCGCAAATTCAAGGTTCCGCAGAGCCAGATCAACGACCAGGATCTGGGCCGCATCGCCAACGAATATGGCGTGGCCACGGCCACCGATCTGCTGGCCGCCCTGGGCCTGGGCAAGCACTCCGCCCGCCATTTGCTCAACAAGCTGGCTCCCGGCTCTACGCAATCCAGCCGGAGCCGAGGCCGGCGCCGGAGATCAAGCCCGGCGGCGCGAAGCGGCCATGTCCGATGCGGTGCGCAAGCTGCACCTGACCGGCTCGGACTCGCTTCAGGTCGAGGGCCAGAACGACCTGCTCGTCTATCGCGCGCGATGTTGCAACCCCATTCGCGGCGAAGAGATCGTCGGCTACGTCACCCGCGGCAAAGGCGTGGCCGTCCATGCGCGCGGTTGTCCCAACGTGCAGAACCTGCTCTATGAGAGCGACCGCCGCATCAATGTCGAATGGTCACGCGTGGGCGACCAGGCGCCGGCCGGCCGCAGCGCTACCCGGTCAAGATCACCGTCTCCTGCGACGACCGCCCCGGCATGTTGAAGGAGCTGATCGCCGTCCTCTCCGACGACAACTCCAACATCAGCGGCGTCGATATCCGCAAGGACGAGAACGGCGAAGCCGTCGTCGAGCTGGTTGCCGAAGCCGAAGACGTGCGCCACCTCAACCGCATGGTCCTCGGCCTGCGCCGCGTCCCCGGCGTCCGCGCCGTGCAGAGAACGCAAAAGCTGTAGGAATTCGCATTCCTCGTTCCTCTCCGAAAATCATCGAACCGTTCGAGATTTGTCATCCTGAGCAGCTTGACTCGCCGCGGCGAGTTGCGCCGTCAATGAACCAGCCAACTCGCCAACTTGCTATCACCGCGAAGCGGTGGCTAACTTGCTGATTTTGTTTACAAACCGCCTCATCCAACTATCTTGTTCATCAGGAGCAGCTTGACTCGCCGCGGCGAGTTGCGTCCGAGATGAACAGGCCGGTAGCCTCACGAATGCAGGGTGCCCCATCCTTTCGTCCGCCGCGGCGGATCGGACCTGGGCAGAATGGCCTTATCCCAATCCCGATTGCCGATATCGCGATTGGTCTAAACCGCTCAGACTATCGGCGGGCGCGATGCGACGCTTTATTTGGGACCGCTTGCAGTTGTACCCAAGCTGGGTGCCCCACCCTCGGCGTCCGCCGCGGCGGGTTTTTGCGCCTAGGGTGGGTGAGCACCGCAGCCCATCGCAAGGAACGAAATCACGCGGTCACAGACCCAGGCGCGAATCGCCGCGCACTCCGGTGCGGCAGATAACCCATTCCCGCCGGCGCACTGCTGGGATGGAAATGATCGGTAGCCGGACGGCTGCCGCGAGAGGGAGATACTATGTCGTTCGGTATTTATGCCGCGGGATTCGCAATTCTGATAGCCGGGCTGGCTTACGCGGCGCATCTGGTGCGTATGCCCATGCATTGGATTATCGCGGGCGCTGTTGTGCTGGCAGGCATAGGGATCCTGTCCGCTGTAAAGGCCACACGCCAGAGAGATTCCGCCGATTGACAGGATTGCCGGAATCTGACCCTCTCTTGCCTCGGCAATCACGCGAGGCCCTTGCCGCCGCGCCCATCCCGATGAACGAGGCCCGGTCCCGAGTTTTGTCCTGGAGGCCGAAGGCTTGCGCCGCGCGGCGGCGTCCGCGCCGTCCACAGGACCCAGAAGCTGTAGGGTGCGCGCCCCTCAATCAGCGCCAAGCGGCGAAGCGGCGCGTCGAATCCGCGTAACTACACCAGCGCCAGCGCCGCCGTTCCCTTGCGGGGCGGAATATAGCTGGTTGCGCGCCAGGCGATGGCCGAGCTTTTCCATGCTCAGCAGCTTGCGAATCTCGCCGCGGGCGTGGTCGGCCCAGGGGCCTCGGTTGTCCAGCCTGAGATACGCCTGCCAATGGCGCAGAGCCTGGCGGCGCTGTCCCTGGCGCTCATAGGCCAGCGCCAGGTTGTAGTGGGCGTCGGCATAGCGGGGCGCGAGCGCAACCGCCTGCCGGTAGGCGGCGATGGACTCGTCCAGCCGCTCCAGCTCGTCCAGCACGTTGCCCAGATCGAAGAAGGCCAGCACATAGCTGGGGTCGGCTTCGGTGGCGCGGCGGTAGAGTTCCTCGGCCCGGCCATACTGGCGCAGGTGAAAGTTGATGGTTCCCAGGTTGATGTAGGCCGCGGCGTACTCCGGATCGAGCTCCACAATCTCCTCGTAGAGGTGCAATGGCGCGCTGCTTGTCGCCCGCCTCTTCGGCCTGCACCGCGGCCAGAAAGCGGTCCTGCAGGCCGCTGCGGGTCGGCGCCGCCGGAGCGGCGCAGCGGAGATGGCTCCGAGCCTGCCGATGGCCGGTCCATTCGGCCCAGGCGCTCGAAGTCGAAGAGCAACTGCCGCCGGATGGGG
>CAWFZU010000193.1:0-5224 GCA_963820195.1 uncultured Acidobacteriaceae bacterium | reverse complement strand
GGTATCCTCGACGCGAATGCGAACATTGGTCAGCAGCTCTTTTTCCAGGCGCTCGCGCAGGTTGCGGCTGGTCACGTACTGGCCCTCGCGCCCGGCAAAGGGCGAATTGTTCACGCTGAATTGAATCGCGATGGTCGGCTCGTCAATGACGATCAGCGGCAGCGGCGAGGGGTTCTCGACGCTGGTGATGGTCTCGCCGATGGTGATGCCCTCGACGCCGGCCACGGCCACAATGTCGCCCATCGTGGTTTCGGTGGTTTCGATCCGCTTGAGGCCGCTGAAGGTAAACAATTTTGTAATGCGCGTCTTCATCAGCGAACCGTCGCGCTTGGAGATGGTCACGTCGTCGCCGGCGTGCAGCGTGCCCTGAAAGACGCGGCAGATGGCGATGCGGCCAAAATAATCCGAGTAATCGAGATTGGTGACCAGAATCTGCAGCGTGCCGTCCGCGTCGCCGGTGGCCGCGGGAATCGTGGAAACAATCGTCTCAAACAGCGGCTGCAAATCCACGCCCGGCACGGCAGGATCGAGGCGTCGCCGTGCCTGCCTTGGCCACCGCGTAAAGCACCGGAAAATCCAGTTGCGATCTCGTCCGCGTCGAGATCGATGAAAAGATCGTAGATCTCGTTCAAGCACTTCCTGCGGACGCGCGTCGGGGCGGTCGATCTTGTTGATCACCACGATGGGCTTGAGCTTGGCTTCCAGAGCCTTGGCCAGCACATAGCGCGTCTGCGGCAGCGGCCCCTCGGCCGCGTCCACCAGCAGCATCACGCCGTCCACCATCTTCAGCGCGCGCTCCACCTCGCCGCCAAAATCGGCGTGGCCCGGCGTGTCCACAATGTTGATCTTGCCGCCCTCAAAGACGATCGCCGTGTTCTTGGCCAGGATGGTGATGCCGCGCTCCCGCTCCAGTTCGTTCGAGTCCATCACCCGGTCGGCCACCTGCTCGTTGGCGCGGAAGGTTCCCGACTGCCGCAGCATGGCGTCCACGAGGGTTGTCTTGCCGTGGTCAACATGGGCAATGATGGCGATATTGCGTATCGTCTGGGTCACAGGGGAGTTTTTCCTTCTTTTGGTTCGGCCGGCGAGGCCATGAGGTTGGGGGACGGAAACAGGGTCAGAGATCAGAAGACCCTTCTGGCGCTCTCAGCATTGCGAAAATAGCCGCGCATTGCGGCACCTTCCATTGTATCAGCAACCTGAATTACAGGCGCTTGAGGCTCGTTACGACCCGGCAGCCGTTGTGGTTGCTGTATCTCAGGCTCCCGCCGAGCTGGTGCGCCAGGCTGGCGGCCAGCTTCAGCCCCATTGAGGGGCATGCGGCGGCGCTGAAGTGCTTGGGCAGGCCGGCGCCATCGTCGCTGACCGCCAAACGGACGACGCCTTTCACGCGATGCATCGAAATTTCGACCGTACCCCTGCGGCCGTCGGGAAAGCCGTGCTTAAAGCAGTTGGAAATCAGCTCGTTGGCCAGCAGTCCGAAGGGGATGGCGTTATCCAGCGATAGGGGAATCTCCTCGGTGTCCAAGCGCAGTTGAATCTGCCCCGGCAGCGCCGAGTTCGAAGCTACAACCCCCTTGAACAGGTCGTGCAGATAGTCGGAAAGCGAGAGGCTTGCCACGTCTTTCGTCTGGTAAAGCCGCTCATGCACCAGGGCCATCGCGTGGACGCGCTGAATCGTGTTTTCGGTAGCCGTGCGCGCCTCGCCGGGAGGCAGCAGCCGGCTGCTCATCCGCAGCAGGCTTTGCACCACTTGCAGGTTGTTCTTCACGCGATGATGGATTTCGCCCAGCAGAACCTCTTTCTCCTTGAGCGAGGCCTCCATCTGCTGTTCGTGCTCGCGTTGTGCCGTCACATCATGAAGGGTGAGGACGATCATCGGCTGGGCGTTCGCGTGCGCCTTGAGCTGCGCCGCGCGGGCCTCCACCCAGGCAATCGATCCATCCTTGTGGCAGCAGCGCAAGATAGCCGCCTGGTGAGTGTTCGCCCCCAGGCTGGCGAAGAGGGTCAGCAAATGTTCCCGGTCTTCCGGGACGACGATCTCCATCCATGAACGCCCCACCAGCTCAGAGGACTCCCGGCCCAGCAGCGTGCGGCAGACGGGCGAGACATACACCAGCTTGCCCTCGCCGCTGTACACCGCCACCAGATCCGACGAGTGCTCGACGATGGCGCTCATCAGCGCGCTGGTCTCATCCAGCCGTCCTTTCAGGCGGCCGAGCCGAGCCACTCGCTCCAGAACCAGCGGCAACTCATTCCAAAAGCCCTCCGTCTTCTTCACGTAGTCGGCAAAGCCCCGCCGCAAGGCCTCAATGATCACGCTCTCATCGCTCACCGCAGTGACAAAGACCACCGGAATCTCGGGAACGCGCGCCTGCGCCGCATCGGCTACCGGCCAGGGTTCGCCGTCGGGAAGATGATAGTCCAGCAGCAGCGCCATGTAATCACCGGCGCCCTCGCCGCACAGAGCTTTCACTCCGGCCTCGACGCCGCCGGCAAGCTCCACTGAATAGCCGGAACGCTCCAGCGACCGCCGCATCAACTCGGCTACGCCGGGGTCGTCCTCCACCAGCAGAATATGCTGGGATGAATGAGTTGCCGAGATGGGTATGCTGCTCATGACGCGTGCCCCGCTACGGGCCCCGCCGCGCCCACGAACCCGTTCTCCGGCAGCCGGATGATCTGGAGAAAGAGTCCCAGTCGCCTGATGGCTTCAATGAACTGAAGCGGGTCCACCGGCTTGGTGATGTACACCGAGCAGCCCAGCTGATAGCACAGGGCCACCTCGCGCGGATCGTCGGTAGTGCTGAGCATGATGATCGGCGTCTTGCAGGTCGCCGGATCGGCCTTGATCTGGCGCAGCACCTCCACGCCGTTGATGGAGCCCGGCATATTGATGTCCAACAGGATCAGAGGGTCCGCGCCCTTGCGCCCGGCAAACTCGCCGCGCCGGAAGATATAGTCCAGAGCCCGCGCACCATCGTTGATAGCAATCAGCGGATTTCCCAGTGCGATGCGGCTCAGGTTGCGGCGCACCAGTTCGACGTGCCCCTCGTCGTCGTCCACAATAAGAATGGTAAAGATAGATTCATACGCTTTCATGATCAGCTTGCCCCCTGAGTGAATCTCGACGATGAAACAGGAATTGCGGGCAAGGAAAAATGGAAGGTAGCCCCCTGGCCTTCCTGGCTCTCCGCCCAGATTTTACCGCCATGCCGCTCAACAATGCGATGCGCAATCGCCAGCCCCATTCCTTCCCCTTCCGCCTGCCGGGAATGAAAGCGCTGAAAGACCTGAAAGAGCTTCGTCTTGCCGTACTCCGGAATCCCCAGGCCGTTGTCGCGCACCCAGTAGTGGACCACCCCTTCTTCCACCCGGCCGCCCACCTCGATCCTGAGCGGACAATCCGGACTCCGGTACTTGAGGCAGTTGCCGATCAGGTTGGCAAAGACCTGGCCCAGGGCCGTCGCATCGGCGGTCACGGAAGGCAAAGAACCCACCTCGACCTCGGCCTCGGCCTCGACGATCGCTTGCTGCAAGGTCGCCACTGCGTTTGTCACCAGATCCCAGACGTTCACCCGCGCCAGTTGATAGACCTGGCGTCCCTGACGCGAGAGGCCCAGCAGCGCATTGATCAACCGCTCGAACTTGGTCGCCGAAGCAGAGATGTAACGCAAGGCCCCGCCCATCTCCTCGTTCAGGATCGGCTCGACGCCGGGCCAGCAAAACTCCGACTGAGGGCAAGTCTGCAGGACCTCTTTGAGGCGTTTGCAGCTCTCCTCCAGTTCCCGCACAAACCCCTGCACATTCACCAGCGGCGCACGCAAGTCGTGGGAAACAATGTAGACAAAGGCCTCGACCTCCCGATTTTTGCGCTGCAATTCTTCGACCGTAATCTCCAGCTCGCGAGTCCTCTCCACAACCCGGATTTCAAGATCCCCAGCCATCTTCGCCAGCGACTCCTCCAGATGTTTGTGCTGTGTCATGTCGCGCGCCACGCGTATGTAGCCGGTCAGCTTGCCCGTCTCATCCCGAACCGCGGTGAGCGCCCCGCTGGCCCAGAAGAGCGATCCATTCCGGCGTACGCGCCAACTCTCGGTCGTGCAGTGGCCGGTGCGCGCCGCCTCCTCCATCTCCAGTCGCGGCGCGCCGGTTTCGATCTCCGCCGGAGTGAAGACCATGGAGTACTCACGCCCCAGCGCCTCTTCCGCGTTGTATCCAAGCACATTCCGCGCGCCGTCGCTCCAACTGTCGATCCGTCCCTCCTCATCCAGCGTGAAGATCACATAGTCGGCCACGCTTCCGACGATGAACCGGTAGCGCTCCAGTTCGGCATTGCGGCTGCGCAACGCCTCTTCAGCGGCCTTTTGCGCGGTCAAATCCCGTGTCACGTTGGCAAATCCGAGCAGCTCACCTCGCGGGCCATGGATGGCGGTCAGGGTCACCAGCACCCAGAATCTCGCGCCGTTTTTGCGCACGCGCCAGGTTTCCGTCTCGTAGCGTCCCAGGCGCACCGCCGTCGCCAATTCATCCGCCGGCAAGCCCGCCTCCGCATCTTCGGGCGGGAAGAAGATCGAGTAGTTCCGTCCCAGGATCTCTTCGGCCTTGTATCCCTTGCTGCGCTCCGCCCCCACATTCCAGGTAACCACCCGGCCCTCGGGGTCGAGCATATAAATGGCGTAGTCGGTCACGCTGTCGACCAGCAGCCGAAACCAATTTTCGCTCTCCAGCAGCGCAAGATTGGATTCTCGCAATGACTGGTTGGCCTCACGCAAGTCCTGGCGGGACTCTTTCAATTTCTGGTCTAATTCCCGCGTGTCCTGGCTCGCAGCCCGCAAGTCCTGGCTGGTCTCTCGCATATCCTGACCGGATTTACGCAAATCCTGTCGTGTCTCGCGGGCATCCTGAGCGGTCTCTCGGGAATCCGCGCCGACTTCTCGCAAATCCTGACCCGTCTCTCGCAAGTTCTGGCCGGATTCACGCAGGTCTTGGCCGGATTCTCGCGTGTCTTGGCTGGTCTCACGCGAGTCCTGGCCGGATTCCCGCAAGTCCTGGGCGGACTGCTCCCGGCGAGAGATTGTTTGCAACGGAGCGGCCTCGACCAAAAGTTGCCCGGCAGTTATGTGATCAATAGGTTGCGGACCCTCAACGATAGACATCCATGCCCCCAGGGTTCAGATTTCAGTGATCGAGCAATCACCCGGTTTCATGCCACGCTGCAATC
>CAWFZU010000192.1:0-4158 GCA_963820195.1 uncultured Acidobacteriaceae bacterium | reverse complement strand
ATGTGTCGATCGTACGTATTGCTTTATAAGAACGGCGACCTGAGAGCGACTGGCCCATCGCAGCAGATCGCTGACCTGCCCGGCGGCGGACGGCTGCGCGGCGGCGGACACTGGACCCGCGATTTGGTCTTTTCCAGGGACGGGACGAAACTCTTTGCCTCGGTTGGCTCTCACTCCAACGTTGATGACTCCGATACCCATCCCGAGGAGTTCCATCGCGCCGACGTGCTGGAGTTCACGCCGGAGGGCCACTTCGTCAAGAACTACGCGAGCGGACTGCGCAACTGCGTGGGCGAGGCCATCAACCCCATCACCGGCGAACTATGGTGCTCGACGAATGAAAGGGACGGCCTGGGCAACAACTATCCGCCCGACTACATCACCCACGTGCAGGAGGACGGCTTCTACGGCTGGCCCTGGTTTATCTACGGCGTCCCCGGCGGCGGCGTGCAAGACCCGCGCCACCCCGGCAAGCATCCCGAACTGCAAGCCAAGGTCATCACCCCGGACATCCTGGTGAATCCCCATTTTGCCTCGCTGGAAATGCTCTTCTACCTGGGTCTTCAGTTTCCCGCCGAGTTCAAAGGCGACGGATTCGCAGCGGAGCACGGCTCCTGGAACCGCGCCAAACGTGGCGGCTACGAGGTCATCCGGCTGCCCATGAAGAACGGCCACGCCACCGGCGAGTACGAAGATTTCCTAACGGGATTCACGCTGCCCAATGACACTGTCTGGGGCCGGCCGGTCGGCGTGGCTCAGGCCAAAGACGGCTCGCTCTTCGTCTCCGACGACGGGTCGCGGTCCATCTGGCACGTGAGTTATGTGGGGCGGAAATGAAGCGGGGTTAGCGGAGTTAATGGAGTTGATAAGTACATGAGGCCACAGGCCGCACCGTACGCGAATCTCTGCCTAGTCTACCCGTAGTAGGATCCTCAAACCTTACTTCCACTCCGCGTTATACTCCCACCGTGTCGGGCGCAGCGAAATGTACTGCGCCACGCGCGGCATCTTGCCGTGATTCGGACTGCTGCCGTGAGGCAGAGACTGATGCCACAGCACCAGGTCCCCGGCCTTGCCGGCAATCGGCTTCAATCCCGGATGGCGCAGGATGGCCTGGCGCGGATCCTCCGATGGAGGCAACTCCTTCAGCCATAGGTCCAGCGTGCGGTGAAATCCGGGAATGCAACTGAACGCCCCCTGGTTGGCCGGCGTATCGGTGAGGTAGAGGATGCCCTGCACCCCGAAGCAATGCGGCCGCGCAAGCGTAGAATCCCAATGCACGTGCGGCCCCGGAAACCTCCAGCCTGCGTTCTCGGGCGGGTTGAAGCCACCCTGGTCCACGGTGGGCCACAGGTCCTCCCTGCCCCACAACTGGGCGAAGGCCTTCACCAGGCGCGGCGCCTGGCGATTGGCTAAAAAGGCTGGATGGCGCAGCAAGGGAACCCAGATGGTCACGCCGAACTTCTTTCCGTACCAGGTTTCCGGTTGGTCTGGGTCGGCATCAAGAAACTCGTAGATGGCCGCGGCGGCAGCATCGCGATCCTCGGCCGCCACCGCGTCGTGTACAACCACATAGCCGTGCTCATCCCAGAAGGCCAGTTCCTCAGCCGTCAGCCCCAGCACATCGTCCAGAGAGCCGGCGGCGGAGCCAACAGGCTTGCCCTCAAGAGCGTCACGCAGGCGCGTCAGCCTCTCCTCCTCGATGGCTCCGCCATTGGTTTTGATGATCCATTCTTCAAAGGAGTCGAAGCCCGTATGGCTTGCAGAGTGAAGAAACCGGCCGGTTTCCAGAATGTTGAGCCCCAGACCGGAGAGCAGCGTGTTCTCCAGGTCCCACTCCTCATGGTTCTGGCTGGGCTTTACCTTCGGCTCCTTGATCTTGAGCCAGCAACGCTGCCAGTAGCGATGGAGATACGGAATCTTCAGCCGGCCCAGGCTCTCTGGAACTTCGGCCTCCCCGGCGGCGACAGCAGCATTTGAGATTCGTTCCATTTCCATTGCGCTGGGAATCCTTTCGTGAAGTATATAGAGAGGTTCTCCAATTCACATGCCCATGTTGGCATTGTATGACGTGGCTTTTTCTTGAGGAAAAAGCCACTTGAGTGCAATCGCTTTGAGATACAGCAATTCGAGAACCGCTGTAACCGGTTGGCGTGTCCTATAAATGGGGTTCCAGTTGAGGTTCGTTGTTTCCGACATCTGGCATGATCAGGCCGCACCAGATGTGGGGCACTCAGGCGAAGGGCATCCCGCACAGCGGGCCTCTCACCGCCCCTTCAAACCCAGCGCCTCGACCACTGCCTGATCGACCTTCGCAGGCTGGCCGTCTTCCTTCCACACCACGCCGAAGCCGCCGCGATAATCCCACATCGTCCAGCCGATGCCGTCGGCTTCCAATGCGGTGCGCATATCGCGAATCCAATTCATGCGCGAGGCGGCGTCTGCGTAATTACGGTAGACTCCGAACTCATTGCAGATCAGCGGCACGTGATTTGCCTGGCCCCACGCCGCGGTCTCGTCGATCAACATGCGCAAATGATGCGCGTCCCAGTGATCCAGCCAGTAGTTTTCCAGGCTGGCGCGGTCGTGCGCATCGGGAACCTGCGTCAACAGCTCCTGCATCGAGCTTTCCGCCGCTGGGTAGGGAATCCCATGGGTAGAACTCATCCACGGGTCGGCCCAGCTCGCGCCCTGATGTGTGAATTGCATTGGATCGTAAGTGTGGAAGGTATAAATCACATTGCCGTTGGGGAGCGGATTGAGGGTCAGAAGATCCGGAATGCCGGAGTAATTCGGCCCGGTAGCGATGATGGTGTTCTTGGGCGCAACCTCGCGTATGGCCGCGGCCACGCGCGCCTGAATGCCCGCCCAACGGTAGCGGTCGCTGACCGCGGGCTCGTTCATGATCTCAAAGAAGACCTTCTCCGGGTCGCGCGTCGCATAATGCGCGGCCAGCCGCCGCCACAGCGAAGTCAGACGGTCCACCGCCACGTCGCTGGTGCGCACTTGCAGCTTGTAGCTTTCCTCCGGGTGAATGTCGATCTGGACGGCCATGCCATCGGCTAGTATGGCATCCACAACCGTGTCCAGCCGCCCCAGAAAATCGGCGTTGAAGCCCTCCTTGTCCAGGGGGGCCTGCTCCAGCGGCACCGGATCAATGCTGAGACGCACATTGTCAAAGCCCAGCCGCGCCATCAATGCAATGTCGCCCGCATCGGTGTAGCGGTTGGTGCGAGCCGCCGAGTAGTCGCTGGCCGATTGGGCAAACCACTCCGAGGCGTTGATGCCATGCTTCAGATGCTGAACGCGGGCAAATGCCGTCTGCAAGCCTGCGCTGCGATCCTGTGCAGTTGCGGGCAATGCGATCAAGAGAAGAGCGGCAAGAGATAGAGTCACGAGACGCATAGGCGGGAACCCCCAGGTTGAAATGCACATCGACATAACGATACCACCGGGGGCTGCTTGCGGTTCTGCTTCGGGCGAGGGCGTGCGCAATCCCCCTCAAACAGCATCGGCTCCCATGCTGAGGGAGCCGAGGTTGAATCCATTGCGACGAGCGGTTCAGTTTGTTTGCGCGGCATTGCCAGGATCGCTGAAGGCGATCTGCGCGTAGGTAGTGCGCAGATACTTGTGTGGATTGACCGGAACATTGTGAACACGCACTTCATAGTGCAGATGCGGACCGGTGGCGCGGCCCGACTGGCCAACGTAGCCGATCACCTGACCACGAATCACATGCTGGCCGGGTACAACCGCCATCGCGGAGAGATGACCGTAGACCGTCATCACGTCGTGCCCATGATCGATGATAATTTCTCGTCCGTAGCCGGCATTCATTGCGGCGTCAGTCACGTTGCCGTCGGCGGCGGCGCGCACCGGCGTGCCGCTGGGCGCGTCAATATCGAGGCCGGAGTGGAAGGCTCCTTCGCCGTTGATCGGGTCCTGGCGCTCACCGAAGCTGGAGCCCACGCGGCCCTCCACCGGCCACAGCGAAGGCGCATCGGCCAATTCCGTCCAGTCGCCAACGAAGCTGGGCGAGAGGCCGCCCTCCAGGGCGCGGGAGATACGGCCCGACATGGCCTGGCTCCGCAGAGTGTAAAACTGGTTGATGGAGAGCTTGACCTGCTGCTGGTCCGGGTCGTCGATCAGTGCCAGGCT
>CAWFZU010000191.1:0-3884 GCA_963820195.1 uncultured Acidobacteriaceae bacterium | reverse complement strand
CCCCATTTTGATCGTGTCAAAGATCGACCGCTCGTTTGTCATGCGCATGACCGAGGGCGAGCAGCCCCTGCAGATCGTGCGCACCATCGTGGAGCTGGCGCGCGTGATGGGCATGGACGTGGTGGCGGAAGGCATCGAGACCCAGGAACAGCACGGGTTGCTGCGGCAACTGGGCTGCCGCTTCGGACAGGGATTTCTGTTTTCGCGGCCCGTGGCAGCCAGCGTCGTGAGCGCGATGCTGCACCTGCCGGGACGAATCCTGCCGGATCCAGCAGCGCCTCGAGCCGTCCCAAACTAGGGCCTGTCGGCACTGTTGGTGGCGGCGGGATTCCCCGATTTCGACTTGGGAATCGCGCGTGGCTGTGTCCGAATTAGGACGACGCGTATTTGCTGATTGGAACATTCTCACACTACCCGCTCCCAGCCGCGGTATGCTCCATCCCATGCAGCAACCCGCTCCCTCGCAGCCCTCCCCCACTCCTTCCAGTTTTGCGGGACTGCTGGCCACGCTTGCCTCGCCCCCAACTCAGGCCGCGGAGGACGATGCCCCTGTGGAGCACGAGCGACCTGGGCGAAGACGTGATCTCGCTCAGCTACGAGCGCGCCCTGCGCGCGCATGCGCGCTACCGGCCTGCAATCGCCTTGTTGATCGCGATATTGAACGCGGCGATGGATTGCCTGCACCGCCGGTGAGCTCGGGAGTCGATGCCGGAGCCGATGCGGCGATCGAAACCGGCGCCGCAGGCGCTACCGACGCCGCAGTGGCCGCGCCGTCGTTGCCAGCGGATCTGCGCCGGACCGCGATCTGCGTTCGGCAAGCGTGACGATTCGCCTGAGCAAAGCCGAGTGCGCGCGGTTGCGTGAGCGCGCCGCGGAAGCAGGATTGACGGTCTCGGCGTATCTGCGCTCCTGCGCGCTCGAAGCCGAAGCGCTGCGCGCCGAAGTGAAGCAGGCGCTGGCGGAACTGAAGGCAGGGGCCAAGCCACCCAGCAAGCACAGACCGCTTTCCGGGGACCCCGGCAGGGAACAAGCCAACCAGGCAGCGAAGCTGCCGGAAGTGCCGGCGGGACAAGCCGCCCCAGCAGGGAAGAAGAAACCGGGGTGGCGAAGGTTCTTTGGCTGGATTGTGCCGATCACAGGGCGCGGATGATGAACTGTGCCTGCGGCGGAGCCCAATCGCTCAGCGCTCGCCGGTGCCCAAAGCTTCAACCAGCCCTCGCGAACCATGGTTTTCTCGCCTGCCGGCGCCAATTCCCATGGCGCGCAGTGTGACTGCGAACTGGACAGCGATGGGAATGAGCATGATCTTGGCCATCTCTCCGGCGTAGATGAAGGAATCATCCGCGGCCACGGCTCCCAATGCAGCGCCCTGCTGCGCGGCCATCAGATATTGCGTCAGCATGACAGAAGTGGAAACCAGCCACAAAGGCATCGTCGTCCACCAGCGGCGTGACAGGGCGATGAAATACGAGGGGAAGATCAACAGGAGCAGCGTATACCGAAGCCAGATCATCGCTCGATGCGCCTCCGCACGCGATACATCCAGCCTGAACCACTGCCTCTAAGGGAAACATATAGGAACCCTATAACAAACATAAGGGCGCGGCTCGTGGAACGCCGCGCCGCATCGTTTCGCTTATTTGGCAACCAGTTTCGCTGCTTTCGCTTGCACCCTTGGTCCCTCGGTGCCTTGGTCCCTGCTTCACTCCACTTCAAGCACCAGACACTTGAGGTATTCGGTCTCCGGCAGATTGAGGACGACCGGATGGTCGAGAGCGGCGCCGCGGCGCTCGAGGAGGCGCACGCGGCGCGAGGCATCGGCGGCGGCCGCGGCCACGGCGGCTTCGAGATCGGCCCAGCCCACGTGATGCGAGCAGGAGCAGGTGACGAGCAGACCGCCGGGACGCGAGCATTTTGAGCGCGCGCAGGTTCAGCTCCTTGTAGCCGCGCAGCGCGCCTTCGACGGCGCGCTTCGATTTGGCGAAGGCCGGCGGATCGAGAACGATGGCGTCGAATTTTTCGCCGGCCTGCGACCAGTCGCGGAGAATCTCGAAGGCGTCGGCCTCGATCCAGTCAACTTCGGCGGCAGATGCGCGCGCGATTGGCCTGGAGATTGCGCTCCGCCACTTCCAGCGAGGCGCGCGAGGCGTCGATGCCCGTCACCTGGCGGCAGACCTGGGCGAGATGCAGGGCAAATCCGCCCTGGTAGCAGCAGACGTCGAGCGCGCGGCCGACTGCATCCCAGGCGCTGCGCCCACTCGCGCGCCGCGGCGTAGTTGGTGCGCTGATCGAGAAACGCGCCGGTCTTCTGGCCGGCGTTGGCGTCGTAGTGAAAGACGAGGCCGTTCAGATGAAACTCGGTGGCCGCGACGGGATCGGCGCGCATTGCGTCGGCGAGCCATAAAGGCATCGGGGCTGGGCGCGGGCAGACCCTCCATCTCGCGGATGCGCGGATCGGGGCGCTCGAAAATCGCGGCGGGCGCAAGTTCTTCGCGCAGGACGCGCACGCATGTTTCGCGCACGCCTGCGTGCGAGCAGACCTTTGGTCAGGAGCTGCAGTACGACGATCTCGCCGTACTTGTCCACGACCAGGCCGGGCAGCTCGTCGGCCTCGCTGAAGCAAAGGCGGCAGGCGTCGTTGGCAGCGTCGAGCAGCGGCTTGCGGCGCGCGATGGCCGCGCGCAGGCGCGCTGCGAGCAGCTTGAGCCACGCGGCTTGGTCGAGGCTTCGCGCGAGACCAGGCGCAACGCGATTTGCGATTCGAGGACTGTAAAGCGCCGTGCCGAGAAAGATGCCTCGTTGGTCGGCAACCGGCAATCAAGCTCTCTTCTGGTTTTGGAGGAACGATTGACGAGAACGTCCGACGCGTAGACCCACAGATGGCCGCTGCGCAGACGGTCCGCGGCGCGGCGGCTGACGATGGCGCCGGCGGGCGTGTCTGCGAGCGGAGATGGGCGCGATGGGCGCGGGTCGGGGGCGAGGATTCGCTGCGCCGGCACTCGGAGGCACACTGCGAGGGAATGCGGCGTCCTGGCCGCCCTCGGCGGCAACGGATGCCGATGCTTTCGCACGGCGCTTGCGCGGCTCGGCGGCGGTCTCCGATTTGCGTGACTTTGCCATTGGCCTCCTCTCCCTAGGTTAACCGCCGGGGGTGGGAAGCCAAAGGACCGCAGTGCTATTTCTCCTGCAACGACTGCAGATAACGGTTCAGATTGCTGATTCTCAGCACTCTCAAATTCGGCTCATTCGCGGCCATGTCCATCGACTCCAGCATCGGGCCCCAAACCGGCATCTCCGCCGTGCCGTGCGATGGATTCGTGGCGCCAAACTCAAGTACCGAAACAATATGCTTCGAGGGGAACTTCCCGCCGTGGTTCCGGCTCAAGGCGACCAGGTTGGTGGGCTGCTTCTTCAGCGCCGAGGCCACCGGGCCATTCCCTTTGCCGTCCACGCCGTGGCAAGGGGCGCAATAGTTCACGTACATCTGTTTGCCGTTGTTCGCTGGCGCTTTCGTCACCGGGATGACGACTGTCTTCTTTGCCGTCGACTGATTGGCGTATCCGACGCCCACCACGACTGCCGCGGCTAAAGTGGCTAAAAAGAGGATTCTTGCCATGTTTTCCTCCGCTTACATCTCTGGAGAGAGACATTACGCACCTTTTGTTGCATGAAGAGATGTGATGAATAGCACATCGGAGGGAGACTTAAATCACCTTGGGAATGCCCAGGGAAGCGATTCCCGGGGCGTCCTGGAGCACATTCCGGCCTAAAAGCGCCCGAAATGTGGAGCTCCCGCAACGAGGCACGCCCCAGGAACGCGAGCGGCCTATAATGAAGCATGGCGACCGCCCGCCACACCGCGTCCATCGAAGCTGAAAGCGCCA
>CAWFZU010000190.1:0-8864 GCA_963820195.1 uncultured Acidobacteriaceae bacterium | reverse complement strand
AGTAATGCTGGCGAACTCCGCGAGCGGCAACTTGCGGAAGGGCCCGCCGGAGGCCGTCAGCCAGATGGTCTTGACCTCGGAGTGCGCGCCGACGCGCAGGCACTGATGGACGGCGTTGTGCTCGCTGTCGATGGGCAGGATGGGGACGTTGCGCTCGCGGGCGGCCTTGGTAAGGATTTCGCCGGCGGCCACCATGCACTCCTTGTTTGCCAGGCCGACGGGCTTGCCGGCCAGGATGGCGGCGTGCGTAGCTTCCAGGCCGGCGACGCCGACGATGGCCGAGACGACAAAATCGGCCTCCGGCAGCGTGGAGCAGGCGACGGTGCCCTGCGGTTCCGTAGACCACCTCCGACGCCGCTGACGCCGGCTGTTTGAGCTTGGCGGAGAGCTTCGCGGCCAGCTCTTCGGTAGCCAGCGAGACCAGTTTCGGCCGCCAGCGAAGGGCCTGCGCAAAGGCTTCGTCGACGTTGCGCCCGGCGGCCAGCGAGGCGACCGAGTAGCGCTCGGGGAACTGCTCGACGATGGAGAGGGTGCTTTGGCCGATGGAGCCGGTGGAACCGAGAATGGCGAGTTTTTTCAAGGCGCTTGTTTCTATCCTCTTGCTTTAATTATCGCTCGTGCGCGGCGCCGGCATCGAGACTCTCGGAAGAACGCTCGGTGAATTGATCGTGCAGAATGACATTGATCAGCGACTTATGGACCCAGATGCGGCCGTTGTAATCGATGAGGCCAAGCTTGCGAAAGCGATTCATGAAGAAGCTGACGCGGGAGCGGGTGGTGCCGATCATCTCCGCCAGCGTCTCCTGGGTGATGGGAGGAAGCGGAGCCGGTTCGCTGGACTCGCTGAATTCGGCCATCAGCAGCAGGATTCTCGCCAGCCGCTTCTCGCTGGAGTTGAAAAGCTGATCGACCAGATCGGCCTGGGTTCTCATGCTCCGGGCTAGCAGGAACTTCAAGTAGAGATCGGAGAGGGAATGTTCCTCATGCATCACGCGAATCATCTCCTCGCGCGCGATCTGGAGCGCCGTGCAGGCGACAATGGCCGTGGCCGTGGCCATGTGCAGTGCGCCCACGCTGGCCAGCGACTCCTCGCCAATGAAATCCCCGGAGGAGAGCAGCGCGACGGTGGCTTCCTTGCCCTCCGGCGAAAGGACGGTGAGTCTGGCGCGGCCCGAGCGCAAATAATAGATGGAGTCCGCCACGCTGCCCTGCACAAAGAAGTTCTCTTTAGGCTTCAAATGTACGACTTTCCGCCCGACTCCCGCTTCTTCCAGGAATGCTGTGAGGCTAAAAGTCATGCTTCCACCTCCGCCAATGGTCTGGCGTGCCCCGGATGCGGTCCTCACGGGAACAGTTCGGAAGCTTGCGCGACCGCTTCAGATATGAGGAAGCCGGGGTTCTCTGCTCGCCAGCCCGACTGTGCAAAATGATACACCCATCCGCAAGAGACTGGATGCAAAATCTTCTGGAATTACTTGCGGATTGACGCGCGCGCGGCGGCTCTGCGAGGCTTAAGTGCATGGGATACAGAGGGAAAGTGGAGTATGCGCAGGAGCGGAAGATGCGCACGCGGAATACGCGCATCTACCGGCTGGCGCATTGGCCGATATGGATTTTTGTCTTTTTTCTGGCGCCGGGACCGCTGACTTTCACGCTCTTTGCGCATGGCTTCAGCCTGGGCAATTCGCTATGGCTGGGCGCGGTGCTGATCGGCACTGGCGTAGCCGCGCTGCGCGGGCGGCTGCCGGGCGCGGAGCCGGGGCCTTACATTCTGCGCTTCGACGAGGACCGGCCCAATCCGCTCTACCGGAAGGTCTGCTACAGCTTTGCGTGGACGGCGGTGCTGAGCTATGCGCTGCTCAACCTGGAGGGGCTGATGATTGCCGCGGCAGGCGGCGGCTGGCAGATGAAGCCGATTTACAACTATGGCTATCCTCCTGTGGCCGCGGTGATCCTGCTGCTGGGGCTGACAGGCAATTTGCCGCGCGTGGGGCCTTCCACCAAGGGCGAAGGCACAGAGCGGCGCTACTTCTACGGCTCGGTCTGGGCGGTCACGGCGGCGCAAACGCTGCTGCTGATTCTGTGGAAGACGCTGCCGGTAACCGGCACGACCAGTTGGGTCAAGCTGGGAGCGTATGTGGGCGTGCTGGCGCTGATGGGCAGCTTTGCCTATCAAGGGCTGCTGCCACGCACCCGGCCGATTTTGCCAGGCGAGAGCATGGTCGCGGACTGACCACCTGCGGTGGTGCGGGCGCGCTGTGCATTCACCGCGCCGGTTGGTAAGGCTCGACGCGCAGCATGTCGGAGAGGATGCCGCGCTCCTCGGGGCTAAAGAGGCCCTGGTAGCGGGCGGAGTTCAGCTCCGTCTGCCGCTGCTCCAGCGGAAGCGTGCGCAGATCGCGGAAGGCGCTCTTCATGATTGCCTGACGGTTCGGTGGCAGCTCTGCCCAGCGGCGCGCGGAGAGGTTGATGCGCAACTGTTCCTGGGGCGAGAGGCGCTCGATGATCTCGGCGCGGGCCAGGCGACGCTGGCGCTGCTCCTCGGTCAGCTGGTTGACCTGATGTAACTGCCGCACCACCCGCTGCTGTTCTGCGGGGGGCAGCCGGTGGAAGCTGGGGTCGTTGCGCAACATCCGCTCCTGCTCCTGTACGGGCAGATTGCGGTGCTGGTTGAGCCAGTCGCCCAGGTGGCCAGGTGGCAGTTGCGCGGGCGGCGCATAGCCCCGATACGCAGGACGGGAAAAGCCCGGCCCCAGATAGGGCGGACCCGGATAAGCGGGAGCAGGGCCAACAGGACGGGGCGCGGGGTAGCCGTATGCCGGACGGCGCTCACCGTTGCCTTGCGGCCGGCCCTGGTTCTGCATCCGGGGCATGTGAGCATCGGGTGTTGAGGCGCGCGCAGCCGGCGCGGGTGCGGAGTGAGACGCGGGAGCGCCGAAGTGACGAGCCCAGGCCGCGGGCGCGCAGAGGAGCACGGCAGTAATCGCCGCGCCCCCGATCCACGCCGTGTTGTGTGCCCTGTTCATCGCCACTCTTCGACCTCGCTTGCTCAGAAATCAGTCGCCTTTCTCGTTGTTGCTGGAGATCGCCTCCAGTTGATCCAGTAGTTGAGCGTTGTTGTCCAGGATTTGTAGGTCATGGACAACCGCTGCCTGCTCCGGAACGGCCGGCGGCTTGTCCCAGTCGGTGACGCCCAGGTAGGCTCCGCCGCCCACCAGCAGCAGTAGGGTCAGCGCCATCGCTGCCAGCGGACGAATATGCGTTCCCGTTCCGTAGACCAGGCGGGCGCGCAGCACGGCAAACCATCCATCCGGCTCGGCCGCGCGCTCTTCACGCATCCGCGCCTCCAGCCGGGAGAGGAAATACGGGCTCGGCTCCGGCGCCTCCCAGCTCTCCAGCAGGGCCATCGTCGCCCGCAGTTCATCGAGCACTCGGCGGCAGCCCTCGCACCCCTCCACATGGGCAAGAACCTTGGGCGGCGCTTGGGCAGGATCGAGCAGCAGGTTGGCAAGCTTTGCTTCCATTCCAGCGCAATTGTTTTGAGTCCATTCCATTGAAACCACCCCATTTCCTCGCCGGTCTCGCCCGGCTCTTTCCGCTCAAACAAATTCCTTCAACGTCTCCCGCAGCGTCTGGTAGGCGCGGAAGAGCAGCGACTTGACCGCCGGCTCACTCAACTTCAGCACCTGGCCGATCTCGCGGTAGTCCATCCCCTGGTACTTGTGCATCACCACGGCCATTTGTTGCCGTTCGGGCAGCGCCATCACCTGCGCGCGAATGGCCTTCATGCGCTCCTCGCGCAGCAACCGCTGCTCTGCGGAGGGCTCATCGCAGGCCACATCCGGCCTCGTGCCGGTCTGTTCGTCCGGCGCGTCCAGATAGACGTTCTGCACGGCCCGCTCGTGCTTGGTGTCGCGCGCGTGATTGACCGCCAGGTTGGTGGCGATCCGGTAGAGCCAGGTCGTGAATTTCGCCTCCGCACGATAGCTCTCGCGCGAGCGGTAAACGCGCAGAAAAACCTCTTGCGCCAATTCTTCGGCAATCGCCTGGTTGCGCACCATCCGAAAAAGAAAATGATGGATGGGGCGGTGATACTTTTCCGCCAGGTAGTTGAACGCCGATTCGTCGCCTGCCGCGGCGCGTTTCATGATCTCTGCGTCGCTCGCGGGCTCCTCGTTGCCCGGCAAACCCGTCCGTCCGCCCGGCCATGCAGCCGGAGCCGCTCCCAGGGACGAGCTGTCCAGGACCAGCGTTGCCATATCCTCTTGAACCCCATCCGCGCCGGAAGGTTGCGCAGAAAAATTAATTTCCGGGTTGGAATGATCGTCGGAGGATAGCTTTGAAGGCAAGCCGGATCGGTTGCCGCCTGTTCTGGCCAGCAGCGGCCCGAACTCCGCCGTGGAGAGGCCCGAAGCGTCTAGCCCAGTGCTTCCAAGACCAGCTCCGGCCAGCAAGGGGGCGCCGAGTCCCGGCAGCGGACGCAACTCTGCCTCCCCGTCGGAGGGAAAGCTGGCAGCACGGCGGATTGATCGGACTCTCCAGCGCATTCTCGATCGGTCCCTGGACCCGGACTGGCCCGCACGCCGCGGGGGGATTGGCCGCTAAGCCCCGCTGGTGTTACTCTAACCCATGGGATGCCCTGCTGGCGCGTCAGCCGCCAGCCCCTCGCCAGAGATGTCCAGGGGCGCTTAACTCAGCGGTAGAGTGCCACCTTCACACGGTGGAAGTCGCAGGTTCAAATCCTGCAGCGCCCACCACTACGATCAGCATCTTATAGAAAACAAAGCAAAAACAAGATTATGTCAATACTGTGCTGTCCTCTCGTGAGAGCCTGATCGCTCCCCCTTCCCTGTGGAAAACCCGGCAAAACTGTGGAAAACTAGGCCGATAAGGCGGTTGATCAGCCGCGATAGAAAAGAACTCCTTTACTAAATCCTTTTAGTAAACGCAAGAATAATTAACTCGAATACTAAATCGTTTTAGATAGCACATAAGCTTCGAATCCTTGTACTAAATCCTTTTAGTAAATCGATATATTTTTCTTGCAACCCGGGAGGAATTTACTTTACATTCCTTTTTAGTTTGTCAAATGAAAGGTCATTGGTCTTGAAATTCGCTTACTCGCACAGTGTTCAAGCCCATCACAGGCACTGTACAGTTCGGAATTCGGAATGAGCGTGCGCTCGTCTTTCTTGGGTGTGCGCTGCGTAGCAATCCGTACCTATTTGCCTGTTCTCAAGATGGCCGATCCCCGGAACGATAGAGGATGACGGCTGCAGGAATCGTAAGCATGCAATCGAAACGAGATCGCGGTGGATGCGGAAAGAGTATTCGTGTATCGACTCACGGAGTTTCGCACGCGATCTTTGGGAACATCGTAGGAGATCCAGTAACCCCCAAACGAAAAGGAGATTCAATGAGGTTCATTACGTCACGCATTCAACTAGTAGCCCTCTTCGCTCTCATTGCGGTAGCGGGTTGCGCAACCATGGCGGCAAACGCACAAACGGTATACAACAATGGGTCTGGTACAAGCAACGGATACTACTATGCGTTGTATACCAGCAGCGGGTCGGCAACCCTGACACTGGGATCAACAGCTGGCAATTACGCCCTCAGCTGGTCCAATGCCGGCGATGTGGTTGGCGGTGTAGGCTGGAATCCCGGTAGCGCGCGGATCGTCGGCTACAACGTCGGCTCCGCAACTGGCTACAACGTCATTTCCCTCTACGGATGGTCGGAAAATCCGCTGGTCGAGTATTACGTCACTGAGCTTGGTCAGCTGTACACGGCGACTGCAACCTACAAAGGCAGCGTCTCCAGCGACGGGCACAACTACAGCACGTATGAGCATCAGCAGGTCAACCAGCCTTCGATCGTCGGCACCGCGACTTTCGAGCAGTACCTGGATCAATGGGGCGGGCAATCGGTCGGAACGAGCGGCACAATCACCCTCGCCAACCACTTTAACCACTGGAGCAGTCTCGGGATGAATCTGGGCTCTTTGCAGATGCAGTACCTCGCGACGGAGTCATGGAGCGGTGGCAGCGGTTACGCTAACGCAACCGTATGGACAGGGAGCTCCAGCGGTGGCGGCGGTGGCAGCGGTGGCGGCGGCGGAACTGGTGGCGGCGGTGGCGGTGGCACATTACCCACCGGCACTCACAAGCTCATCAATAGCGCCAGCAGCCAATGCGCCGACGATAGCGGCGGCTCCACATCCAACGGAACCAAAGTGCAGCAGTACACCTGCTACAGCGGCGCGAACCAGAATTGGGTGATCACATCCGTGGGCAACGGCTATTACTCGATAGGGAGCGCAAACAACTCCAGCGCCGTTTGGAATGTCATCGGCAATGGTACCTCCGCGGGAACAGGTATCCAGCTCTATAGCTACTACTCCGGCGCAACCAACGAACAGTTCCAGCCCGTCGCATCGGGAAGCGGGTACGAGCTCAAGGATCACAACAGCGGACTTTGCGTCGCCGACCCCGGCGGATCAGGCACGGCCGGCCAACAATTGGAAATTGAATCGTGCAGCTCGGGAAGCAGCGTGGTGTGGACGGTGCAGTAGCTTAAACCCGGTCACAACCGCATAGCTTCACGCGGCAACTGGAACGGCGCCACCAAGGCGGTACCCGGCGCCGTTCCGTTCCGCGGAACGGCCTGCACCGTAACTAGCTCACTGCCAGTTGACTGGCACAACGCGGCGAAACATGTCAAAGGACCTGTTTCGCCGCTTTTTTGAATGAGAATGAGCGCGCGAGGAAAGTCAAGGGGCGCGGGCTGTTGCCTTCGCGGGCAAACGGATTTTGAGATTATCTGAGTATTTGCAATCCAGATGCTAGGGATTCTATGATCAGGATAAAGGTAAACGGGACATTTCAATGAGAAAAGTTTTCATTTTAATGGCAATAATGGTTGTTGCCATCGCTTGCTCGGGGGAAGTTCCTGCTAACTTTGTTTTCGTCAAAGGCGGGCTTTTCAAGAACACACTTTCGAACTATTATGGAAAAGGCGTAACTGTATCGGACTTTTATATCGACAAGTTTGACGTAACTCAAAAAGAGTGGATTGAAGTAATGGGAAGCAATCCCTCTAAATTCAAAGGCGCTGATTTGCCGGTAGAAATGGTCAACTGGTATGACAGTATCGAATACTGTAACAAAAGGAGTATCAAGGAGGGCTTGAAGCCATATTACAATATAGACAAGAATATGAAAGACCCAAATAATAAACCGGACCCGAAGTTTGGCGATCTCGATGATATCAAATGGACGGTAACCGTTAACGTAGGAGCAAACGGTTACCGGCTGCCGACGGAAGCAGAGTGGGAGTATGCCGCGGGCGGAGGCCAGATGAGTAAGAGTTACGCATACAGCGGAAGCGATGATGTGGAAGAAGTAGCATGGTATTGGAGAAACTCTGGAGATAAACCCCTAACAGGATTATGGTACTGGACCACAATAGAACAAAACCATGATCAAACAAAGCCTGTCGGCGGCAAGAAACCCAACGAGTTAGGGCTTTACGATATGTCAGGCAATGTCAGGCAATGGTGCTGGGACTGGCACGGAGACCTGGAGACGAATGTTACTGACCCTCAAGGAAGTCAAAGCGGCTTTCGCAGGGTATGGAAGGGCGGCGGCTGGATGGGCGACGCCCGCTACACCGAGCCGGCTTTCCGGGGCAGCCTGGCGGCGAATGGCAAGGGCCCCGATCAGGGTTTTCGTGTCTGCCGCGGCAAGTAGACCTGAACAAGACAAGCCAGGCATGATCGAAAATATGTATTTCAGTGGATTGCAGTTCACAAATTCGCGCACCGGGTTTGTCCTGAAGCCATCGGTCTCCGATCGGATGGAAGAAGCTCAGACCTCATCATTCCAGGGAAAGCAAGAACCAAAGAACAGTGAATAAGGGGTCCGGCCCCGCCGTTGCAGCAAGTAGCTTCATGTGTGGGTTAGCCGGGTAATTTCAGGTCAAGAGGTTTCCAATGCGGCGAACAGTATCTCTCATCCTCGCAGTTATCGGATTATCAGCAACCGCTTTTGGCCAGGCTGCGCCAAACGACCCGCAGACAATGCAGGCTCTATTAACGGAAGTCCGCGCGCTTCATCAGGAGTTACGGTCTTCGTTGGCAAGAATACAAACTGCCCAGATTTTGCTCTCTCGCTTGCAAACTCAGCAATCAGTCGTTACGCACGCATCAGACCGTTTGGACGCAGCACGCGCGAAGTTAGAGGCTGCGCAAGACCGCCGGCAGCATGAGGCAATCGACTATAAGCGGCTGGAAGATTCGCAAAGCGACGATGAGACTCCGGCGCAACAAAAAATGCTCGAGGATGAACTCGTCCACTTCAAATCCGAACTTGATGCATCGACGGCCGCGGAGCAGCAAGCTCAGTCGATAGAAAATGAGAGCGAACAACAACTGCGAAATGAACAGGACAAACTCGACACGATCAATGCTCAGTTGGACGAGATTCTCAAAAGCATCGGCAGTTCCAACGATCAGGGGGTTGGCGCTCCGCGTTAACACGGTGGTATAGCCAATCCTGCACCTGGCTCTCGCGTGTGGCCGCGTGCCCTGTCCTTGCGCGTTTATT
Source organism: uncultured Acidobacteriaceae bacterium (assembly GCA_963820195.1). Lineage (GTDB taxonomy): Bacteria > Acidobacteriota > Terriglobia > Terriglobales > Acidobacteriaceae > Telmatobacter. The sequence continues at coordinate 258 of CAWFZU010000190.1, read as the reverse complement.
CCGCATTACCAGACCCGGCAGCGCGTGGCATGAACCATGGGCTGGCCGGCCTTGCAGTTGAATGCCTTCTGGAACTCCGGCATATTCCCCAGCACGTTGTTGACGCGCAGTTCGGGCATGGAGTGCGGATTGGTCAGAACCATGTTCCGCGCCGCTTCAGGCCGGATCTGATCGCACCAGCTCTCCCCGTAAGCGATGAAGAAACGCTGCAAGTTGGTCAGGCCGTGCGCGTCCTTGTCCTCCAGCGTTTTGCCCTGC
>CAWFZU010000189.1:0-4526 GCA_963820195.1 uncultured Acidobacteriaceae bacterium | reverse complement strand
CAGCGCTGGCAGTGCGCCCCTTGCAAGCCCAGGCAGGCGCGGCAACCATTTACAATGTCTCCATGCGTTACCGTTCTTTCTTTCGACTCAGCATCGTCGTTGCCGTCTTAGCCCTGATCGTCAGCACGCTCGCCGCCGACGCCCAGCAAAGCCCTGAGAAGCGCGGCCGCAAGTTCAAAATGCCCCCGCCCACCGGCCACATCGAGGTCACCGTCGTGCGCGACTCGAGCGGCAAGCCCATCGAGAATGCCTCGGTCATCTTTCACGAGGTGGTAAGCGGGAAAGAGACAGGCAACATGGAGCTGAAGACCAACGAGGATGGCAAGACCGTCATCGACGTGCTGCCCGTTGGCGGCACAGTGCGCTTGCAGATCATCGCCAAGGGCTTCCAGACCTTTGGAGACGATTACGTGATCGACAAAGACCAGATGGCCATTGAAATCCGCATGAAGCGCCCGGGCGAGCAGTACTCGATCTATAAGAAACACCCTGAGACGAGTGAGGGCGGCAAGGATTCAACCAAGCCAGCCAATCCGCCCGCGCCGGATGCGCCGCCCAGTCAGACGAAGTGACGTGCGCCTCGGGCTGTATTGGCCTCCAAATCCTAGCGGTTTTGATGGGGCACGGCCCTCGATGATGAATCAACCTCTCCTCGGCAAATCGGCACTGGTCACCGGCGGCGCGCGACGCGTGGGCCGTGGAATTGCGCTGGCCCTGGCCGAAGCCGGCGCGGACGTGGCGATCACCTTCCGCAACTCACGCGCTGAAGCCGCTGAAACCGTTCGCGCGATTGAAGCTCTTGGCCGCCGCGCGCTGGCTATCGAGTGCGATGTGCGCTCCGAGGTCTCTGTGCGCGCCGCCGTCGCCGCAGCCGTGGGCTCTTTCGGGCGGCTCGATCTGGTCGTGAACAATGCCGCCGTCTTTGACTCCGCTCCGCTGGACTCGCTCACCCTCGCCCAGTGGGATGCGGTCTTCGAGACCAATGCGCGCGGGCCGTTTCTGGTGGCGCGCGAGGCGTTGCCGCATCTGCGCGCCGCCGAGGGCAGAATCGTCAACATCGGCTCGCTGGGCGGGATTCATGCCTGGGCCAATCACGCGCACTACTGCGCCTCGAAGGCCGCGCTGCATTCACTCACACAGGCGATGGCCAAGGCCTTTGCCCCCGATGTGAGCGTGAACTGCGTCGCGCCCGGTTTTGTTGAGATGGGCGAAGAACTTTCTGATCAGGCGGCGCATTTTGCGGCCAAGACGCCCATGCAGCGCAACGGCAGCGTGGAGGACGTGGCCCAGGCGGTGCTCTTCTTTGCCACCGGACCGCACTTCATCACCGGACAGGTGCTGGCCGTCGATGGCGGGCTGGGGTTATAGCCAATCCGTGAGCGGAAGCTTAGTGGTAGCGTTTCAGAGTTATCGTGCTCGATCGAAGGCCGAGAGGCTCGGCATCCAGCATATCATTCCCGTTGTAAAACCTGGGCGATGCCAGAGCGAAAATGTCGAAGGCTACGCCAACTCCTTCGTCCTCAGTTCCAAGAAAGGCTTCGCCCACCCATTTGGTTCTGTTGTCACTCGTAGTCCACGTCTCCATGCAATGGGGCTGAACATACCAGTGGCGGTCGTTATGCGGTTTGACCACGAGATAGACCAGATCATCTCCTGGGGTCACATCTCCTTCGATGTCGACTCCATACCCAGGTTTAACGCTTGCCGCGGCAGACACGGGCTGACTGTCGATTGTAACAATGCGGATTTCCCGTTTTGATTCAGGAACATGGCCGGTGCCCTCGGTTCTTTCTTCGGGCAGATTGGCGATTGACGCGCTCAAGACATCATGGTTCGGCTTCGGCTTCATAGAGAAGTACAGTGGTACAACGAAAACCGCCGTTAAGAGGACGAACAGAGCGATCTGATAGCTTCTCGGGAACGACACATCCGATTTCTTGTCAATCCTTTTGAAAATGAGCAGGACGACGGTTGCGAACGCGGCGGCAACGAGGATTCTAACCAAGATGGAAGCGATCATCGGGCAGCCTCATCTTTCCTTCCGGATATTCCGAATGAACAGTATAGACTACCGCGTGAAGAGCCGATCCCAGAAGGATTTGGTGGCTGCTTTGGGAACTTCGTTGGGGCGCAATGGGCGGGTGGAAGATGTGGCCCAGGCGGTGCTCTTCTTTGCCGCCGGGCCGCACTTCATCACCGGACAGGTTCTGGCCGTCGATGGCGGGCTGGGGCTGTAGGAACAGGGAACAGAAAAGCCGAGTACGTTGCCGCTTTATGCAGGTTGATTTTGCGAACCGGCATTCTCTCAGGGGCTAAACCCTGTTGATTCTATGGGCTTTATCGGCACGACTAAAGTCGTGCCCTGACGCTTCTGGACTCTTTATCGAGTTTTTCCGCAGCCTGTCAAGTCGTGCCATGACGCTTCTGGACTCTATATCAAGTTTTCCTGCAACCTGTGAAGTTGTGCCCTGACACGAAGCTGGACTTTTCAGAGGTTCCCTATCGCCCAAAGAGCCGCTTGAAAAACCCGCTTTTGCCGGAGTCGGAAGCATCGCTGGCAGAGTCTTCGCGGAATTCCTTGCGGGGCGGGGCGGAAAATTTCCTCGCGTGGAATTTCATCGGCACGCACTCCCATAGCCCCAGCGGCTCGGGCTGAGGCGGCCATGGCGCGCCCTCGACGGCGGCCAGCGGATTGGTCACGCACAGCCGTTCCGCCGTCTCCTCGCCGACGCGTTGCGCCACATAGTCGTAGCCCTTCTTCAAGTGCGGCGGCCGCCACTGCACATGATGTGCGTCGGTGGCGATAAAGTGAATCCAGTTGCGCTCCAGCAACTCGTTGGAAAAGGCCTCTGCCATCTTGCCGAATCGTCCATACAGCGAGCCGCTGGTGACCTGCACCAGGCATCCCTTGCGGATCCACTCCGCCAGCATCTCCGGCTTGCCCAGCACCGCCGGATAGCGCTCCGGATGGGTGATGATCAGCGTATAGCCCACCGATTGCAGCATGAACATGGCGTCGACGATCTGCGGGGGAATCGCGGTGTTGGAGAATTCGATCAGCAGGTAGCCTTTGCCGTCGATCGAGTAGCGCAACGGGTTGGCCGCGGCCTCGTAGATATTCTCCGCGGTCATGTGGAAGTCGCAGGCCAGGCTCAGGTCCATCCAGCCTTCCAGCTCCGCGCACAACTCCGCGTAACGCTCTTCGATGAGCGTGGCATTCTAGGGGTACTGCGAGCTGGCATGGGGGGTGCAGACGATGTGCGTGACGCCGTTGGCCGCGGACTCCCGCGCCATGGCCAGCGAGGTCTCCAGGTCGGGCGCTCCGTCGTCCACTCCGTAGATCAGATGATGATGGATGTCAATCATGGCGAGCCAACTTCCAACTCATTGCAGGGTACCTTCGCCAGCGTTCAGCCGTTGGCTATCGGCTATCAGCCATGAACTGCCAGCGCCGCGATCATCGAAGCGAAGATCTTCCAGCCGTCCGCCGAACCCAGCATCTGCTCGCTTGACCGGTCCGGATGGGGCATCATTCCCAGCACGTTTCTTTTCGCGTTCAGGATGCCCGCAATGTTGCTCAGCGAGCCGTTGGGATTCGCCTCCGGCGTGATCTCGCCCTGCGGGCGTGGCGTAGCGGAAGGCGATCCGGTCCTCGGCCTCCAGACGGCGCAACTCCTCCGGCGTGCAGAAGTAGTTGCCTTCCATGTGCCCGATGGGCATCTGCAGCACGTCGCCTTTGGCGAGCTGGTTGGTAAATGGACTGTCGGCAGTTTCCATGCGCAGATGAACCTGCTTGCAGATGTACTTGAGCCCGGCGTTGCGCATCAGCGCGCCGGGCAGCAGGCCGGCCTCGGTCAGAATCTGGAAGCCGTTGCAGATGCCCAGCACCAGGCCGCCGCCATCGGCAAAGCGCTTGACCGCCTGCATCACCGGAGAAAAGCGCGCGATGGCGCCGGTGCGCAGGTAATCGCCGTAGGCAAAGCCGCCGGGAACCAGCGACCGCATCCACGCCTTGCAGGTCTTCGGAGTCGTGCCAGAGAAAGGTGACGGGCTGGTGAGCCACTTCGGCAATCACGTTGTAGGTATCGTGGTCGCAGTTGGAGCCGGGAAAGACTAGAACCCCGAATTTCATGCTTCTAGGGTATCAGCTTGGCGCGGCGGGTGGCTTTCCGAGCCGATTGTCGAGGATAAGCTGCCCCGTCCCGGTGGTATACTCACATGGTCAGGCGCGTGCCCGCGCCGCCATTTTTCACTCTCTCTGAGGTTCTTATGTCCGGCCATTCGAAGTGGGCCACAATCAAGCACAAGAAGGGCGCGCTGGACGCCAAGCGCGGCAAGATCTTCACCCGTTTGCTGAAGGAAATCGCCGTTGCGGCGAAGGGCGGCGGCAATCCCGACACCAACGCCCGGCTGCGAACCGCTGTTCTGGCTGCCAAGGCCGAGAATATGCCGCAGGACAACATCAAGCGAGCAATTCAGCGCGGCACCGGCGAACTGGAGGGCCTCAGCTACGAGGAGATCGCCTT
>CAWFZU010000188.1:0-4883 GCA_963820195.1 uncultured Acidobacteriaceae bacterium | reverse complement strand
AGGCTTACTTATACCGCATTCTCCTTCCGCGCAGATTCCTCGTTTTACGCCAATGCCACTTATGGTCTAAATCGCTCAGACTCCAACCGGTTGCGGGTGGGATGCTTGCTGTGTGCGCGACCTTGCGGGGCGCGGAAGGCCTTTCCACCTCCGTCCGCTCGCCAACCATGGTGAGAGTTGCCCCTGAATGGGCAGCATGAGAAAAGAGGCCATTTCGATGACCGAAGTACATAAGATGTCCTTTGATCCCGTCCGCTTTCTGGCAACCGAGGGGCCAGGACGCAGCATCCTCCACAACACGGCGAGGGAGGTTTTCTATACCCAGGGAGGCCCAGCCGACTCTGTGTTTTACATCCAGAGCGGCCGGGCAAAGCTTACCGTCGTCTCCAAAAAGGGCAAAGAGGCCACGGTGACGATGCTGGCCGCCGGGGACTTTTTTGGCGAAGAGTCCATGGCGGGAGTGGGCGAGGTGCGAACATCCTCGGCCACGGCCGTAACCCTCTGTGCCGTGATGAAAATCGAGAAAGCCAGAATGCTCAAGGTCCTGCATGAGGAACACGCCTTCTCCGACTTTTTCATGCAATTCATCCTGACGCGAGGCATCCGGACCCAGGCGGACCTCGTCGATCAGCTCTTCAACTCCAGCGAAAGGCGCCTGGCGCGGATTCTATTGCTGATGGCGGAATTTGGCGGACCAGGCGAGCCGGAGCCGCTGTTTCCACCGGTAACCCAGGAGACTCTTGCCGAGATGGTCGGCACCACCCGCTCTCGCGTCAGCTTCTTCATGAACCGCTTCCGGAAGCTCGGCTACATCGAATACAACGGCCGCATTCGGGTTCACACGTCGCTGCTGAACATGGTTCTGCGCGATACACTGCCGGAGGAGAACGCAACCAGGCCCGTATTGCTCGATCCACCGCCCAGTCCAGCGCGAACCGCCAAGCGGGCGCTGTTGGTGTGAGCTGAGTATCCTGCTCGCCCGCAAAGCCGTTCACCGCGCCACTCAAACGTAAAGGAGATCGCATGTCGTTTGGAATTTATGCCGCCGGATTCGCCATCATGATCGGCGGACTGGCTTACGCCGCGCACCTGATGCATCTTCCAACGCAATGGATCGTAGTGGGCGCGATCATCATGATCGGCGTTGGGATTCTGTCGGGTGTAAAGGCTACGCGGCAGAAAGACTCTGCCAACTAAAGCCTGAAACATGCGTTGAATTTGCCGCTCATCGCCTTGAGCAATATCGGGGATACTCTATTCTGATTATCCCCGTCGAAGGTGCTACTTCTTGCTGGCTGCTTCGACGTGAGCACACTGGTTCCGGGGTACGTCTTCCCTGGTTTTGCGACCGCCTGGTCCCGCACGAGCCGCAAAGCCGGCGCGGTTGGTATGAACTGGACGATCTGCCCGTCCGTAAATAAATCAACTTTTCCCGCGCATTCTCGTCTAATCAGTCTGATCGACCACTCGGTTTACAGAATGAGTTGTACGATCTCGAGATAGCCGGTTCTTCCCGCTGATTAGGTTTTCTCAAGTAATGAGTTCAAAATGCGCGGATAAGGCCGGGAATTTCCCCCTGTTTGGAGTTTCTCCTCCGCTTTTTCAGCGCAGGGAACGGCTGCCCGCGGCGAAACGAAACCGCCTATTATGATGGCTTTAGTGTCCAAGTCGAGGCTGGATTGCCGACGGGTGGTTGTTCCCGGCATTCTTCGATTGCAACCCGCAACGATTTGTTTGGTCGGGGGATCTCCTCCGAAGGAAGGGTCCATGAAAACCAATATGCGCTCCATCAAGGCATTCCCCTTTGGTAGATTGGCCGTCGCATTGCTTGGCTCGACAGCCTTGCTTTGCGGTTCAGGATTGACGGCCCAGAGTTTTACGCCCACCACGCGGATTGTCGACAAGATCGACGAAAGCCAACTGGTGACGCTCAAGGGCAACACGCACCCGTATGCCAATGCGAAGAACGATCGCGGCAGGGTAAACCCGGACCTTCCCATGACCGACCTGATTCTGGTGCTGAGCCGCAGCCCGGAACAGCAGGCGGCTTTCGAGCAGTTTGTCGCCAGCCAGTACGACTCCTCCTCGCCCAATTTCCATCAGTGGCTCACGCCGCAGCAAATCGGCGAGAACTTCGGTCCTTCGGAAACCGATATTGCGACCATCACTCACTGGCTGACCGGGCATGGCTTTACGGTGGATGAGGTGCCGAGCGACCATATGTCGATCCGCTTCAGCGGCAAGGCGTCGCAGGTGGAGAGCGCCTTTCACACCGAGATGCACAACCTGGAAGTGAAGGGCGTTGCGCACATCGGCAACATGAGCGACCCGCAGATACCCGCCGCGCTTGCGCCGGCGGTGACCGGCATCAAGGCGCTGCACAACTTCTTCCCGCGGACCTTGCACCACATGGGCGCTCAGGTTTCGCGGGACGCCGCGACGGGAAAGTGGAAGCGGAACGCGAGTACTTCAGGCGCGAGTCCTCTCTTCGGCATTACCGTGCCCGGCAGCAACGGGAACCAGGCTTATCAGGTTGAGGATGTGGCGCCCTACGACTTTGCCACCATCTACAACGTGCTTCCGCTGTGGAACGCGGGCACCGACGGCACCGGGCAATCCATCGCCATCGCCGGAACCAGCAGCATCAACCTCGCCGACGTGAATACCTTCCGCAGCGATTTCGGCCTGCCGACCACCGGTCCGGCAAATACGCCCCTCCTTGTCAACGGAAGCTTGAGCGGCGTGCCACTCACCATATGTACAACAACGACCCTCTACTGCACCCTCGACGATCTGGTTGAGAATTCGCTGGATGTGGAGTGGTCGGGGGCGGTCGCCAAGAATGCGCAAATCATCCTCGTCTCCTCCTATCCAGCCTCGTTATCCGACGACGGTCTCTACGATTCGGAGAGTTACATCGTCAACAATCATACGGCTCCTATCATGAATGTGAGCTATGGCGCGTGCGAACTATTCAACGGCACGGCCGGCAATGTGGAGTACTACAATCTCTGGCAGTCTGCCTACGCGGAGGGAATTGCGGTCTTTGTGGCGGCGGGAGACTCCGGTTCAGCAAGCTGCGACGACGGCATGGACTCCCAGTATGGAGTTCCCTGGATTGCCGAATTTGGCTTATCGGTTAGCGGGCTGGCCTCCACGCCCTACAATGTGGCTGTCGGCGGCACCGACTTCAACTGGTGCCCCCTGTTGACAATATGGAATGGGGGCGTGTGTCCGGCTGGGCCATACTGGTCTTCGACAAATACCTCCAATGGATCCAGCGCTCTGGGTTACGTGCCCGAGGTTCCATGGAATGACACCTGCGCCAGTCCTATGGCGCTGGGGTTTCTGAGCGCCTTTGCTGGTAATACGTTTGGTGTTTCAGGCATCAATAACGCCGAGGAAGCCTGCAACTTTATTGTGGATTACTCATATGGCTACGGCTCAATTGCACAGATCGACCCGAGCCTCCTCGGCATTGTCGATACTGTGGGCGGCAGCGGCGGCGCCAGCGGCTGCGTGGTCAATGATGGCAGCAATGTATCCAGTTGCGTCAGCAGCACCACCTCCACCGGCGCCGCCCAGCCTTCGATCCCCCTGTACAACGACGGCTGGCTCAAGCCGATCTGGCAGACCGACGTAAGCGGCATTCCACAAGACGGAGTGCGCGACATTCCGGACGTCAGCTTTTTCGCCTCCCCCGGTTCTCTTTCCAGCAGCGCCTATCTGATCTGCGTCTCCGAGGGTGGTTATTCCTGCACCTATAATTCGACCTCCGAGCCTACGGCGCAGGAGGTGGGCGGAACCTCGGTGGCAACTCCGGCGATGGCCGGCGTGATGGCGCTGATCAACCAGAAGACCGGCTCAATTCAGGGAAATCCCAACGCCGAACTCTACAAGCTGGCCTCCAAGCAGACCTATTCGAATTGCAGCTCGGAGACAGCCACGACAAGCAACAGCTGTTACTTCAACGACATCGATCAGGGCACGAACGCCATGGCCTGCGACTATGGATATAGGTTGGGCATCTCTCCCAACTGCCTAAAACCGAACGATTCCGTGGGCGGGAATGTCGACATGGTCGGCATCCTCTCCGGCTACAGCGCGGGCGTGGGCTATGACCAGGCCACCGGGCTGGGATCGCTGAACGTGGCCAACGTGGTCAACAGCTTCGAGGGCATCGGCAATCATCCCGCAACACTGACGGTGACGCCGGCTTCCTACAGCATTACCGCAAATCAGACTCTCAATGTAACCATCTCGGTAGCCGCCGCCTATGTCGGCGGACCCACGCCGACCGGAACCGTAACGCTGACCAGCGGCAGCTATATCTCCGGGCCGCAGACGCTTTCAACCAGCGGCAATTGTACCGCCGCCAGTTGTGTCATCAAAATTCCAGCCGACAGCCTGAACGCCGGATCCGCTGTCATCCTTACGGCCAACTACAGCGGCGACTCGAATTACGCTTCGCAGAGCACTCCGGCAACCATAACGGTGACCAAACTGCTTCCCGGTATACAAGTCACGGCCGCAAGCACCTTGAACTCGAATTATCCCCTGCCGGTGACGGTCACCTTGAGCGCAACGGACACGGGCGGAACACCGACGGGAACGGTGACACTCTCGGCTCCCGGGTACACATCCTCGGCGGTAACGCTCAATGCAAGCGGCGTCGCCTCATTCACCATTCCAGCCGATACCTTCACTGCCAGCACGAGTGGAAGCATCACACTGTCGGCTTCCTACAGCGGTGACGCAACCTACACCTCGGATACAGGCACAGCGTCGGTGACCGTGGCGTATGTTCCCGTGCTGGTTCCGACGGTGACAGAGGCTCCATCTTCAGGGTTTACAAATACAGTGGATTCCAATGCGCAGTACAG
>CAWFZU010000187.1:0-4381 GCA_963820195.1 uncultured Acidobacteriaceae bacterium | reverse complement strand
GTTATGTTGGCCTTTCGTTCGGTTGCGTATTGCTCAGAAGAGTGGGAATTTCAAATGGAGTTCCAACGAAGAACATCGAGGCCAAGCGGCCTGAAACGGAACACTCCGCGATGAGCCTCCACCTCCGAGCGCCCCAGCCTCGCCACGTTCTTGTTTTTGTGGCTAAGGTAGGAGACCACGAACCTCAAAACAGCAGGTTCAATTCACCGAGCGCGGTCGCGCGGTGCCCATGAACGTGCCCCCTTGCAGCAGCGTATGCATCAGGTCTTTGGCGATGCGCGGGTCCGGGTCCATGCTGAGCCCGGTCAGCGAGCGGCCCACCAGGCTATCGGCCGACACTCCCGACTCGCGCTGCAACGCCTGGTTTACGCGCACGATACGGCCGTCTCCATCCAACTGCACCATCGCCGTAGGCGACTGATCGAAGGAGTGAGCCTCATCGAGCGTTTCGTCGATGGCCTGGGAGTGTAGTCGCTGGGCGGCATCGCGCACGGTGATCACAAATCCCTTGCGTGGACCGGAGATGCCGGCCAGCGGCGCCAGGCTGAGATCCACCCGCACCAAACCGCCGTTCGGCTGCCGAAGTGTCCAGCCAAACTCCTCCACTGAAACTGCGTCTTCGCTGTTGCTGAGCAGGTTCGCGACGTGTTGATTGCAGTCGTTCAGCTGCAAGACCTCATGCAGCATCCGGCCTTTGGCCTTGGCCAGCGTCCAGCCGGCCAACCCCTCGGCGGCGGCGTTCATAAACTCGATCCGGCCCTCGGAGGAGACCATCAGCACACCCTCGCGCATTCCGCTCAAGGTGGCGGCCAATTTGCGGTGAGCCGCGTCCTGGCGCGCGTCCACCTTGGCCTTGTGCAGCGCTACCTGCAGCGTGGCCTTAAGCTCGCCGCTCTGGAAAGGCTTGGTAAGGTACCCATAGGGCATCTCCCGCGCCGCCCGCGCAATCGTGGTTTCGTCGCTGTAAGAGGTCAGAAAGACAACCGGAACCTGGTAGGCGGCGCGCAGTAGGCCGGCCGTCTGAATCCCATCCACGCTGCCCACAATGCGCACGTCCATCAGCGCCAGGTCGGGCCGGTGAACTCCGGCGGCCACCAGCGCTTCGTCGGCGCTCTCCGCCACGCCCAGCACCTCGCACCCCAGCATCTCCAGTTCCTGTTTCAGGTCCAGAGCCACAATGGGTTCGTCCTCGACAATCAGCACTTTGCCTCTCATAATGTTTTCTCCTTCGGAATCTCCTCTTGCAGGAACTTCCAATCGTTCTCCGAGGACGCAGCGATCACGCGATCCTGTATTGGCTATCGTCTGGAGAGGGCCGGAGCTTTAGCAGAAAATACAACGCGGCAAAATCCCCATGTTATTAAAGATTTTCAACAGAGTATTTCGGGCGGAAAGGTGGATAGCATCCCTAATGAGCATCCCGTGAGCCATTCGCGGTAAGATGGGTTTCGCATCCCTTTTGCCTTGCCCATGAGCCGTCAAGCGAAGCATCGACCCGCAAAGCCGCGCCCCCGCCGCCTGCTTCTGGCCTGCGTGGTGGCGTTTGCCGTCTTGCTGCTGCTGTTGCGGCTGCTGGCCTTTGTCCACGGGAGGCACTGAGCGCGGCCTGACTGCCAGGAATGGAATTCTGCCCATGAAATCGTACAGCTTCGACGCGGTTGAATCCCCGGAGGCGCGCGTGTTGATCCTGGGAACGCTGCCCAGTGTGAAGTCGCTCGCAGCGGGCGAATACTATGCCCATCCCAGAAATTGTTTTTGGTGGATCATGAGAGAGCTGATCGGCGCCACGCCGGGGTTGCCTTACGCGGATCGATTGGACAAGCTTCGGCAGAGCGGCATTGCCTTATGGGATGTCTGCCGTACGGCCGAGCGCGTCGGAAGCAGCGATGCGGAGATTCGGATGGAGACCGTCGAACCCAACGATTTCCGCGCGTTTCTTGGTGAACATCCGCGCATTGAATTGATTTGCTTCAATGGGCAGCCGGCGGAGAGGCTTTTCTGGCGAAAGGTTCTTCCTTCGCTACAAAGCCTTCGCCTCATTCCGCAGCGTGTGCTGGACTCCACCAGTCCCGCCTGCGCGCGCATCACACGGGAGGTAAAACTGGTGCGCTGGCGTGATGCGCTGGCTCCGTTCATCGGCTATTTGACGCCGAAGAAAGATGTCACTCCGGAGATGAACTGATCTACTTCGCCAAGGATCTGGGCCGCATTTCCAACGTCATTACTGATGGACTTAATTTTGTCCTTCAGCCCGTCAAGGTTCTTGAGCGGGCTGGTCATGGCGGCCGCGGCGGCGTTGATTGCCACAGTGTTTGAGGCCATAGCGGCCTGATTCAAGGCCGTTAAAGCGGCGTCGATCTGATCGAGCCGTGCGTCGATCATGTCGCTGACTGGCCCCGCGGGAGTTTGACCGTATTGCTGAGAAAGACTCTCCTTCAGTTGTTGCAGCGCGTCGTGGCCTTGCGGAATGGAGAGGGTATCGTCGTCCGCCATGGTGTCTCCTTACTTTGCCGGTAGCTTTTCATAGAAGCCGCGCAGTTGCTGCCCGTCGCTCACCAGCTCGGAGAGCATGGTCTTGAATGCGGGCGAGTCCTTGCTCTTGTCTGTTTCGGCCAGCGCGGCGTTGGTCTTGGCCAGATCCGCAAGCTCTTTCTGTGTTGCCGCCAGCGTTTTGTCGCCGTCTTTGGCCGCCTTGGCCAGCGTGGCCAGCTCTTTTGATCGCCGCTTGCCTGTCTGTGGGGCTGAGGGTGGGAGTATTCTTGATGAACTTTTCCTGCTTCTCGATCTCGGTCAGATAGTCGTTCTTGAGCTGGTTGCGCAGGCCGCTCTTCTCGGGGTCTCCAATATCGGCCTGTAGCAGCGCGCAGATGGTGGCGATGGGAGTTTTGGCCTCTTTGAGCAGGGCGGGCAGTTCCGAACTCCGCTGATGGTTGATAATCGCCCGTCCCAGGGCATCGACCGCCGTGGTCACCGTATTCACTTCGGTTGTGTTAATCTGCGCCTTTTTCACCATCGCGGCGAGCGCATCGGATGTGCTCAGATCTTTGAGCGACTTGCCGACGGCCTCGGCCTGCGTATCCATATCGCTGAGCGGCTGGTCGCCGGCGACCACGGCCAGCGTCTCGGCGTACGCGCTGAGGCCCTTGATGAGCTTGGTCCGTGCCTCCATCTCATCGGGCTGCATGAAGGGCTGGATGCTATTGAGATCGAATTTCGCGGTTCCGAACTCCGTGACCAGCCGCTCCACTTCCGCGTTGTAGTGCTCCTGCTCCACCAACTGGTAGGCGTTGGTTGCATCCTTCGACGCCGCGGTTGCCGCAGTTGCAAACTCCGATGCTCTTTTCACGATGGGCGAGACTGAGCATCCGGCGACAAGCAGCGCCATCCCCAGTCCTGCCGCGTAAATCGCTGTGCCACGTGTCATAGTCACCTCGTTTGATTATGCTGCGGTGGGTGTAGAAAGCGCTTGCGCGCCATAAGGTTCATGGTCTCCGAGGTCTCAGAATCGAGGCATGGGGCACTCGGCAACTATTCCACAGCATACGGACCCAAAAATCGTTCGCCGTTGAAGTGAATCAAGTGCGAAGGTGCATCGGCAACCCACACTTCTGTCTCCCATGCAATCTCGCCAAGGTAGCGGCCCATGATTGCACGATTTGGAAAAGCAGTCACATACACAAGGCCACTCTTTGAACCAGCGAACAACTCAGAGAGTTCAGCATGGCGCTTGCCGTCTACCGGCCCATGACTGGTGACAGACTCTACGAGCAAAAGCCAGTTCTTCTCGATGTAATGCAGAACCACATCAGGCATCTTCCCGTGGGCATCGACTTCTATACCCAATTTCGTCAGCAATACCTCGTCAAAATACCCCCACTTCTCACCCGTGTCTCCGGCATAGACCAACTCGCTACCCGGCGCGAAACGCGGAGCAAAGTCTTCAATGATGGCGCGGATCAGCTCACTGTGCTCGCCAGGGCTAAGAGCAATCATCTTGCCCGGTGCAATCACAACGGGAATCAAGTTGTGCTGATGCTCCTTCGCGTATTGTGCAATCAATGTCTGGTGTTCGGTCAAATAGGCCGCGAGCTTGCTAGTCCACTTCTTTGTTCCGAAGTCGCGAATCAGGGCAAGCGTCGCAGGCTCTATCTGATACACGGCCTTCGGACTATTTACCGAGCGATCAGGCTTATCGGGGTTATACAGCACGAGTCCAGCGGCAACGAACTGGTGCATCGTCTGACGACGGAACGTCTCACGAGTATTCGGCGCGTATTTCTTTTTATAGTGCTCATGTGTCCAATCCATAACCGGGGTGATGCCAACAAGCGGAGACTCCGCCTCAGGCCACTTCTTCTTCGGCGTAAGGTCAAGCGATACG
>CAWFZU010000186.1:0-6892 GCA_963820195.1 uncultured Acidobacteriaceae bacterium | reverse complement strand
CACTACGTCGCCGGGCTTGAGCGCCGCACACAGGATGTGCTCAACGTAGGCCAGAAAGATGTCGCCATCGGTGGCCTCTTCGATGGTCATCGATGCAATGATTCCGCGCAGGCTCATCGCGCCCAGAATGGTCATGATTTTCCAGCGTCCACCGGGCGTTGTTTCACAGATGCGCCCGCCTCCAGCGCTGCGCGCATAGAGCCGCGTCATTGAGGTAGTGACCCCGCTTTCGTCCAGGAAAATCAGGTGTTCCTGAGGGATCGTCGCGAGTTGAGCGATAAACTCCTGACGCTGTTGACGATTGGCTTCGGTATCCCGCTCAGTGGCGTGGAGCGACTTTTTTTAAGTCGCAATCCCAGTTTTCGCAACAGCTTCCAGATCTGGGGCAAGCTGAGCGAGACATCCGCCTCGCCGAGTAATTTCTGCTGCACTTCTGCCAGCGTCAGATCGGACTGCTCAGCAAACCAGGTCCTCACCTGTTGTTGCGCCTTAATTCCGGCGTGCGGTTTACGCCCCGGCTTGTGAGGCAAACGTTCGGCTTGACCGGTGCGGTTGCGCGCGGCGGAAATCTTCTTCGCCCAGCCAACACTCACCAGAAAGCGATCGGCCAGTGCCTCCAACGTTCCTTCGCCTTGATCATAGGCCAAGAGCAACCTACGGCGCAGATCATCCCCAAGGGGTTTACCCATATCTGTGTCCGTCGCAGAGTCTCGCCAAAGAGAGTATACACTATTTACTAAAATGCTCTAATGGCAGGGTGAAGCCTGGATATGCGTTGGCCAATGGAAAGGCCATCGAGGTTGGAGATTGGACCTACGACCTTCGGCATACAGTGGATCGAAAGACGGTCTACGCGCCTGTTGGCCAGAAGGCGGTGGAAGCCGACGCGAGACGGGTTCGGCTAGAAAACACGAAGGCTGTAGTGGCGCAGGCCGCCAAAAATCCTGATGTAGAGGTCATAGAAAAGCCCGATCGCGCAAGCCTCAAAGACACTGCGGCATCCTACATCAAGGATGCAGTGCGCCGAAAGGCGAATGAGGCGGCGGAACAGGCCCGCCTGGTTACTGCCGAGTTCATTGATTTGATGAGGAAGAGGAAGAAGCTCTATGTCGATCAGATTGATCGAGACGACATCTTCCTGTTTCATGAAGCTCTCCGTGACAGAAAATGTGCGGAACGCACGGTGTCGAACAAACATGCAAGGCTGGCCTCGTGGCTGCGGTTCGCTGGGATCGACAAAGCAATTCTGCCGCCGGTTCCCAGGTATGAGGAGAAACTTCCAACGGTGTATTCGTCCGAACAGACGCGGGCTCTGCTGGCGGCAGCGGACCCGTACATGCGCATTTGCATCCTGCTTGGCATGAAATGTGGTCTGCGCGACCAGGAGATGATGCACCTTGAGTTCCGCGACATCAGTTGGACCGACAAGACACTCCGGGTCCAGTCGAAGGAGCAGTGGGGATTCCTCCCGAAGACTTGGGAGCAGCGCGAGATCCCTGTCCCGGACGATCTGCTGGCGGAGTTGGCCGCATGGCAGAACAGCCGGGAAGGGCACACCCTTGTGCTCGGTACAAAGTACCATAAGCCGAACACGAAGCTCCTGAGAACGCTCAAGCGTATGGCGCACAATGCCGGATTGAATTGCGGCAGATGTGATGGTTGCCGGGAGATCAAAGAGTGCCAAGAGTTTACCCTTCACCGTTTCCGGCGGACCTACCTGACCACGCTCCTGCGGAACGGAATCGACCTGAGGACTGTCCAGGCTTACTCGGGGCACAAGGACTTGGCCTCCACGATGCGATACCTCAGACCCGCGGCAGGCACCGAAGCCCAGGCAAGATTGAACGCAGTCCAGTGGTGAAGGGTCATGGCAGCCACGGGTACGGACTGGGAGCGAAGCCACTCGGCAATGGTCACCGGGTCGAAGCGGACCATACATCCAATTCTGTAATACGGGAGCCGGTTGGCCGCGGCCATCTCGTAGATGGTCGTCCGGCTCATCCCCAGAAGCGATGCCAGCGCAGGTGCGGTGAGAGCGCCTTTGCAGCGTTCGATGCGGGAGGGCAGGTCGTCCGGCAAATTGTGTAGTAGGCCGCGCATATTCTTGTCGCTCGAAAATCAGGCTTTCAAAGTGAACGATTTCCGAATATCAACAGCTTCGCACGCCTGAGAACCGGGTTCTTCACGGATTGCCGTTGTGCTTCCAAAGCAGGTTTTTCAGGTTGCGACGTTTCTTTACGAACCGGGATTGCCGAACGGCTGCTCATCCTGCCTGCTCATTCTCCCCATGTAGGCCGACAGCGCCGATGCTGAGACCCGTATGCCTTTCTCTTCCAGCAGACCAACCAGCACCTTCAATTTGTAGCCCTTTCTGCGCAACTCGCAGAGTTGAGGGAACAGGGACCGTATAACCTCTCCCGTCAAGAACATCTCAGGTTGAGGCGCGGGTTCATTTTGCAATTTCGTGAGGAGCGTACTGATCTTCTCGACGTAGCCTGCCGAGAAGCGTTGTGGTTTGCGGCGAGATTTCTTTTCCATATTTGCAATATACGCATCATACCTAATATATGTCAAGTATGTATTAACGTGATAGGCGGAAAGAGGAAATCCGCGCCTCCCGGCCAGGGCGGGACAGGGGGGGGCACCAATTTGAATCCCTGTTTGGGATTTTGCCCCCCGTTTCACTTCACGCGCCAACACCATGGACGACAGTCCGTTCCCATAGGCCCAGGAGATGTCGAGTGATAAATAAGTCTCATCCTTAACCCCCCGGAGCGGCAATCAGGCTGCGAACGAAGTCGCCGAGTGGTAAGGGCTGTTGGCGACAGTTGACTTGCACCCTCCCAGGTCGGAGAATCCGGACCTGGGGCACCCACACCCAAATTCTCGTGTGGGGACGCGGGCCACCCGCCGTCACAGTCTCTCGGACGGATATGGAAAGAATGTCTCGGTTCCGAACATGCCTTCTCCGTTGAAGTATGTGACGATTCTTCCCTCTTCTAGCAAGTGATGAACCGCTCCAGGGAAAGCCTGAGGATCGAGCGGGTGTAGCGCATTTGGGTTGTGATATATTTCCAGGCCTTCGATCCATTCCTCTTCGTAATCGGGAGCATGGACCTCCACTGCAAACGGCTCAGGCTCGCTTACGTCAGGGTCGGGCACGCTGCGTGTTCCCACCCGCACCATCTGTATGCCCGCAACTCCAAAACCAGCCTTCAGACCCATCCGGTTGAACTTCCAAATATCCGCCTCACGAGTTGACATGACAGCGCTGATGTGTTCGGCGTCTGGAAGTTGGAAGAATCCGGAACGAACTCGCTTCGATCCCCAAATATGCTCTTGTATCGGGACCCATGTAATGAGCAAGTGCCCGGCAGCGTCGCGTTCTAACTGGTGGACCAGACCGTAAAGATACCGCACGAGAGCGCTCTGAGACCACTTTTGTGAACCAGGATAATGGTAATCCGCAATCGCAAGAAGGATCGGCCGGTCGCCGATGTGCTCTTCTTCCCAGTAATGTCGCTGGAGCTTGTGGGTAAGCGGACCGGAGAATTTCAGCGGAAGGTACTGCTCCATGTATTGCTCAAATTCAGGCGAGGTTGTCGGTCGCCCCCTCTCGACATTCAAGCCACCGATCATCGACGGATTGGCTGTCACGGCCTCAATGAAGAATTCACCACCCAGCCCTCGGCAGCCATAGTCTGGCGCCGGATGGTCCCTGTCTATGTAGAACCTCCGTTCTCCAAGCACGGCGTACAGGTACAGTTCCCAAAGCCGTGCGTTGAACGCGGTGCTTTGAAACTGTTCGGCGAAGTTTCCGTCCGGGTCTTGGAAGTAGTACATCATTGCCTCCATGATGCCCTTAGCCGGGGAAAATTCCAGTCGTGTCGTGACCTCGCGGAATGAAGGGTCTTGGTGGGACGCAGCGTGAATTGGTGTGAAGAAATCTACGCGCGTATTCGGCTCGTCCTCTTGTTCGAACTCAATAGGGTCTTTGAGTGCATATGCGGGCAGCAACTCCGACATCTCTGTACGCGCTCTGCCAACCGTCTTAACAAAGGGTGAAATGTGAACCGCACGATAGCGCCCGATCCGGTCACGTCCCATTAGAATGCAGCTGAAATCTCGGTCTTCTGTATCTTGGACGACGACCCCTAACACCTTCTCTTGGCCATCCGAGTACCACTCCAATTCATTTGAAGTGATCCACGTCCATGGAGAACGCGCATACCCGGCAAGTGCGTTGTATCGAAGTTCCGTCAATTGTTCCAAAGCTCACCCCGTCGATGGGCAGATCTTATGCAGATCAACAGTCTATAGCGTCTGCTAGGATACCGCAGTCGTTTTTATATTAGTTCAGGCAGCGCAAGGCAGAATCTTCGAGATGCTGACGCCGTCAAAGTGATCCTGAAGCCTCGCAGTTTTCAGCTCGCCTCTTCAGTGCAAATCGCCGGTTCACTCATTGAGGACCGCGGCTATTCTCAGAACGCCGGCTACGTGACGACTATAGAGGTGGTTAGTCCTGCCAAGGGCCACCTGCCGGCCATGACATCTTCCGATACCCCTCTGTTGTCAACCCGGTCAGGAGCGGCATGAGGAATCGCTCGATGTCGGTCACAACACGCTTCAAGGGGACCGCCTCGATGTAGAGTCGGTTCTTCGTGTTGAACGCGCCCCACTGGCGCTGCTTCGATTCATCTTCAAAGAATTCGGCGGTGAACGCTCGCGGCGGCGCTGCGATGGTGGGAATCGCAGTCTTCCGCCGTTCAAATGTCCGCACGATCGCCTCGGCGAGAAGCTGTCCATCGAACGGGAAAAGCTCAGACAGGGCGCGCAGATCGTGGAAGTCCTTCATGCGGCTGTTCGCCATGCCGAGCTTCACCATTGCCTCAAACTTCTCAGCGACCACGGTCTCCTTGGGATAGGCGAGCAGCAACGGTGCCGGCCCATTGAGGATCGTTGGAAACGAAGTCTCGACTGGCGGGGGCGTGATGGTGTCCCCGAACCCAATATCGATTTGCATGGGAATCCGCGCCCGCTCCAAATAGCTCAGGAAGGTGACACGGACCCCTTCATAGTCCGCATCTTCCTTGATGCGCTGCGCCTTGACGCTCGCCGGGTCAAACTGGAGACCGTCTTCATCGACGGTGAGCGCACAGATCTCCTTGAAGATGGTTTCAAAACGGCTCGGATCGTTGTCGCCGTTGGAGAGAAAATCCGCGTCCCGAGTCGGCCGGTGGGCTTGCTCTGTCCAGAGTTCAAAGAGCAGTGCGCCCTTGAGAACGAAAATCTTCTGGTATTCCGACTGGCTGATGCGGAAGAGAAGGCGTTCCAGGGCATATTTCGTCAGAAGCAGCCCGAAATCCTCATTCCGCTGCCGCGCAAGATTCGCCAGGCGTTGCCGGACAGAAGCCGCGAGATTGGTGACATTCTTGGTCAAGACAGGGACTCCATATAAGGACGCATGATGTTGGCGACCCGGCAAATCTTCGCTGCTTCCCAGAGTTCGTCCATCGACGCCTTCTTCTCGCGGAAGCACTCCCGAAGAGCTTGAATCGCAAGTTCCGTTCCAACCTTCGACCGGAACTTGAAACAGTCGGCAACCGTTTTTGCCGGGCTGTAGACCTTTATCTTGGCGCCCTCGATCGTATGCTCCACTGCGCCGAAGGTGAGGGACGGGCCGGAGAAGCGCACCACACGAATCGGAGGATACTCAAAGCTGGGCGTCCAGGCTCCCTGCTTGAGGGCGATCCAAACCTCGAATGGATTCTCAGTTGTGAATTCATGGAAGCGCAGCGCGGACGAGAGGCAGACGACGGCCTGTGGCACTTTGCGGCAGACCTCCACCAGCGTCCGATTCTCCGTGGGCGGGTTCTCGCTCGAAGAATAGAGTCCCTTGCCAACCCGTTCGAGCTTCCCTGCTCGCACCAGCCGGCCCAGGTAATTGCGCGGTATGTGCAGCCTGATCAGATCACGCGGCCGTATGACGGACTGCTGGCCGGCGTACTTCAGTAGGCGATCCATGTGCGTCTCCATGTCAGAAGTGTACCATATTCAATATAGTTGTAAATATCTATATTGGATATGTGACGTTCGGCCTGTCCTTCCGTTATGAGCTCGACCAGCCGTCTCGGAGGTCAACCCGCAATCGGTTCCGGGTGATCGGCGCGGGCGAACTTCCGCAGGTCTGCAACAGGGATCAAGACACGTTTACCAATTCTCCTGGTCGGCAGGCGTTTATTTGCTACCAGGTAATCCAGCGCACGCTGGCTGATGGAGAGAACCTGCGCAGCATCACGCCGGCTCAGGAGAAACTTCTCTTCGGCGCGAATTTCATGTTTCTTGTCGGCACTTGGTTGAGAACGCGGAGACGATTCCATAAATGAGCCATTCACCTTTCCCGTTTGTTGAGTTGCACCAGATTTACGTCCGGCTTCACCGAACGCGCCAACCATACAGCTTCCCTTCGTCAGCCTTGGGGTAGCAGACCCCGGACTCCAATTTCCAGCCGGGCCGGTCGCAGGCGGTCAAATGTTCCAGATCGCCGGCCTTCCAAAGCTCGTAGGCCCGCAAACCATCCGCGGAAAGCGCCCACGACGCCGCAAGATGCCCCTCGACACCGGCATTGAAGCCGCGGGCGCGACCGTGATCGAAACCCAGCCAATACCCGCAGACAAAAACGACGGCGAGGAGAAACACCGCTGCCGCTGGACGCAATGGCACTCCATTTCAGCAGTTCGCTGCAGGCCCTTCCTGGCCGCCACGGACTCGGCCGCACCGACTACGGCATCCGTTAAAGACGCCTGCAAGCGAACCCTGGAAGACTCAGCTTCAGCCGCCGCAGCCGACCGTATTTTCTCCAGGATGCCCTGGACGGTTAGGTTGATCTTTC
>CAWFZU010000185.1:0-11524 GCA_963820195.1 uncultured Acidobacteriaceae bacterium | reverse complement strand
TAATATTTCTATATTTTTGTGCGATTCTTCCGATTTAGTTTGGTGCTTCACCAGGGAATCATGTGTCAAATAATTCAACTGTGAGAACCGGCCAGCCCCGGAATCCGCATCCGTTGACGCAAGGCAGAGAAAGGCAGGCTCGCGATGAAACCCTCCCCACAAATCGCATCCATCTCCATGCCGGCGCTCCCCGGTGAGCAAGCGTGCTCCGGTCAGACAGAGGACAGGGTCTACCAGGCTGTTACCGTTACCGCCATCCTGCTGGTGCTGGTAAGCCTTTGGGCATTTTGAGGGCTTGAACCGCCTGACGCAAGGCTCCTGATCTGATCACCACATAAAAGTGAATTGAGCCCAAGAGTCGCTCCGAACAGGCCCTACGTTTTGATTGGATCTTATCAAAACTATACACCGACCCTGTAAAGTCTCGGTGGTCAGGGTTTGCGCTGCGCGGGTCAAGAGGCAAAGCCGGGGAATGTTGCTTTTCGCCGAAGCTGCGCGTTTGACGCTCTGGCGTAGTCCTCGCCGGTCATCTCGACCGGGATACACATCTCGGACACCGGGATCATGCGGTCGCCGATGCGGTCGCCGAGGGTTTGTTCGCGGGCGGCGCGTTCACATCTGTCTAGATTTCCGCCAGCGGCCGGCAGGTCGGCGTAGTTTGTGGTGAGTGGTGGCCAGCTTGTCGTTGTATCGAGTGTTCAGGATCAGCGCCACTGTATCCCAGACCCACTGTTCGGCTTTTGCGCGCCCAAGTCGTCCAACACCAGCACCTCAGCGGCGAAACCGGCCTGAGCAATTCGAGTTCGGTGGTCTTCACCTGCGAGTTGTAGCTATTCTGGATGCTTTTGAGCAGCTCGCGGTACGCAGAAGAGGCCCCGGACGCCGCGCTCCTGACTAGACGGCGAAGGACACCCGACGGCCAGATAGGGTTTTCCCACGCCTATCGAGCCTCTAAAGAGCATCCCTTTACCGGCGGTGTCGACCGGGAATTCATCGAGAAACCAAGAAAGCCCTCGCTTCACGCGAATTGTCTGCGTCTTGGAAGTTAGTATCATAGTTGTCCAGGGTACAAGGCTGTAGCGTTCGGGGATGTGGGCTGCGGCCAGCGGCGCTGCTCGCGCTCCATCTCCTGGCAATCGCAGGCGCGCGAGCCATTGTCCGGCGGGGTTGACCCCGCACCAGCCCCACTCCATCGCAGATCGCGCACACGCTCATCTCTCTCAGCGTAGCGCACCGGCTGGCTCAAGTTGGCGGTGCATGGCGGGCACGTATGTGGAAAAAGGCCTTGGCGACAGTTTGGCGCGATTGTCTACAATCAGTCGTCAGTGCGCAGTGGTCAGTCGTCTGCTCTCATAAATCCGGCCACGACGGCTGGACCCTTCGGACAAACCGGGAGACCCCACGTGAATCGGATGAGACTACGCGGAGTTTGCCGCTCTCGCACTTGCCGCTCTGTTGTACTCTTCGTCCCGGCGCTGACTGCGGCCGCCGCACCGAGGTAAGACTCCCGGCGCCGCGCCACAGGCCGCGCCCCTTTCGAGTGGCAGAAGGAGCACGATGCGCTCCTGCTGATGGATTTTCCCTGGCTGGCCAAGTTCAAAGAGGCCGATTTGGCGCTGGCGCCGCCCGCCGCAGGCGAAAACCGCGTGGTTTTCATGGGCGACTCGATCACCGAGGGCTGGCACTTCAACTGTCCCAGGCTCTTTCCCGGCAAGCCTACATCAACCGCGGCATCAGCGGGCAGAACACGCCGCAGATGCTGGTGCGCTTCCGCCAGGACGTGATCGCGCTCCAGCCCAAAGTAGTGGTGATCCTTGCCGGCACCAACGACATCGCCGGCAACACGGGCCGAAGACGCTGGAGCAGACTGAAGACAACTTGGCCTCGATGGCCGACCTGGCCACGGCCCATCATATTCGCGTGGTGCTGTGTTCGATGCTGCCGGCCTTCGATTTTCCCTGGAGGCCGGGAATGACGCCCGCACCAAAGTGCTGGCGCTGAACGCTTGGATCAAGGCATACGCGGCGGAGAAGGGCTACGTCTATGTGGACTACTATTCGGCCATGAAGGACGAGCGCGGCGGGCTGCCGGCGACGCTGAGCAGGGACGGGGTCATCCGCTGCCCGCCGGGTACGCGGTGATGGCGCCGCTGGTGGAGGCGGGGATTGGGAAGGCTTTGGAGCAGTAGTGGACAGTGGACAGGAAACAGTAAATCGGTGAATCGTTTCCTTGGAACGGCAAGCATATCGTTTGTTCAGTGTGACGAATCTGCTCGTGCCACTTAGGCGAAACTGATCACTGTTCACTGAATTGCTATTCCTGGCGATTCCCCCTACAATGAAGAGAAACATTGCAGGAAAGGTTTGTCTAGAGAGATGCCCAAGGAAAAGATTCATCCCAATTACGCCGCGGTGCAGGTGATGTGCGCCTGCGGAAACCATTTTGAGACCCGTTCGACCCACAAGGGCGACATTCACGTGGAAATCTGCTCGGTTTGCCACCCGTTCTTTACCGGCAAGCAGCGCCTGGTGGACACAGCAGGCCGCGTGGAGCGCTTCCGCCGCAAGTATGCCAAGTCCGACGGAGCCGAAGCAGCGGCAGCAGCACAAGTAACCGCGCCCCGGCAACCGGTACATTCGATTGGGCCTCCGCCATGGCGGAGGCCCAACTTCGTTTTGAGACATCTTTTCGCTGCTAGCTTATCGACTCTTGCGGCCTTGAGCATTCGCAAAGTTGCTCAGGGCTAGAACAAGCTAGAAGCTAACTGCCGAAGGTCTTTTATGTCCGGCAAAGGCTTTACCGTGAAGAAGGACTGGGACAACCCCAGGGAGCACGCCATGCCCGCCGAGGCGCGCGTGCCGGCCGAGATGCGCCTCGGCACTGTGGTGGTGGCTCCGGCCACGGTGCTGGCTCCCATGGCCGGGGTCACGGACACCGTCTTCCGGCGCTTCATTCGCCACGCCAGTTTGTTCACCACCGCTGCAGACGCGGCTTCGCCGAGAAGATATCCGGAGTGCAACTGGCCTCAGACAAGGATGACGTCCAAGTGCGGCTGAAGCATCGACGCCGCCGTGACCAACGCCCACTCCGGCTGCGGGCTGCTGATGACCGAGTTCACCTCGGCCGATGGCCTGGCGCGGATGCGGGAGACCAAGCGCCACCGCTATCTGACCTTCTACGACGACGAGCACCCTATCGGCGCGCAACTCTTCGGGGCCAATCCCGAGACGCTGGCCGAAGCGGCGCGGATTGTCGAAGAGACCGGCTTCGACCTGGTGGACCTGAACCTGGGCTGCCCGGCCAAGCGGGTGGTCGGCTCCAACGGCGGCTCAGGCCTGCTGCGCGACCTGCCCCGCATCGGCGAGATCTTCCGCGCCGTGCGCAAGGCGGTCACGATTCCCTTCACCGTGAAGTTCCGCATGGGCTGGAACGAGCACGAGATTGTCTGCGTGGAGCTGGCGCGGATGGCCGAGGCCGAAGGGCTGAACGCCGTGGCGCTGCACGCCCGCACCCGCGAACAGGGCTACAGCGGCCAGGCGCAGCTGGGAGTGGATCGCGCAGGTCAAGCAGGCGGTGAGGATTCCGGTCATCGGCAACGGCGACATTCGCACCCCGGAGGACGCGGCGGCCATGGTGGCCCAGACCGGCTGCGACGCGGTGATGATCGGCCGCGCCGCGCCGGCGAACCCGTGGATCTTCCGCCAGATTGCGCAGTACACGGCCACCGGCAGCTATGAACGGCCCACAGTGGAAGACCGCTACCGCATGATCCGCGCCTATTTCCAGATGCTGCTGGACGAGGCCGAGGCCACCAAGGACCTGCCCAGCGCCGCCCGGCTGGGCGAAACCGCCGGCAAGATGAAGCAGTTTGCCACCTGGTTTACCCACGGCGTGCCGGGCGGAGCAAAACTGCGCGCAGCCATCTATCAGGCGCGCACCGGGCCGAGGTGCTCGCTCAGGTGGATGCGTTCTTTACGGCCCAGCTTGCGAGTGGCGCAGACCCGCTATCGATCCCGAAGACGCAGCGGAAGTGGGAGTTTCCGGAAGAGATGCTGGAGTGCGGTTCCGCTCCGCCGTCGAATCGCAGGAGCGGCGACTAGTTCCCTTCGACTGGGCTTCAAAGCCGCGTCTGCGGCACGGATGAGTCAAACCAACAGCAAAGGTGAACCAGACACGCAGAAAACCGGCGATTGCCAGCAGGAAGACCGCTAGAACCCAGTTGCCGGCGGGCGCGTTCGGTTAGGCGGGAGGCGGGATCGGGAGGTGCAATGAGTCGCGCTAGTCTCAGCGTTGAGGCCGCTGCTCAAGATCTGCTTGAAATGGCTCTCAACACAGGCGGCCACAACAACATTGGTATTGAGATAGCGCGACTCATTGCACCTCCCGATCCCGCCTCCCGCCCTCAAACCGAACACCGCCCCGCCGGCAACTGGGTTCTAGCGGTCTTCCTGCTGGCAATCGCCGGTTTGTGCGTGCTGGCCTGGTTCACCTTCTGGGGCAACTGACTCATCCGTGCCGCAGACGCGGCTTTGAAGCAGTCGAAGGGAACTAGTCGCCGCTCCTGCGATTCGATGGCGGGATCAGGAACCGCACTCCAGCATCTCTTCCGGAAACTCCGCTCCCGCTGCGTCTTCGGGCGCAACATCAGGTTCTGCGCCATTCGCAAGCTGGGCCGTGAAGAATGTATCCACCTGGGCTAGCACCTCGGCTCCGCTCCGCGCCTGATATATCGCTCCGCGCAGCTTGGCCCCGCCCGCGACGCCGTGTGTGAACCAGGTGGCAAACTGCTTCATCTTGCCGGCTGTTTCGCCCAGCCGCGCGGCGCGGGGCAGGTCTTTCGTCGCCTCGGCCTCGTCGAGCAGCATTTGGAAGTAAGCCCTGATCATGCGATAGCGGTCTGCCGCCGTGGGCCGCTCATAACTCCCGGTGGCCGTGTACTGCGCAATCTGCCTGAAAATCCAAGGGTTCGCCGGCGCGGCGCGGCCAATCATCACCGCGTCACAGCCGGTCTCGGCCACCATCGCCGCCGCGTCTTCAGGTGTGCGGATGTCCCCGTTGCCGACGACCGGAATCCCCACCGTCTGCTTGACCCGCGCAATCCACTCCCAGCGCGCCTGGCCGCTATATCCTTGTTCTCGAGTCCGAGCGTGCAGCGCCACCCCGTTCAGCCCCTCGGCCTCGGCCATCCGCGCCAGCTCCAGGCAAACAATGCCGGCGTCATTCCAGCCCAATCGGAACTTCACCGTGAAGGGAATCGTTACCGCCTTACGCACGGCGCGGAAGATCTCGCCGATGCGCGGCAGGTCGCGCAACAGGCCCGAACCGCCATTCGAGCCGACCACTCGTTTGGCCGGGCAACCCAGATTCAGGTCCACCAGATCAAAGCCGGTCTCTTCGACAATCCGCGCCGCCTCGGCTAGCGTCTCCGGATTGGCTCCAAAGAGCTGCGCGCCGATGGGGTGTTCGTCATCGTAGAAGGTCAGATAGCGCTGGCGCTTGCTCTCCCGCATCCGCGCCAGTCCATCGGCGGAAGTGAACTCGGTCATCAACAGCCCGCAGCCGGATTGCGCGTTGGTAACGGCGGCGTCGATGCTTTCTGCCCCACCTTGAACGTCTTCCTTGTCTGAGGCCAGTTGCACTCCGGATATCTTCTGCGGCGAAGCCGCGTCTGCCCCACCGCAGGTGGTAAACAAACTGGCGTGGCGGATGAAGCGCCGGAAGACCGTGTCCGTAACCCCGGCCATTGGCGCCAGCACCGTCGCCGGAATCACCACCACCGGCCCCAGGCGCATCTCCGCCGGCACTCGCGCCTCCGCGGGCATCGCGTGCTCCCTTGGCTCGTCCCAGCCCTTCTTCACGGTAAAGCCCTTGCCCGCCATAAAAGCCCCTCGGCAGTTAGCCTCTAGCTTGTTCTTGCCCTGAGCAACTTTGCGGAATGATACAAAGCCGCAAGAGTCGATAAGCTGGCAGCGAAAAGCTGTCTCAAGAACGAAGTTGGGCCTCCGCCATGGCGGAGGCCCAATCGTACGAACCGTTTGCCGGGGCGCGGTTACTTGCTGGCTGCTGCCGCTGCCACGCCTCGTCGGACTTGGCGTACTTGCGGCGGAAGCGCTCGACGCGACCCGCGGTGTCCACCAGGCGCTGCTTGCCGGTAAAGAACGGGTGGCATACCGAGCAGATTTCCACGTGGATGTCGCCCTTGTGGGTCGACCGGGTCTCAAAGTTGTTCCCGCAGGCGCACTTCACCCGCACCGCGGCGTAGTTGGGATGTATCTTTTCCTTGGGCATCTCGCAGACAGACCTTTCCTGCTAATGCTTCTCTTCATTGTAGGGGGAATCGCCAGGAATGGCAATTCAGTGAACAGTGATCAGTTTCGCCTAAGTGGCACGAGCAGATTCGTCACACTGAACAAACGATATGCTTGCCGTTCCAAGGAAACGATTCACTGATTTACTGTTTACTGTCCACTGTCCACTACTGCTCCAAAGCCTTGGCAATCCCAGCTTCCACCAGCGGCTTCATCACCGCGTAGCCGGCGGGCAGCGGATGCACGCCGTCAGCGCTCAGTGAAGCCGGCAGCCCGCCGCGCTCGTCCTTCATTGCTGTGTAGTAGTCTACATACACGTGGCCGTGCTCGGCCGCGTATGCCTTGATCCAGGCATTCAAAGCCAGCACGTTTGGTGCGGGCATCATACCCGGCCTCCAGGGAAAATCGAAGGCCGGCAGCAGCGAACACATCACCACGCGGATCTGGTGGGCAGCGGCCAACTCGGCCATCGAGGCCAGATTGTCTTCAGTCTGCTCCAACGTCATCGGCCCAGTGTTGCCGGCGATGTCGTTGATGCCAGCCAGAATTACTACCACCTTGGGCTGAAGCGCGATCACGTCCTGGCGGAAGCGCACCAGCATCTGCGGCGTGGTCTGCCCGCTGATGCCGCGATTGATGTACGGCTTGCCGGAAAAGGAGCCATCGGGACCGTCGAAGTGCCAGCCCTCTGTGATCGAGTCGCCCATGAAGACCACGCGGTTTTCGCCCGCGGCGGGCGGCGCCAGCTTCAAATCAGCCTCCTTGAACCGGGCCAGCCAGGGAAAATCCGTGAGCAGGCGCGCGTTGTACTCCTTCTGCCACTCGGAAAGGGGCACGGCCTGTGGCGCTGCGCCGGGAGTCTTAACCTCTGGTGAGGCGGCCGCAGTCTGCGCCGTGAGCATGGAAGAGTACAGCAGGGCGGCAAGTGCGAGAGCGGCCAAAGTAGCGCGTAAAGTCATTCGATTCACGTGGGTTCTCCCGGTTTGTCCAAAGGGTCCAGCCGTCAGTGGCCGGAGTTACGCGAGCCGCCGACTGACCACTGCGAACTGACAACTGATTGTAGAGAATCGCGCCAAACTATGGCGTAGGCCTTTTTCCACAATGCGTGACTGCCGATGCACCGCCGAGTTGAGCCAGCCGGTGCGCTACGCTGAGAGAGATGAGTGTGTGCGCCATCTGCGATGGAGTGGGGCTGGTGCGGGTGGTCAATTCCGCCGGCCAATGGATTTCGCGCGCCTGCGATTGCCAGGAGATGGAGCGCGAGCAGCGCCGCTTGGCCGCCGCCCACATCCCCGAGCGCTACCGCCATTGTTCCCTGGACAACTATGTTACTGTTCGTTCCAAAACGCATACATCTCAGCGTGAAGCCCGCAGAACAGCTTGTTCGTTTGTCAATGAATTCCCGGTAGGCACCGCCGGCAAGGGGTTGCTGTTTACCGGCTCAATCGGCGTGGGAAAAACTCATCTGGCCGTGGGTGTGCTGAGCAGGCTAGTGCAGGAGCGCGGCGTCAAAGGCCTCTTCTGCGACTACCGCGAACTGCTCAAAAGCATCCAGAATAGCTACAACTCACAGGTACAGACCACCGAACTCGAATTGCTCAAGCCGGTCTTCGCCGCTGAAGTGCTGGTGCTGGACGACCTGGGCGCGCAAAAGCCGAACGAGTGGGTCTGGGATACTGTCGCGCTGATTCTGAACTCGCGTTACAACGACAAACTGTCGACCATCATTACCACCAACTACGCCGACCTGCCGGCCGGAGGCGGAAATCTGACCGATGTTGAACGCGCCGCCCGCGAACAAACCCTCGGCGACCGCATTGGCGACCGCATGAGATCCAGGTTGGCCGAGATGTGTGTCCGGGTCGAGATGACCGGCGAGGACTATCGCCAGAGCGTCAAACGCGCCAGCTTCGGCGAAAAGCAACATTCCCCGGCTTTGTCTTGACCCGCGCAGCGCAAGCCCTGAGCGCCAAAGACCTCACCAGGGTCGGTATATAGTTTTGATAAGATCAAATCGAAAACGTCAGGCCGTGTTCGGAGCGACTCTTGCGCTTCAATTCACTTTTTATGTGGTGATCAGATCAGGAGCCTTGCGTCAGGCGGTTCAAGCCCTCAAAATGCCCAAAGGCTTACCAGCACCAGCAGGATGGCGGTAACGGTAACAGCCTGGTAGACCCTGTCCTCTGTCTGACCGGAGCACGCTTGCTCACCGGGGAGCGCCGGCATGGAGATGGATGCGATTTGTGGGGAGGGTTTCATCGCGAGCCTGCCTTTCTCTGCCTTGCGACAACGGATACGGATTCCGGGGCTGGCCGGTTCTCACCGTTGAATTATTTGACGCATGATTCCCTGGTGAAGCACCAAATTAAATCGGAAGAATCGCACAAAATTGTGACGCTGATTTGCCTATCGGTCAAATGCGATAAAGCATTACCGGCCTCGCAACGTGCGTTGTTACTCTTGGCACTCCCTGGAGAGGCGCACCGCTCCTGAACACCGGAGCCGTCCGCCATGGTCGCAAGGCTGTTCCAATTCGGATCCGACAAGGTAAGGATGCACGATTCCGCCGAAATGATCTGCAAATCCCAGAGAATTTCAGCGATTATTGTCTCCTGCTTGACCACAGACCCAATCTTTCCCGTATCATTAGAGGTGCCCCTGGGCAGGTTTGGAGGTGGATTTTTTTGGCAGAGGTTCGAGTGCAAGAAGGCGAGCCGCTGGAAAATGCGCTGCGCCGGTTCAAGCGGAAGGTACAGCAGGAGGACATCATCAAGGAAGTCAAGCGTCACTCCTACTACCTGAAGCCCGGTGAGAAGAAACGCGTAAAAGCGGCTTTGGCGCGCAAGCGGAATCGCAAGAAGGCTCGTAAAGAGGCTGACTAGCTTCACAACAATCGTGATAGACGCCGCCCTGGCGACTTCCGCATCGATATGCGGACAGCAAGCCAAAGACCCAAGCCGGGGCGGCCTGTCACGATTTTTCTTTTGGCTTCAACTTTGGGAAGCCTCTACCGGCGCCTGCATCCAGCCCATAGATAGGATCTATCGCAAACCAGCGCTGAAAAGCAGGTCTCCCTTGAACCCCGAAGGAAAGCCTGCCGTGCGGACCAAAGTAGCCAGTTGCGCCCAGTGGCGCTGGCTATGGAAGAGCGCATGGGCCGTAATCTTGCGCCGGGAAAAAGTTTTATTCTCCCCCGGCTGCCAGTCAAAGGCAAAGGTCAGAGCTTCCTCCCAATTCTGTGCAGGGTCGTCGAGTAGTGAGCGGTAGACCTGTACGGCCTTGAGATGCAAATCAAAGAGCGCGGCCAGCGGACCGGCCGGCATTTCTTCCCTGGCCAGCAAAGGCAAACCGGCTGCGCGCTGACTCCAGCGCAGCTCTACTCCCCAGATATGGCGGACGAACGCTTGCACGTTGGCGCTTCCGCCAATGCCGCAGGGCAGTTCCAGCAGGCCAGGGTTGGCCTCCAGATGAGCCTTCCAGAAGACAGCAGATTCATGGTTCCAGGCCAGAAGCTCTTCCAGCGTGATTGCAGGTGTCATGGTTTCCTCCTTGATGAATCTCAGCGCTTCTCCAAAGCGCGATGGCCGATGTCGCGGCGATAATACATCTCTTCAAAATGAATCAACTCCATGCTCTCGTAGGCGCGAGCCAGCGCCTCTTCCAGCGTCGGCGCGGCGGCAGTCACGCCCAGCACGCGGCCTCCAGCGGTGAGGATTTGCCCTTCTGCCGTCCGTGATGAGCCGGCGTGGAAGACCTGCACCCCAAAAACCCGTGCGGCTTGGTCGAGGCCGGTGATAGGGAAGCCGGTCTGGTAGCTGCCCGGATAGCCCGATGAACTAGCCACCACGCAAGCCGATGCGCCGGGACTCCAGCGCAGCTCGGTCTCCGCCAGCCGGCCATCAATACAGGCTTCCAGCGCATCCACCAGGTCGCTCTCCAGGCGCAGCAGAATGGCCTGCGTCTCGGGATCGCCGAAGCGGGCATTGAACTCCAGCACCTCGGGGCCGCGGGCGGTCATCATCAGCCCGCAGTAGAGCACGCCGACGAAGGGCATCCCCTCCTCGGCCATGCCGATTACCGTGGGTTCGGCGATGTGGCGCAGAATCCACTCAGTCATCGCGGGCTCTAGCATCGCGTCGGTCGAGTAGACGCCCATGCCTCCGGTGTTGGGGCCGATGTCACCCTCGCCGATGCGCTTGTGATCCTGCGCGGGAACCAGCGGGGCCACATGCTTGCCATCGCTGAGGCAGAGGAAGCTGATCTCGTCGCCTTCGAGGAACTCCTCGAAGATGACGTGCGACTCCTTGGCGCCCAGCAGCCTTCCGCTCAACAGCTCCTCGGCAGTCTCGATGGCGGCGTGGCGCGACTCGCAGATGATGACACCCTTGCCGGCATGCAGCCCGTCGGCCTTGACCACGATGGGCGGATGAAAGAAGTCGATAGCCTTTTCTATCTCAACAGCGGTCGTGCAGACCGCGTAGTTGGCAGTAGGAATCTTGTGGCGTTGCAGGAAGCGCTTGGCAAAGCCCTTGCTGGATTCCAACATCGCCGCCGCCCGCGTGGGCCCGAAGACGCGCAGGCCGCGCTCTTGAAGCGCATCCACAATGCCCAGCGAGAGCGGCACCTCCGGCCCCACAATAGTCAATCCCGGCTGCTCGGCCTCGACCAGGCGAACCATCGCGGCCACGTCCTTCAAATCCACCGCAACGCAGCGCGCAATCTCCGCGATGCCGCCGTTGCCGGGGGCGCAAACCACCTCCGTCACCCGTTGGCTGCGCTTCACCGCCCAGGCCAGCGCGTGCTCCCGGCCTCCCGAACCCAAAATCAGAATCTTCATCTTCGTTCCTGCTCTTCCCTATCCACCAAACACCAGAAAGTCTATCTGAGCAAAGCGAGGTTGGGAAGTCAAACCGGCGAGGCTGAAATACAGCAAATCCGATCTGGATTCTCTATCTCCTCGTCCCTTTCATCTGCTACACTCGCTGCAATCTGGAAGAAGATGCTCTTCAAGGCTCACAGCGCGGCAGTCTACGGAATTGACGCCAGCCTCATCGATGTTGAGGTGGATTACAGCGGCGTGGTCGCGGAAAAGGATGTCTTCCACACCGTCGGTCTGCCCAACGCCGCGGTACGCGAGAGCCGCGACCGGGTGCGCGCGGCCATCAAGAACTCCGGCTACCTGGCCAAATGGTATCTTTCTCCGCGGCACCTGGTTC
>CAWFZU010000184.1:0-18967 GCA_963820195.1 uncultured Acidobacteriaceae bacterium | reverse complement strand
TTGGAATCAGTATCCTGCTACGCAGCTCTATGACTACGATCTGCAGCTCAAGATCTTCAACGGGATTAATCCGTTGCATGAGGGTACTTTTGGACCCAGTCCATATCCTCCCTTTGTCGCGGAGATCTTCAGCTTATTTGCGCGACTTTCCTTCGAAAAGGCCTACTTTCTGTGGATGGGCATTTCGCTGATCCTCTACCTTGCCGGAATCGGGGCTGCCGTGGCCACATTCTTTCCCCGGCAAAGGCTGAAAGGCGCCTTGATCTTTTGCTTTGCGCTGGCTTCTCGCGCGTTTTTGATGGATACGCTCATTAATGGCCAGCTCTCCTCCGTGGCCGTCTTCGCGACCGGTTTGGCAGTCGCGCTGGACCGGCGATCCAAACCGCTATCGAGCGGTCTGGCGCTGGCCATCCTGGCCTATAAGCCCACCCTGCTTGTCATCATTCTGCCCATGCTGCTGTTGACGCGCAGATTCAGAACGCTGGCCGGCTTTGTTGCCGGGACTGCCGTTCTGCTGCTGGCAACCACGGCCTTCGCCGGAATCGGGATTTGGTCCGCTTACCTGCGCCTGCTGCGCTTTTTCGGAGAAATGTCGGGACTTAATGGCCACTCTTCGCTTCTGCTCTGGAAATACGTTGACCTCAACGCGTTCTCACATGCGATTCCCGGCGGAAGATCGACAGCCGGCCTGGTGATTTTGGCTTGCCTGATCTGCTGCGTGGCGGCATGGCTTGCGCTGCTCCTTTGGAAGTCGGCCGCGGCTGGATCTCCCGTCCAATCCCTGGCCTGGGCAACAACGCTGACCTGGACGCTTCTGCTGAATGTCTATATTCCGCGCTACGACTCGATTTTAGTAGCGATCTCCCTGATTCTGACCCTGGCCGCGTTGCAGGCTCTGGGATGGCGCAAGGAGTGGGCGCGCATGGTATTGCTTGCGCTCGTGGTCTTTGCCGCCACCTGGATTTCGGAAGAAATTGCCAGGAGCTACAAGGTTCAAATCCTGACCATCGTGCTCTTCGTTCTTGGCGTGGCGCAGCTCATCCTATTGCGCAGAGCCATTCGCCGTGAGCCAACCCTATCCGGAGCGATTATGAGCGTCCGCGAGCCGCTGGTAGTCTAGTACAGTAGAGCGGCAACGGAAGACCGCCTGCGAGCAAGGACCGGTTTTCATGCGCACCCTCAACCCGCACAACTCGCCGGTTTCGCCTGGGATTCGCGGGCTTCGCGTCTTCGCGCCGCTGGCGATTCTGGCCGCGGCCCTCTGCGGGGCGCAAATGCTGCACGCACAGACGCCGGCCGCCGCTGGTCAACCCGCCAAGCCGCACAAAGCGAAGGCGGCGCATTCGCACAAACGGCCCGTCGTAGCAACTCCCACTCCAGCTCCTGCGCCTCCGGCTGCTCCCGTTGCGGCAACGCCTCCCGCGCCTGAACTCCCCAAGTGGCCGGCCAATGAGAAGCCGGCAAAGGCCGCGATCACCTGGGACAGTCAAGGCCTGCGCATCGACGCCGCCAACTCCAGCCTGGAAGAGATTCTGATGGAAGTGGCTACCCTGACCGGCGCAAAGCTGGAAGGATTCGACGCCGATCAGCGGGTTTTTGGCGCCTATGGCCCCGGCCCGGCACGCGATGTGCTCAGCCAGCTTCTGCTCGGCTCCGGCTACAACGTGGTGATGATCGGAGACCAGGGCCAGGGAACTCCGCGCAGGATCGTGCTCAGTCCCCGCCACACCGTAGCTGCGACGACAGCCGCCACTCCCACCCCAGCCAGCGATGAGGATGCCGACACGGAAGAGCAGCCGCAGCTTCCGCAGTATCCACCCCGCATTCGCCCCTTCACGCCCGGCGGGCGCACCCCCCAGCAGATGCAGGAGATACAGAGGGAACAGCAGATGGAGGAGATGCGGCGGCAGCAAGGTCAACCGCAGCAACCGCAGCAGCCGCAGCCGCCGCAAAACTAGGGGTCAGGGGTCAGGGGTCAGGGACTAAGGGACTAGGGATTAGGCTTTATTCACAGCCCTCGCGCCACTTCCGGCTGGGGCTTGACGGCCGAGGGGCGCGGCTGGGGACGCATCAGCGCAAAGCCCGCGCGCAGGATTCCGTACGCCGCCAGGATGCTGAAGGCCATGGAGCCAACCGACGCCGCTATCAACATGGTTAAATTCAAGAAATCCGTCATCTTTGGCTGTCGTCACTTTCCTTGCTGGTCTAACGCTCCGCGTTCCCGCTCAGGCTGCTCAAAAAAACTTCTGGGCTCGCCCTGGAATCGCTCTCTCCAATTGTCGCAGAAAATCCGCCGCGCTTCTCTGCTTTCTATTGACCAATAGAATACCCTCAAGGTTGCATTCAGGTTAAAGGCGGTTGCGTGGCATTGAATCGCCCCTGCCCGGCCGGTTTCGTGACAGCGTGCGGCGGCTCTCCGCAATCGGCGATAATATCTCTACGTATTGGAAGGAGAATCCCCCATGCCTGAAGCAACGATTGCCCAAAAGAGTCCCTATCCCGTCGAAGTCGAAGCCGGCAAGAGCTACTACTGGTGCGCCTGCGGCCGCAGCAATGGCCAACCCTTCTGCGACGGCAGCCACAAGGGCAGCGGTTTCACGCCGGTAAAGTTCGAGGCCACCGAAACCAAGACCGTCTACTTCTGCGGCTGCAAGCACACAGCCAACCCCGTTTTCTGCGACGGCACTCACCACAAGCTTTAAGACCTGTTTTTTCGCGCATCAGCATTCCCTTGGGGGCTAAAGCCCCGCGTAATTTGACAGCGTTAACGGCACGGCTAAAGCCGTGCCCTTTCAAAACAAGAGCTCAGGCAAGCAGTAAACGGTACGGCTAAAGCCGTGCCATTTCAAAACGGTCGATATGAAACGCCGTTATATTCATAGCCATGCGGCACGCCCACAAATTTCTGTGGTAATTATGCGTTACACCCGATCGCAAGAACCGAGAGTACGCGCGTCTACGAATGAAACTCCGGCATAGCCGGTAATTCGTCCGGAGTGCCAAATTTCCGGCAAGAGTCAATTCGCTACTGCGAAGTCTCCCGTTGACGCCTAATAGACAGGAGCCTACATGTGACTGTCACGATGGACAGTTGGCAGCGGCTGGCTTAGAATAGGTTCTCAAATGAGAATCTATGGTTGGATCCTTCGCAGTGTGCTGGCCGTGAACCTCGTGCTTTTCATTTTGACTTTCATCCCTGCCGTCTCAGGAATTGGCGGGGGACCGGGACTCGCTGACTCCCTTTGGGGAAACTATCGGTTCGATGGTTGGAGGGCTGACGTTGCGTGGATTTTCGTATCATCGGTGTTCATATTCACTACAGGGCGTTTGTGGATAAGAAAAAACCGTTCCGCGGAGATCACCCAAATCGCATGGAGTATATGGAAAGTCTGTTTTCCTTTATACCTGTTCTACATCTTCATTCACATGTTTGGATAAATTACATAAACACATGTCCAGGAGGTGATGTCGCGTTATTGCTGTATGGTCGGCAATTGGGAAGTTTCGGACCAATTTTGCGGCCATTCTGTGCCGGAGATTTTGTGCGAATTTGTGCTACGCATGTGCCTATCTGGCTTATCTTGCCTATTCCGCCCATTGAAGAACCAGTAAGTTAGGTGTTTTCAACGGCACGGCTGAAGCCGTGCCCTTTCAAAACGAAAGTTCACGCATTTTTTTGACTCAGCATCGCTTGCCGGACTTCGATTGCAACCATGGCCATCACACACATCACGGTACGCGGGGCGCGCCAGCACAATCTGCGCGACATCAACGTGCGCATCCCGCGCAACACGCTCACGGTGGTCACGGGCCTCAGCGGCTCGGGCAAGAGCTCGCTGGCCTTCGACACGATCTATGCCGAGGGCCAACGGCGCTACGTGGAGACTCTCTCAGCCTACGCGCGTCAGTTCCTGGACCAGATCGAGCGGCCCGACGTGGACTCGATTGAGGGCCTCAGCCCGGCCATCTCGATTGAGCAGAAGACGACCAGCCGCAGCCCCCGCTCTACCGTGGGCACGATCACGGAAATCTACGATTACCTGCGCCTGCTCTACGCTTCAGTCGGCGCGCCACACTGCCCCAACTGCGGACGGCCCATCTCGCGCCAGACACCGGATCAGATTGTGCAGCGCATTCTCGAACTCGGCTTCGGCGAGCGCGTCACCGTGATGGCGCCCATCGTTCGCGGGCGCAAAGGAGAGTTCAGGGAGATGCTCGACCAGCTCGACCGGCAGGGTTTTCGCGCCCGCGTGGATGGCGAGATCATGGACCTCTCCGAGCCGGTTCCGCTCGACCGCCGTAAGAACCACACCATCGAAGCAGTGATCGACCGCATCCTGCTGAAGAATCCAACGGTTCCCGCGACGATTCCGGCCGCAACGCCGCTCGCCGCAGGCAAGCTCGGGGCCCCCACGGACAGGTCTTCGTCCGTGGGGTCGAAGCCTTCCGCCGAAAAGCGCCTCGACGCCGCCGTGGCCAAGGCGCTGCAACTGGCCAACGGCCTGGTGCTGGTGGCCGTCACAGGCAGCGAGGAGCAGTTGTTCTCCGCCTCCATGGCCTGCCCCGATTGCGGCCTCGATGTGCCCAAGCTGGAGCCGCGCAGCTTCAGCTTTAACTCCGCCTTCGGCGCTTGCCCGGAGTGCCACGGGCTGGGCTCGCTCTATGATCTTGATCCCGCCAAGATCATCACCGACTGGTCGAAGCCGCTGCTGGACGGTCTCGGCCCCGGTTCCACCTCGCAGTATCTGATCAGGCTCATTCATCTGGCCGCAGACCGCTATAAGATCGACCTGAATACCCCCTTCGAGGAGCTGCCGGTCAAACAGCAGCACTTACTTGTCTACGGCCCGCCCAAAGGCGAGGCTCCGCGCACCGGCTTTCACGGCATTCTCAGCTTCCTGCGCGACAGCATCGAAGAGGCGCGCAGCGATTCCTATCGCGAGTCGATGATGGCCTATATGTCGGCGACGCCCTGCCCAGTCTGCCGCGGCAAGCGGCTGCGCCCGGAGTCGCTGGCGGTCAGGATCGGCGGCCTCTCCATCGCCGACTTCACCGCGCTGCCGCTCAACCGCGCGCTCTCGGCGGCGATCAACCTGAGCTTCACGGCGCGCGAGTCGCTCATTGCCGAGCGCCTGCGCCGCGAGATCGCAGAGCGGCTGGAGTTCCTCTGCGCCGTCGGGTTGACGTATCTCTCGCTGGATCGCAACGCGACCTCGCTCTCGGGCGGCGAAGGCCAGCGCATCCGCCTCGCCACGCAGATCGGCTCGCGGCTGCGCGGCGTGCTCTATGTTCTGGACGAGCCTTCCATCGGCCTGCACCAGCGCGACAATAACCGGCTGATTCAGGCTCTGGAAAGGCTGCGCGACCTGGGCAACACGGTGCTGGTCGTCGAGCACGATGAAGAGACAATCCGCCACGCCGATTACGTCCTCGACCTCGGCCCCGGCGCGGGCCGCCTGGGCGGCTACGTCGTTGCTCAGGGCACGCCGGCTGAGATCATGGCCTGCCCGGAGTCGCTCACCGGGCGCTATCTCAGCGGAGCGGCTCCCATGCTGCAACGCGCCAAACCGCGCCCGCTCACCGGCAAGTGGCTCACCGTCACCGGCGCGCGCGAGCACAATTTGCAGGACATCAATATTCGCATCCCGCTGGGCGTGATGACCGTGGTCACCGGCGTCAGTGGCTCCGGCAAGAGCACGCTGGTGAATGACATCCTTTACCGCTCGCTGGCGCAGACCATCTACGGCTCGCGCGAGGAGCCGGGCGCGCACGAATCGCTCTCGGGCGCGGAGCAGATCGACAAAGTGGTTCGCATCGACCAATCGCCCATCGGCCGCACGCCGCGCTCCAATCCGGCAACCTACACGCAGGTCTTCGCGCCGATTCGGGATTTGTTCTCCATGCTGCCCGAGGCCCGCGAGCGCGGCTACAAGCCAGGCCGCTTCAGCTTCAACGTCGGCGGCGGCCGCTGCGAGGCCTGCCAGGGCGACGGCCAGCGCCGCATTGAAATGAACTTCATGCCCGATGTCTACGTACAGTGCGAGGTCTGCAACGGACGCCGCTACAACCAGGAGACGCTGGCCGTAAAATTCAAGGGCCACTCCATCGCCGACATTCTGGAGCTGACCATCGAAGACGCGCTCACCGTGCTGGCCGACGTGCCGCAGGTGCGCCAGAAGCTGCAAACACTGGTCGATGTGGGCCTGGGCTATGTGCATCTCGGCCAGAGCGCGACCACGCTCTCCGGCGGCGAAGCGCAGCGCATGAAGCTGGCGCGGGAGCTGAGCAAGCGGCAGACCGGCCGCACGCTTTATCTGCTCGACGAGCCGACCACCGGCCTGCACTTCGACGACGTGCGCAAGCTGCTCGAAGTCCTTCACCGCCTCGCCGACCTGGGCAACACGGTCATCATCATCGAGCACAACCTGGACGTGATCCGCAACGCCGACTGGATTCTCGATCTCGGCCCGGAAGGCGGCGAAGACGGCGGCCGCGTGGTGGCAGAGGGCCGGCCCGCGAAGATCGCGGCAACGACGACTTCGTATACCGGCCAGTTTCTCAAACGCTATTACACCTCGGCCAATGGAAAACTAGAAGCGGCCGAACCGGACGAGCTGTCCAACCTCCGTGCCCCATCCTTTCCGCTCTTGAGCGCAGTCGAAGGATCTACGTTTTTTTCTGTGGAAAGTGTGGGAGACCACGAACCTGAACCAACTTCCGCACGACCAAAGCCAAACAAACGCACAGCCGCAAAGAAGACAGCGAAAAAGAAATCTTATTCCCGCAGAAAGATGACGGTGCTGCCATGAGCGACCAGGAAGACGCCCACTACGAGCCGGAAGAGAACCCATTCCCCGCGCCTGAGCCGGTTGCACCGGGCGCCCCAGTTCCCGATTCTGGGACCTGGGAGTCAGCGCCGGATCCGGGCGCCCCAGGTATCGCTTTTGAGACCTGGGATCCCACGGCTCCCAACGCTGCGCCTGCCGATCAATTTCAGTACTGGCCGCAGCC
Organism: uncultured Acidobacteriaceae bacterium; assembly: GCA_963820195.1. Taxonomy (GTDB): domain Bacteria; phylum Acidobacteriota; class Terriglobia; order Terriglobales; family Acidobacteriaceae; genus Telmatobacter. The sequence goes on along the minus strand of CAWFZU010000184.1, from coordinate 11,956 downwards.
CGTCGCCGTTGCTCCCCCGCGCATTCCGCATCTCGGCCATCTCATTCTGCTGGCGGCCTTTGGCGCCATCGGGTTCGTCTGCGCGACGGTGCTGATGATGATTGCCCTGCACTTCCATCTCTATGGCGTCGTAACCATGGAAAAGGCCGCCACCGATGTTCATTACATTCTGGGCAGCGAGGCGGTCATCTATCTCATTACTTTCATCCTCGGCTTTCTTGTCTTTCCGCTGTTCTGGAAGCAGAGCTTCTTTGCCGGAGTTCACTGGCGCGGCGCGGCGGCGCTACGGCTCTCCTGGCGGCTACCCGCCCTCGCTGTGGGCTGCTTCGCACTGGCCCTGATCGACGATCAACTGCTGCCCGGGCCAAAAAGTACGCCCATCGAGGAGATTTTTCGTACTCCCGGCGCAGCCTGGATGATGTTCGCCTTCGGCGTCACGCTCGCGCCCTTCTTTGAGGAGATAGCCTTCCGCGGCTTTTTGCTGCCCGCCCTCTGCACATCCTGCGACTGGATAGGCGAACGTTTTACGCACTCCCGCCCTCGCCCGCTCGACGCGGACGGCCATCCCCAATGGTCCATCGCCGCCATGGTGATCGCCTCCATCTTCACCAGCCTGCCCTTCGCCCTGATGCACGGCGAGCAGACCGGCCATTCGCTCGGACCGCTTCTCCTGCTGATTGTGGTCAGCCTGATTCTCTGCGCGGTGCGGCTCAAAACGCGCTCTCTCGCCGCCAGCACGCTGCTCCATGCCTGCTACAACTTCCTGATCTTCTCCTCCATGATGGTGGGCACTGGAGGATTCCGGCATCTCGACAAGCTCTAAAATGCCGGGTTGGTTATTATGTTGAGTCGTCCCAACCCAGTGAAAATTTCCGCTTGCGCTTTCAAAGTCGACGCACGTAGAATAGTGCTACACGGGAATATGTGCCTATATGAAATCGAATGTCACGTTAAAGATTGAAGAAGATTTGCTGCGAGAAGCCCGTGTTCTTGCCGCTGAGGAAGGCTCTTCCATCAGCGCCCTGCTCGCCGACCGGCTGGAGCAGGCCATCCACGAGCGCAGAGGATACGACCAGGCGCGCCGCAACGCCGTAGCTCGGCTGCGGTCGGGCTTTGATCTGCGCTGGACTCCAATCCGCTCACGGGGGGAACTGCATGAGCGGTAAGTGCTTCGTGGATACCGACATTCTGGTTTACGCGCATGACCGATCCGCAGGAGCCAAGCATCTGCGCGCTCAAATGCTGCTGGAGCAGCTATGGACCTCCGGATGGGGTGTATTGAGCACGCAGGTTCTCGAAGAGTTGTGCATTCATCTCTGCCGCAACTCCGGCAATCCCCTGCCCATCGAGGAAGTCTGCCTGCTGCTTCGCGATTACTCTACCTGGGAGGTGGTTGCCAATACTCCCGCCTCGGTTCAGGAAGCGCTGGAGATCGTGATGCGCCACAAGGTTCCCTTTTGGGATGCCCTGATCCTTGAGGCCGCCGAGCGCGCCGGTGTATCCATCCTCTACTCCGAACATCTGGCAACATCGCAGCGTTACGGCGCGATTCAGGTGGTGAATCCGCTGGTCGAACCCGCTGCTCCGGTCGCGGGAACGCCCGGTAAGTAGTAAGGCCTTACTACCGTAATGTGCCATCCGTCATCAACTACCGCCTTCGCAATCTGACATACTTGAGAGCAAGCTCCAGCACCGCTTGAAGGGGAAATTTTTGTTCCGTCTTCATGCATTTTTTGTAATAACCGCCTCGCTAGGAATTGGGTCTAATTTTAATGATCCGCGGCGGCAAGGCGTTCAGAGAGCTGGCTGGTCAGGCTCGACAGGGGACACTGCCCCGGTGCAAAGAACGGATTTCATTGATGTTAAGCTATTTTGGAACGTATACCACGGTTTTTGAGCGGCGGTGTTTGGCCGTCAGCCTGTCCGTGCCGGCAACAAGAACAAATCAATTGACAATCGCATACAGGTATAGTAGTTCTTCCTATAGACGTAGGAGATCGAAATGTCTGAGCCGCGATTATCAAGACTGGAATATCAGATTCTGGAGGCGCTTTGGGCAAAAGGCGACTCCTCGATCCGCGAAATTCAGGAGTCGTTTCCGGAGAAGCGTAAGCCCGCCTACACGACCATTCAGACTACCGTATACAGAATGGAAGCGAAGGGGGTCGTGCAGCGCGTGAAGAAAGTCGGCAACTTCCACATATTCGCTCCCACGATCTCGCGCGATTCGGCCCAGCGAAGGCTCATCGACGATCTGCTGGCCATCTTCGGTGGACGCTCACAGCCGGTCATGGCGCACCTGATCGAGTCGGGCAAGCTCTCTCTTGAAGATGTAAAGGATGCCGAGAGAGCGCTGCGAACTCTTTCCCGCAAGGAGAAGCAGCCATGATGCTTCCCGCATTCTGGAACGATACCTGGACCGCGGCCCTGGCCAACCATCTCTGGCAGTCGACCATCGTAACCGGGATTGTATGGCTGCTCTCGCTCAGCCTGCGCCAGAATCATGCACGGACGCGTTATTGGTTGTGGATGATCGCTTCGGTCAAATACCTGATCCCATTCTCGCTTCTTATCGCTGCCGGAGAATCGCTTCGCTCGGCCTTCGCCACTCCAATTCAAAGGCCGGAGCTGGCAGCCGCGATGCAACAGATTGCTTTGCCCTTTTCGCTGGCTGCATCGCCTGCCGCCGTTTCTTATGCCGGCACAGCGCCCGAGACGGCCGCAACTGCCTCGCAAATGGGCAATCTTTGGCCCGTGATTCTGCTTGCTATCTGGCTGTGCGGCTTTCTTCTTGTTGTATTCTCTTGGATGCGCGGGTGGTTGCGGATTCATGCCTCTGTACGCGCCTCTTCGCGCACGGCGTTGTTGGCCGAGGTGCCGGTTCTCTCTTCGCCGCTGCTGCTCGAGCCTGGCGTCTTCGGCATCTTTCGCCCCGTTCTGCTGCTGCCGCAGGGCATTGACGATCGCCTCAGCCCGGCGCAGCTCGACGCCATCATCGCCCATGAGATCTGCCACCTTCGCCGGCGCGACAATCTCACCGCAGCTATCCACATGGTGGTGGAAGCTCTTTTCTGGTTCCATCCCGCGGTGTGGTGGATCAAGACTCGCCTCCTGGAGGAACGCGAACAGGCCTGCGACGAGGTCGTTCTACAGTCAGGAAACGATGCGGACATCTACGCCGAGAGCATCCTGAACGTCTGCAAATTCTGCATCGAGTCGCCGCTGGCCTGCGTCGCGGGCGTTGCCGGATCGGACCTCAAAGGCCGTATTGTCCGCATCATGACCGGAAAAGTGGCGAGCAATCTTGGTCCCGGCCGAAAGCTGCTGCTCGCGCTGGCGGCAACCGTTGCCATCACCATTCCCGTCATCTTCGGCTTGGTGCATATCAAGCAAGCCGATGCTCTTCCTTCGGCACAAGGGCTTGCGGGCACCTGGCAGTGTACGCTTCATGCCGGCCTCGACCTGCGCGGTGTCATCGAGATTTCCAAGGCGAAGAATGGCGAGTACAACGGGATCTTTCACGCTATCGACCAGACCTCAGCCCCCATTCCGGTTACCAGGATCACGCTGGATGGCGCGGCCGTGAAGATTTCCTTCAATGAGTTTGGCGCCGTCTTCGAAGGCAACCTGAGTCAGGATGGAATGTCGATTGCCGGAAGCTTGAATCAGCTCTCTTTCGTGCATCCCTTAACTCTCAGTCGCGTGACGCACCAGACGGCCTGGGAGATTCCCAAGCAGCAGCCGCAGATGGCCGCCGCTGCTGATCCCGGCATTGTGACTGCCACCATCACACCCAGCCAGCCGGAGGAGCCGGGCAAAGGCCTCATTGTTCGGATGGGCCATATTCGTACAGCGAATACAACTCTGAGCGACCTCATTACCTATGCCTACGAGATTCATCCCAAGCAACTGATCGGTGCCCCGGCCTGGGTGAATCAAGACAAATTCGACATTAACGCAACGTATAGCGGCGAAGGCGAACCCAGTCTCCATCAAATTCAGAGCATGGTTCAAAAGTTGCTTGGCAGGCGCTTCAAGCTCAGCGTTCATGGCGACAAGAAGGAGCTTCTTGTCTATGCTCTGAGCAAGGCCGGTAGCAGCGTAAAAATTGTCCGGAGCGCGGAAGACCCGAATCAGACGAGGGATTTGCACTTTCAGGATCTGGGTAAGCTGAAGGTTAGCAATGGGTCCATGCAAGACTTTACCAATCTCATGCAATTTAACGTACTCGACCGCCCGGTTCTTGATCGGACCGGGATCGCGGGGAGATATGACTTCACTCTCAACTGGACTCCCGACGACTCCCAGTTTCGCAGTTGGGGCGCGACGATTCCGCATCCAACCGGCAGCGTCAACCAACCGCCGCCGCTCACCGCCGCAATCCAGGGACAGTTAGGACTCAAACTCGACTCCACGATGGCTTTTGTCGATATTCTCGTCATCGACCATGTTGAGAAACCTGTAGAGGTCAATTAGTTCGCAGTTAGGATTCAACCGATGGCCAGCCTTCTCTATTCATATCGAAATGATTGCAAGGACAAACAGGGAGAAGCCGTGTTCAAAATGGGCGGGGGCGGTGTGCATAAAAAGGTATCTGAGCGCCAGATCATCCTCATCAGGCTACTGGCTTTGTTTGTTTTTGCGGCAGCGGTTCCGTGGGTTTGCGGACAGGCGGCGCCACAACCCGTGAATCCAGCGGTTGAACCGTCGCGGAATGCCGATCAGGTCTATCTAGATCTTGTAGTTGAAGACAAGAACGACAGGCATGTTCTTGACCTGAAGCCTGATGAGATTGCGGTCACCGATGGCGATTCACCAGTCAAGCTCAACCATCTTAGCCTTGTGACCGGCAAGCAGAATCGCGAACATCTGATCACGCTGGTCTTTGACCGGCCGAGCCCGGCTGCCAGCACAAGCCAGCAATCGGATCCTGCCATGGCGAAGAACACGCGCGAGGCCGCGGCGAAGATTCTCAAGATGATCCCCGAGAACGGCTTTTCTATTTCCGTACTGAATGTCGAGGGACAGCTCCGGCTCCAAAGTGGGTTTACCTCGGATCGCAAAGAGCTTGCGAAGGCCGTACACGCAGCCACCGAGCCGTTGAAACCCGGGAGCGGCGGCACTATTAGTCCGCAGGAAAAGCAACTGAGCGCTCTGGCGATGTCCGGCGTCGATTCATCGGGAAACGCTATCAACCCCAGAGATCGATCTCTGATGCAGGCGCTGAATTCCGCGCTCAAGAACTCCGGCCGGATTGCCCAGGATCAGCATCTTCGGCCCTCCCTGGCGGCCTTATTGGCCTTGGCCCAGGCGGAGCAACCGCTCACGCAAAAAAAAGCGGTGATCTATTTCACCTCCTTGCAGGACCGGCAGGTCGATTCACAGGCCAGGGATGCGATTAAATCCATCATCGGCGCGGCGGATCTGGCCCGGGTGATCCTCTATGTCGTCGACCTGAATTCCCTCGATCGCGCGGGAGCGCGGATAAGCGCACAGGGCCTGCTCCATGCCGGTAATGGCCAGGATTCCGCCGACAAAGAATCGAATAGTAATGATATGCAGCAATTGGCTGAGGGTACGGGCGGCGGTTATATCACCTTGAACGGAATGCAGAGGTCTCTGGAAGAAATGATCCGGGACCTGACAACGTATTACGAGGCTACCTATCCTTCCCCACCCAAGGATTTCGACGGGAAGTTCCGTCCGATTGCCGTCAAGCCGCTCCGGGCCGGACTCACGATACGCACGCAGACGGGCTTTATTGCGTTGCCTCCGCGCGCCGCCGGCGACGCCGCTCCAGAGCCATTCGAGACTGCCGTTGCTGACGATACTCAATCGAGAGCAGTTGCCTTCCGATCTGGCCTTCCATGCCGCGATCCTGCACATGGGTGACAGGCCCGAGGGGAATGTTAATACGCTGGCTATCGAGGCGCCGATCTCCAGTCTGGAAATTCAAGAAGACTCCATCACAAACCTCGATTCAGTAAGCCTGTCGATCGAAGCCGATATCAAAGACCAGACGGGCGCGGTCGTCGAACGGTTCAGCTCGGATATTCCACGCCGAGGAATCCAGAGAAACAATGAAAGGGCAAAGTACGGAGCGGTGACGTTCCTGCGCCATTTCACCGCTCCCGCCGGCCAATATGTGCTGGAAGCGGCCGTTCTGGACCACAACAGCGGCAAAGCCGGCGCGCAGCGCATCGCCTTTGAAATACCCAACGCATCCGGCGCGCCCTCGTTGAGCGATATGGTCCTTGTGCGCCGGACGGATCCGGTTCAAGACGGAGACGACCCCCAGGAACCGCTTCGCTATGAAAACAATAAAATGATACCCAATCTCTCCGGGCAGTTGCCGCCCGGCGTCAAAGACATTTCGCTCTTCTTCACCGTTCACTCCGACCCCAGCGCGCCGGAGGCCCCCACGCTCAGCCTCCAGGTCTTCCGCGATGGCAAAGCGCTGGGCGGCGAGCCGATGATCAACCGGCAAGCCAGCGGAGCGGAGTATTCTTCCTACCTGACCAGCTTCTCGATCAATCCGCCCAGGGATGGCCTGTACGAGGTGAAGGCCAGCCTGAAACAAGGCGGAAAGACAGCGGAAACCGGCGTCACCTTCACGATGTCGGGAGTCAGTGCCGATGCGGCCGCGGATGCCGATCCATCCCTTCCGGATCACTCGTCTCATGCCGCTGGACCGCTGGTCATCACCTTTCCCACAAACCCCGTTCAGAAACCTTCGCCGGATGAACTCAAGTCCATCCTCGCGGATGCGACAGCATACGCAATGGAATACCGGGCCTCGCTGCCCAACCTGATGTGCGAACAGGTGACCAACCGATCGGTCAATCAAAAAGGCACAAGTCAATGGAATCACAAGGATAAATTCACGGAACTCCTGTCCTATGTGAATCATCAGGAAGACCGGATCATGCTGGAACTGGATCTCAACGGTTCCAAGAGCCACGAATACATCGGCGACACGCGAGGATTGCTGTCGGTCGGAGAGTTCGGCGCGGCAATCTCAGGCCTCTTCCGGCCCTCGTCGATGGCCGATTTTCAATGGAAGGAAACCGGAGCCCTGGGAGACGGGACGGTCCAGGTATTCGACTATCGCGTGATCAAGAAAAACTCCTCCTTCCATCTCCGGATGAGTCCTACGGATGTCGTAACGGCCGGCTACCACGGCCAGGTCTTCATCGACAGCGCAACTCGCGCGGTTCGCCGCATCACCCAGGTCGTGGACGATGTGCCGAAAAAGTTTCCCTTCAAGGCGGCATCGGTGAGTGTGGACTACGACTACGTCCTGATCAACAAGCACGATTACCTGCTGCCGGTCGGCGCGCAAGTCATCCTCAAAAAAAATAACGGAGAGACGGATATGAACGATATTGAGTATCGCAACTTCCATCGCTTCGGTTCCACGATGAAGATCCTCAATTATTCTGCCCTGGCGGATCCCGCGGACAGCCATGCGTCCAAAGCCTCTCATAAGAAGCATGGGAATGCGCAAGACACTAACCACTGATCACTGTATCGTTACTCCAGCATCTGCAAATCCAGCGGCTCTTCGAGCAGGTAATCCTTGCCGCGCATAGCTTCCATGGCGCGCTTGAGGGCCGAGGGCTTGCACGGCTCAACGGTCATCACGAAAGGCAGCGCGTGCGAGCGGATAGCCGGGCTTCTGCACGATGGCGCGGATGTTGATGCCCTCGTTGGCCAGCGCCACGGTAATATCGGCGATGATTCCCGGCTTGTCGTTGACCATGAAGCGGATGTAATGCGGAACCTCGAACTCGGCGCTCAACCGCGCCGGAACCGCTGGAATCTCGACTCGCCGCGATCCGTGCGCCAGAGAGAGCAGATCGCTGACCACGGCCACCGCCGTGGGATGCCCGCCCGCGCCGTGGCCGGAGAAGACCACATCGCCGCCGTAGTGGCCGGTGAAGATCACCATGTTCTCCGTGCCTCGCGACCAGGCCAGCGGCGAGCGCAGGTCCACCAGCATCGGTCCCACCGAGGCCGCGATCTTGCCCCCTGCATGATCGGCCCGCGCAACCTGCCGGATGGTGCAGCCCAGGTCGCGCGCATAGCTGAAATCCACGGCGGCAATCGAGGTGATGGGCAGCGGCACAATCTCCTCCGGGTCCACTTCGACGCGCAGCGCCAGGCGCATCAGGATGGCCAGCTTGGCGCGCGCGTCAAAGCCGCCCACATCCTCGGTGGGATCGGCCTCGGCATAGCCCTTGGCCTGCGCCTCGGCCAGCACTGGTGCGTACTCCGCGCCCTCCTGCATTTTGCTCAAAATGAAGTTGCAGGTGCCGTTCAGAATGCCTTCGATGCGCTCGATGCGATCCCCGGCCAGCCCTTGCTCCAACCCGGGAATCACGGGAATTCCGCCAGCCACGGCCGCGCCGTACTTCAAGTGCTCCGCCACTGGCCGCGGCCAGCCGCTCCAGCTCGACGCCGTGAACGGAGATCAGCTTCTTGTTGGCGGTGACCACGCTCTTGCCCGCGCCGAGCGCCTTGCGCACCCAGCCGCCCGCCGGATCAAGCCCGCCGGCCAGTTCCACCACCACATCCACGTCGGAGGCCAGCACGGCATCGGCATCCTCGCTCCACACCACGCTCGACGGAACCCAATCCGCGCGCCGGCGCGCCACGCTGCGAACGTACACGTGGGTCAACTCGAGACCCTCGGGCCTGGACTCGACCAGAATCCTCGCCACCGAACTCGCCACCGTTCCAAAGCCAAAAAGAGCTATGCGCAGCGGGCGCCTGATGTTGGATTCCTGTGTGGCGGGAAGGGACGCTGATTGCGGCGCTTGAGTCGGATTCACTTTGGACACGGACCTCTCCTTATTGTCTGCAACTGAAAGTGCTCAATACTCGATGATAGCGGAATCCACCGCGGTTCTTTCCAAATGATGAAGCAAAAGGCTCTCATGCTACATCAATATTCCAGATGCGGCGCGGAGTTTCGATCTTCCTGATTTTGTTCTTCGGGCTGGGCCCGCTGGCGGCAGCCCTGCCGTCGAGCGACGAATCGCGCCTGCCGCCCTGTTGCCGCCGCCATGGAGCGCACCACTGCGCCATGATGATGCGGATGAAGGCGCAGGCCGCATCCGGCAAGCCCGCTTTCTCCGCGCCCATGCACTGTCCCTTATACCCCAGTTGCACAGGCGCAACCGCCCCGCCGTCCGATGCTATGGCCGCCTCACCGGCCCGTCTGCCGGATCTGCTCACACAGGCTCACTCGCCCGCCTACCGCTGTGCCGCTGTCTACATGCGGCCAATCCGCGCCCGCGCCGGCCGCGGACCTCCCGTATACCTTCTCGGCTGAAAATCTACTTCATCTTCTTCGCCATGCATTCTGCGCACCGCGTCCCGGTTTGCAAGATCGCGTGCGCCTCAACTCATTACTTCAGGGGCTCGTACTGTTATGCGTCATTCTTTCCTCGTCGCAGCACTGCTCGTAGCCGCATCCATCCCTGCGTTGGCCAATGTCTTTGCCAGCGTGCATGGAGTTGTCCACGATCCGCAGCACCGGCCCATCCATGGCGCTCAGGTCACGCTGCAAGCCGCGGATTCCGCCTTCACCCTGCGTGCTTCCACCAACACTGATGGTGCGTTTGAATTGCCCCAGGCGCCCATCGGCGTCTATCGCCTGACCGTCGCCGCTCCCGGCTTTGCCACCGTAACTCAGCCGCTTACTCTGGCTTCGGGCACCAACCCGGTCGTACATATCCTGCTCGCCATAGCCCCAGCCATGCAAAGCGTCACTGTCGAAGGACTCAATCCTTCCCTCTCCGCCTCCGATTCGGTTACCCCCACCACGCTCATCACCCGCGCCGACATCGACGAGACCCCCGGCGCCAGCCGCACCATCGGCATGGAGATGATCACCGACTACGTCCCCGGCGCTTACATGACCCACGACATGCTGCACATGCGCGGCGGCCACCAGACCAGTTGGCTGATCGACGGCGTTGCAATTCCCAACACCAAGATCGCTTCCAATGTAGGCCCGCAGATTGATCCCAAGGACATCGACTCCCTTGAAACTCAGCGCGGCAGTTATACGGCGGATGTGGGCGACCGAACTTATGGAGTCTTTAATGTGCTGCCCCGCAACGGCTTCGAGCGCAACCGCGAGGGCGAACTGCTGATCTCTGCGGGCAACGTATACACTGGCGAAACGCAACTCTCCCTCGGCGACCACTCCGCAGCAACCGCCTGGTATGCCAGCCTCGCCGGCTCCCGCTCGAACTACGGCCTGGCCACGCCGGTCGCCAGCCTCTACCACGATGCTACCAACTCCCAGAGCGGCTTCGTCTCGCTGATTCGCAACCAGACGCCCAAGGATCAACTGCGCCTGAACGCGCAATACCGCCAGGATTACTTTCAGATTCCCTACGACCCCAACCCGAACGACTGGGAGCAGGCCAGCCGAGTATTACGAGTCCTGCGGCCTGCGCGACGCGCAGACCGAGCGCGACTCTTTCGTCATCGCCAACTGGGTCCACACGCTCTCGCCCAAAGCGCTGTTTTCCGTTCGCGCCCTTCTATCACTTCAACCAGGCCAACTACGATTCGCTCGCCACCGACATCCCCGTCTCCACCACCTGGCACCAGAACTCGAATTACGCGGGCGGCCAGGCCGATGCTCATGCCGAGTGTCGGGCCGAACAACTTCTCCGCCGGCATTCTACTCCTTCTATCAGGCTGAAAACGACCTCTTCGGCGTCGTCGATCAACGACGCACCACGCCCAGCACCATCTACGGCCCGATTCCAAACCGCCAACGCCGGGCTGGTCGAGTTCTATCTTGCCGATCACCTCCGCCTTGGCCAGTACATCACCCTCCTCGGCGGCGAGCGCTTCTCCATCTATCGCGCCGGACTCAACGAGTCCGCCATCTATCCCCGCATCGGCGCAACCGTCGAAATCCCCCGCCTGCACTGGGTTCTGCGCGGCTTCTACGGCCACTTCTTTCAGCCCGCGCCGATCCTGACACCGTCTCCAGCTCGTTCTCAACTACGCCAAGCAGCAGCCGGCCGGCGAAAACGCCTTCACGCCCTATCCCTCGCGAGCGCGACGAAGAGCATCAGTTCGGCATTCAGATTCCTTACAAAGGCTGGCTTCTCGACGTAGCCAACGTCAAGAATCGCGTCAACAACTTCCTCGATCACTCCAACCTCGGCGAATCCAGCATGTACTTCCCCATCGCCGTTGATGGAGCGCTGGTGCGCGCCTGGGAGCTGACCCTGCGCTCGCCGCGAGCTGGCGCATCTCGGCCAATTCCACCTGACCTACTCCAACCAGATCGCCGAGCAGCGCGGCAACATCATCGGCGGCTTTACCTGCAGCGTTCGCCAACCGACCCGGCCTGCGACCTCGGCCCCGACTACACGCCCGTCGACCACGACCAGCGCCACACGCTCAACACCGGCTTCACGGCCAATCTACCCGCGCACACCTGGTTTTCCACCAATGTCTACTACGGCTCCGGCTTCTCCAATGGACTGCCAAGGCGCAACGCAAGAGCCCCTACCAGGACCCCTATCTGCCCGTGCACACCACCTTCGACCTTCGGCGGGCACAACATCGGCGAGAAGCTGGAAGCTCTCCGGCAGCATCCTCAACGTCACCAACCACCGCGTCCTGCAAGATAACTCGCTCACTATCGGCGGCTTCCACTACAACGATCCGCGCCTGATCTCCGCCGAGATCCGCTATCGATTCCATTTTTAAGCGGATTCCGGCCAATAGATTGCAGATTATTTACGGCGCCGGATTATCATAAGAATCTATGGAAGGAATATTCGAAAAACTCAACCTCAAGGATCAGCAGGAGATCCTCGTACTGCGCGCGCCTGATAGTTTTCTGTCGGAGCTGGCGCGCCTGCCCGTGCTCACCATTCACACTCATATCGAATCGGTTCCGCGGATCGGCTTCTTC
>CAWFZU010000183.1:0-3141 GCA_963820195.1 uncultured Acidobacteriaceae bacterium | reverse complement strand
GTGTACACCTACTGACTACGAGTACGTATTGCTGTCACAAGGATGCTGGCAGACGCGGCCCGTGGAGGCGGGCAGCGGATTGTCGAGGATCACTGACTCGAAGGCGTCTTCGAGGCGGCCCTCCTGATAAAGCTCAAGGAAGCGGGGAATGTTCATGCGCAGCGGGCAGGAGTTCTCACAGGGCGAGAGGGCGAGTTCCTGGCAGACGCCGGCGCGACAACGATGCGCGACGATGTGGTCCTCGTACTCATCGCGAAAGTGGCGGATGGTGGTGAGCACGGGATTGGGCGCGGACTGGCCGAGACCGCAGAGCGAAGTCTCGCGAATCATGCGGCCCAACTCGTCGAGCAGGGTCATCTGCTGGCGCGTGCCGCTGCCTTCGGTTATGGAATTGAGGATGCGCAGCGCCTTGTTGAGGCCCACCCTGCAGGGCACGCACTTGCCGCAGGATTCGGAGTGAGTGAACTCGACAAAGTAGCGGGCGACATCGACCATGCAGTTGTCTTCATCGAGGACGACCATCCCACCGGAGCCCATGATGGAGCCGAGCTGCGCCAGGCTCTCGTAGTCCACGGGCGTATCGAACATATCGACGGGGATGCATCCGCCGCTGGGCCCGCCGGTCTGCACGGCCTTGATGCGGCGGCCGTTCACCGCGCCTTCGCCGATGTCGTAGATGTAGGTCTTGAGGGGAGTGCCCAAAGGCATCTCCACCAGGCCGGTATTTAGGATCTTGCCCACCAGGGAGATGACCTTGGTCCCAGGGCTCTTCACGCTGCCGGTCTCGGCGAACCATGCCGGGCCGCGTGTGATGATGGGCGCAACGTTGTACCAGGTCTCGACGTTGTTGATGTTGGTCGGCTTGCCATACAGGCCCCTCTGCGCGGGGAAGGGCGGACGGGGATGCGGACGGCCGGCGTGGCCTTCGAGAGAAGCGATCAGGGCCGTCTCCTCGCCGCAGACAAAGGCTCCCGCGCCCTGCACCAGCTCGATGTTGAAGTTGAAGCCGCGATTGAGGATATTCGTGCCCAGCAAGCCGTATTCGCGCGCCTGTTCGATGGCCCGGTTCAGCCGGCTCACCGCCAGCGGATACTCGGCGCGCACATAAACGATACCTTCGGTTGCGCCCATGGCATAAGCGCCGATGATCATCCCTTCGAGCAGCGAATGAGGATCGCCCTCAATCTCGTTGCGGTTCATGTAAGCGCCGGGGTCGCCCTCGTCGGCGTTGCAGATGATGTACTTTGTGTCGGCCTTGGCCTTGGCGAGAAAATCCCATTTGTTGCCGGTGAGGAAGCCGGCGCCGCCGCGACCGCGGAGCCGCGCGGCCTTGATCTGCTCGATTACATTGTCAGCGCGTCCGTCGATCAGCACTTTATAGAGCGCCTGATAGCCGCCCACCGCGATGTACTCCTCGATGTCGGAGGAGCTGATAAGCCCGCAGTTGCGCAGCACTATCTTCTTTTGCCCCTTGAAGAAGGGGATCGCGTTCCAGGAGGGAATCAGTGGATAGCCATGGCCGTAGCGCAGATGAGCGGTAATGTGATCCCACTCCTCGATCTTGCAATAGACCAGATCGGCGGGCATGATGCCGGTGGAGACGGCTTCCAGGATGCGCGCGGCGTCGTTGGCCTGCACGCGATGCAGCATCACCAGCGGGTTTCCCGGCAGGCGGATGCTGACCATCGGCTCCTGAAAGCAAGAGCCGAAGCAGCCCACGCCGGCCAGCATCACCTCCAGGCCGCTGCGGTCGATGGCCTCATTCAGGGCGTGATAAACCTCTTCCGCGCCATTGCCGCGGCCGCAGGTTCCCATGCCCACGGTGAGGCGCGGCGTGGCCGGCATCAGCTTGGCAAGCCCGGCTTCTCGCACCGCGTTAAAGGCGCCTATATCCTGAATTCGCGGCATTATTTCCTCCCATGTCCATTGTGTTCAAGAGCCTTCACTTCCCGTTGCAGCGTGCGCTCATTCACGTGGCTGAGGATGTGGTGGTTCACCTCGACGACCGGGGCCAGCGCGCACTGGCCAAAACAAGCGACTGTGCGCACCGTGAAGCGCTGGTCGGAGGTGGTGAGCGCCATTTTGTCGGCCTCGTTGGTATCGCTGGCTTCCTGTCCGCTCAGCCCCAGGTCGAGGCAGAGCTTCTCCAGCAGATCGCGGGATCCGCGGGTGTGGCAGGCCGTGCCGCGGCATACGCAGATCACGTTGTCGCCCTGCGGGTCGAGGTTGAAGAGCGCAAAAAAGGTTGCGGCGCTGTAGACCGTGGACGGAGGAATGCCGGTCTCCTCGGCGATATAGCGCAGCGAGTCCATCGAAAGGATATTTATGGGCGTTGGCGGCCTGCATCGCCTCCAGGATTCCCAGCAGCGCTCCGGGGCTTGCCGTCCTGCTCATGAATGGCCTGGTCGATCAGCAGCCTCTCGTGAGCATTCAGCACTTCATGGGCGACACTCTGCATGATTCCTCCGCTTATCCATGGATTTGAAGGATTTGAAAACTATTATAGCGGGACACAACCCCGCCGGCGCCGCTGAAAAAACGGCGCACACCTGCCGTGCGCAGATCATGAGGGTACGAGATGGAGAGGGCGACATGGGCCAGACCCTGCTCACTTCTGGACTCTCTTCCGGGGGCGTGGAAGGAGAAAGTAAAAGAGCGTTCGCCTATGAAGTCCTGTAGCCCGGCAAAGAGGAGACTGCGCTTGCCGTCTCATTCCGCAGCGACTTTCACCCCGGAAACCGTCCGTTAGGACAATGACACTCCAAGGGCGCGTCTGGATGTGCCTTACGTCACATCGAATAGTGATAGTTGTGGATGCGCGCTGTGCGCATTAGGCGCTTATCTGCGAGGCGGCCAGAGCGGATCGCCTGGACCGGCCTTGGGTTCAAACGGCGATTCGTTCTCCGGCTCGGCCGGCTCCGGCTGCTCTGTTGTTTCCGTCTTGGGTTCAGCTTCGATTTCAGTAGCTGATTTGGCTGTGAATTCGATCTTCACCGGCGGCGGCTCCCATGGCACGGAGAACGCTGGAATCACTTCCGCTGACGCACGGGATTCATCCTCAGATTCGGCCTCTGGCGTTGCCGGTTCCCATGGCTCATCGGAGTTGGGCTGCATGTCACTGAGACCAAGAATACTCATCTT
>CAWFZU010000182.1:0-4150 GCA_963820195.1 uncultured Acidobacteriaceae bacterium | reverse complement strand
GCCCCCGCCTCCGCGCCGTAGGCTCATAGCATGGAATTCAAGATAAGCGAACTGGAACGGGAGCCGATCGACTTTGACCTGGAAGCTGGCGCCGGGAGCGGTCGATCTGGGCGAGGAGGCCGAGCAGCAGGGACCGCTGGCTGCCTCCGGCCATGCCGAGGTGCTGCACGAGCACCGCGGGCCGAGGGATATTGTCGCCGACATTCGGCTCAGGGGCAGCTTTGCCGGCCGCTTTCAGGTGCCCTGCGCGCGCTGCGTCGAGCCGGTCGAGATTCCGCTGGCCGCCGATTACGACCTCATCTTCCGCCCCGCGGCCGCCGACGCCGATGCCCCGGAACGCTCCATTACGGCGCCGGAGACCGAAATCGGGTATTATCTAGGAGACAGTCTTTCGCTTGAGGATGTGCTGCGTGAGCAGGTGCTTTTGTCCCTGCCGGTCAAGACATTGTGCAAGCCCGACTGCAAGGGACTTTGCCCGCGCTGCGGCGAAAACCGCAACTACCAGCCCTGCTCCTGCGATGCGGGTCCAAGCGACCCCCGTTGGGAAGCGCTGGCCGGTCTTCGCAGCCGGATCGAGTCCACAGAGAATCAGCCCCAAAAGGAATTGAGGGGTTCTCGTCTCGCCCCGTAAGGCAGCCGGAGATCTGCACGGCCTGATGACGGTTGAAGCGGGCCGAGAGACGAAAGGAATTTTGCAATGCCGAATCCGAAAAGGCGCCATTCGACGCGCCGTACCGCACTCCGCCGCTCGCACGACTTTCTCACCGCCGTGGGCGTCTCCGAGTGCCCCGCCTGCCACGAGAAGAAGCTGCCCCATCGCGCCTGCCCCAAGTGCGGCGAGTACAAGGGCCGCGCCGTGATTGATGTCAAGGAAGAAGCCAAGTAGTCTTCGCTCCCATGCTCATCGATATTGCGCTTGACGCCGTTGGTACCGACAAAGCTCCGGAAGCGGAGATTCGCGGGGCGATCCTCGCCTGCAAGGCTCTGCCCGTGCGGGTCCACCTGGTGGGGCCGGAGGCGGAGTTGCGCGACCTGCTCGACGAGCCTCTGGAAAACGAAGACCTGCCCATCGTCATCCACCATGCCTCGCGAACGCATCGGCATGGAGGAGAAGGCGGCGCACGCGGTGCGCACCAAAAAAGACAGCTCCATGCGCGTGGGGCTGAAGCTGGTGCGCGAGGGCGTGGCGGCCGGCTTTGTCACCGCCGGCAACACCGGCGCGGCCATGGCCACGGCCAAGATGGTGCTGGGCGCGCTGCCCGGCGTCGACCGCCCGGCTCTGGCCACGCCCATGCCCAGCTCCAAGGGCAATCCCTGCGTGCTGCTCGACGTGGGCGCCAACGTGGACTGCAAGGCGCACAATCTGGAGCAGTTTGCCGTGATGGGCGAGATCTATGCCCGCAGCGTGCTCAAGATCGAATCGCCGCGCGTGGGCCTGCTCTCCGATCGGCGAAGAAGAGACCAAGGGCAACGACCTGACCCGCGAGGCCTTTCCGCTGCTCAAGGCGCTGCCCATCAACTTCATCGGCAACGTGGAGGGCCGCGACATCTTCAGCGGCCTGGCCGACGTGATTGTCTGCGACGGATTTGTGGGCAACGTGGCGCTGAAGACCAGCGAGGGCGTGGGCCGCTTTGTGCGCGACGTGCTGCGCGAGTCGCTGACCCGCACGGTCACCGCGCAGGTGGGCGCGCTGCTCTCGCGCCAGCGCCTTCAACGATTTCCGCCGCCGCCTGGACTACCGCGAATACGGCGGCGCGCCGCTGCTGGGCGTGCGCGGCGTGTGCATCATCGGCCACGGCTCCTCGAACGACCGCGCCATCTTCAACGGCATTCGCGTGGCCTACGAGTTCGGCCAAGGCCGGCACCAACCAGAGCATCGAGCAGGAGTTTGCCAGCCGTCCCAAGCATTGCGAGCTGCCCGTGCCCAGACGCTGGAAGCCGACTGCCAGCCCCGACGCGACCATCCAGTAAGGGCCTTATGCCAGCCGATTCCAGCCACTCCTTCCGCGTTTGACCCGTCCGTGGTAGATCCAGCTGGCCTGCCCGGCCTGCCTGGGCGCTCTTCGCCTTGATGAGTGCAAGCTGCTCTGTGCGGAGTGTGGCCGCGCCTATCCGGTGGTGGATGGAATTCCGGTGATGATTGCCGGTCGGGAGAGAATTCGATACTCTATGAATGATTAATTTCAGGTGCTTGTGAATTCGAGGTCATGTAACCAACCCGCGCACCAGCAGTCCTCGCTGAGATTCTCCATCATCCGAAGAAGCGTTTCCCGGACCAGTTCATTATAGGTTGGGTGTTCGTAGCTCATGAATTGATCTTCGGCGCTCTTTCGGTTTAACAAGCGGACTGCCGCAAGAATTATGCGGCTACCGCCGGTGATAGAACGGCAGCACGATCAGCAGGGCAAAGCCGATGGCCGCGGCCAGCGCCAGCGCAATCAGGCTATAGAGCAGCACGAGGTTCGGACCCTTGGAGCGGCGTCTCGTCCGTCGTGCATCGGCGCCGGAGTCGGGCCGGCTCGCGCTCAGGCTCACTCATACTTCAGCGCCTCCACGGGATCCATCTGCGCGGCGCGGGTGGCGGGAACGGTGCCGAAGACGACGCCCACCAGCGTGGCCGCGGCCAGCGCAATCACCACCGACCAGGCGCGAGATGGGCAGATGCGTAGTCGGTGAAGAAGCGGACGGACAGCGGCATGGCCAGGCCCACGATGCGTGCCCACGACGCCGCCGGTGAGCGAGATGATGACGGCCTCGGCAAGAAACTGCAGCTTGATCTCGCGGTAGGTGGCGCCCAGCGCCTTGCGGATGCCGATCTCGCGGATGCGCGCGCGCACGTTGGCCAGCATGATGTTCATGATGCCCACGCCGCCCACGGCCAGCGTGACGGCGGCCACCAGCACCAGCACCGCGGTCAGCGCGTCGGCGATCTTGGCGGCCATCGTCAAGCAACTCCTTGAGCGTCTGCGCCTTGTAAACCGAGTTGGGCCGGTGGCGCGCGCTGGACGATGCGCACGATCTCCTTGGCGGCGTCGGGCACCTCGTCCATGCTGCGCATGGAAAAGTAAATCTGGTTCACGTTTTCGGTTCCGGTGAAGTAGCGGGCCACCGAATAGGGAATCAGGATGGTCTGGTCCTCGATCTCCGATTCGCCAAAGTCGTCCACGCTCTCCTTGAAGACGCCGATGATGGTGAAGGGAATGCCGCTGATCTCGAAGGTCTGGCCGACGGCCGCATCGTCGCTGCCGAATCGTTCCTGGGCGAAGAGTCTCGGTGACCACGGCGCACTTGATGTGAGCCGAGTCGTCGGTCTCGTCGAAGAAGCGGCCCTCGGGCACCATCAGGTTGCGGATGTTGCTGGTACTGCGGGCTCACGCCCAGCACCAGCGTGTCCTTGACCACGCCGCCGCCGAAGCTGATGCGGTCGTGCATCGTCCAGCACCGGCGAGGAGTACATCACGCCGGGCAACTGCGCTCGCACGGCCTTCTCGTCGTCGCGGGTCAGGTAGTCGTTGTAGAGCACGCGCTCCGCGGCCGTGGCGCCGCCGCCGGCAGTATTCCAGCTCGACCGAGTTGGTCTCGATCTTCTGGATCTCCTCCAGGATGAATTGCTTGCCGGTCAGCCCGATGGTCACCACCAGGATCACCGAGGCGGTGCCGATGACCATGCCCAGCGCGGTCAGCGCAAAGCGCATCTTGCTGGCGCGGAAGCTGTCCACGGCCAGCTTGAGAATCTCGCTCAGCACCATGGTGCGGCGGGCGCTCAGCAGCGTCTCCTGAAAGGCGTGATGGCGGGCCTGATCGGTCGGATTCATCGTTCCTACAGATTACAGCCCTCAGCTTTCAGCCGTCAGCCTTCAGCTACAGTGAGTAATCTGCTAATCCTGCAGGCCGCTAATTACTCTGCTTCTTGTGGTTGCCCGAATTTCTGACCAACAATCAACTGACGGCTGAAAGCTGTCGCTGAAAGCAGCCTCAAAAAAACAACCCCGGCCAAAGCCGGGGTTGTCGGGTAAAAATCTTAGCCGCCTGCAAACGGAACGGCTTACGCCTTGGCCACCATGCGGCCCACTTCCTTCAACCGGGCAGCCTTGCCGCGCAGTTCGCGCAGGTAGAACAGCTTGGCGCGGCGCACCTTGTAGCTGCGAA
>CAWFZU010000181.1:0-6220 GCA_963820195.1 uncultured Acidobacteriaceae bacterium | reverse complement strand
AGGAACTGGGAGAGTTCTTTGAGCTACTGCCGCCCATGCAGCGTACCGGCGCCAACTGGTACATGGGCACCGCCGATGCGGTTTACCAGAATATTTATTCGATCGGTAGCGAACAACCCAAGTACATGATCATTCTCCAGGGCGACGCCATCTACAAGATGAACTACAGCCGCATGCTGGAACAGCACATGGAGACTGGCGCGGAGGTAACGCTGGCTACGCTGCCAATCTCGCCCGACGAATCGAATCGCTTCGGTGTGGTGGAGGTGGGCAAGACGGGCGAGGTGCTGGGATTCCAGGAGAAGCCGGCCTCCACCAGCTTCCGCTCGCCCTTCAACCCCAGTGCCGTGGATGCCTCCATGGGCATTTATATCTTCAATACCGAAGTGCTGCTGAAGGCGCTGATCGCCGACGCTGAGGATCCGGACTCCAAGCACGACTTCGGCCACGACATCCTGCCCAATATGCTGGGCAAGAAGAAGATGATGGCCTACAACTTTGTGGACGAGAACAAGCAGCAGGCGCTCTACTGGCGCGACGTGGGCACGCTGGACGCCTACTACGACGCCAACATGGACCTGTGCTCGGTTTCGCCGGTCTTCAACCTCTACGACAAGAACTGGCCCATCCGCACCCGCGTGCGCCAGTATCCGCCGGCCAAGTTCGTCTTTGGCGAGCCGGGCCGCTCCGGCATGGCGGTCAACTCGGTTATTACCGCCGGCGTCATCATCTCCGGCGCCTCGGTGTCCAATTGCGTGGTCTCGCAGGATGTGCGCGTCAACTCCTACTCCGACCGTGGACGCCAGCATCATCTTTTCGCACGTGAACATCGGCCGCCATTGCCGCATCCGGAGAGCCATCATCGACCGCCATGTCCATATTCCCGAGGGCACGGTCATCGGCTACGACCCGGTAGAGGACAAGCGCCGCTACTTTGTCACACCTTCGGGGCTGACCATCGTCACCCGCGACGCTTCGCTCTTCGAGAACCCCGTCGATCCCGACTTCGCAGCGGTATTAGGCGGTATTGAATGACGATGCCCACCTTCACCCCGCAACTGCTCTCCCTGCTCTCCCGCATCCGCGAGCTGGCCGCGAGCGCGCTCTCTCTAGATGCCCTGCAGAAAGCCATCGTCGCGGCCATCGCCGCCGAGTTTCCTCATTACAACTGGACCGGCTTTTACATGCTCGACCCCGGCGACTCGCAGATGCTGCTCCTCGGCGCATTCATTGGCGAGCCGACCCCGCACGTGCGCATACCCGTCAATCAAGGCATCTGCGGTGCCGCCGTAGCCTCCGGAGAGACCGTCGTTGTTGACGACGTGAATGCCGACCCGCGCTATCTCTCTTGCTCCATCCGCACAAAATCCGAGATCGTTGTTCCCATCCGCGCTCATGGCAAGATCATGGGCGAAATTGATATCGACAGCCACACTCCGGCCGCCTTCACCGACATCGACCGCGGATTCCTTGAAGAAGCGGCGCGCATTGTCGGTGCGTTTATTGAGGAGCGTTGCGGCGAATCGATCTAATGTGACTTCTGGAAACCTGTTTTTATATCAATACACGACTTCAGTCGCGACGAACATATACGATCTCTCGCCGCCAACCAGTTCACATTGCTGGTAACAAACAAGTCTCTTCATGAATGATTTGTAGATACACGACAGTCTCTCCCAGGTCCGAAAATCCGGACCCGGGGCACCCAAACTAGAAGTATTTACATCAATAGGAACCTGCGCCGCCCGCCGACGAAACCCGGCTCGTGCGCCCACATGTCAGACTGCGAAAAGCCGATGACGATAATAAATAGACGGTGATCCAGGTATCGCGTACGACTCACGCGCAATGGAGCAGTTCACGTATCTCGTCGTGCTGGCCCTCAACTGCCCACCCCTCCGGTGATGAATCGAACTTGGTATCCCGAATGGTGAGATCGGCGCCGTGCACCACAAGAAACTCGACCGTATCTTTGTGGCCATTGATCGCCGCCCAATGCAGGCCCGTCCCGCCGAAGACCCCTTTTGCATTGATGTCGGCACCGCGCTCGAGTAACAACGCTGCGACCGCCGTTTGGCCATTTCGGCAGGCGCAATAAAACGCGTGTGAAATAACGTTGCCTTTCATGCGGGCGGAATCGGCGACCCAGTGATCATCGGGCTCCGCGGGAGCCGGCTTGGCAAGCGACGCGAGGGGCGTACCTGAATCGAGAAACTCGCGAACCAAATCTAGCTTCCCGAGACACGCCGCCACCACGAGGTTCATCCCTTTCGCACCACGCGCCAGCAGCAGATCCGCAACCTTTGTGCTGCCCATTGTCGCCGACCAGTCGAGCGCAGTGTCGCCCCAGGATGTAGTTGCCTCCAAGTCTGCGTCCGAGTCTAATAGCATTTGGGCGACGTCGCAGCGATCATGTTCAGCGGCCCAATGGAGCGGTGTTTTGAGGTACTCGTCGCGCGCATGCACGAGACGAGGATCTGCGGTTAGGTGGCGCTCGACAACCGACATGTCTCCATCCTTGACGGCTTGGAAGATCGCGGCTGCGTCATTCATGATGATCCTCGACACTACGGTCTAATTCTAGACTGCTCGGCGCGGCCCCTCCAATCTCCTCAAGACGTCGTGTTCAACTTCGAAGAGCCATCGCTTGTTACATCTTGCTGACGTTATGGCCAGCAGTTCTTCCAGCTCTTCCGGTTCCCCCTAATTAGACGAAACTGAAGTGATATCAGCACGCGATGGAACCTTCCCTTCCGGTTGGTCATACTGCAACTGCTGAGAGTTCCACGATTCGTGAGGCTCTGATCCGCCTTTTCGGCGCCGCTAACGCACGCTTGCCGAAAACTCAAATTTCAGCGCGCGAAGAGGTCCAGCGGAATGGCGCTGCCCATCACCTTGTAACCTTCGACGGACAGATGCAAGTGGTCGCCGCAGTCGTAGGCGGGCAGCAGATGATCGGGATGCTCAGGGTCGCGCACTGCGGCATCGAAATCGATGACTGCGTCAAAGTGCCCCGCCGCGCGAATCCATTGATTGACCGCCTGCCGGTCGGCCTCGCTGAGAGGGCCAGGATGATAGTACTCCGAGCTCACATACGGGGTGATCGTCGCTCCGTAAACGCGCAGGCCCTGCGCATGAGCGCGGGTGATGATCTGCTGATACGCGGCAGTGATTCGCTGCACCAGGGCCGCATGATCGGCTGGCGACGCCTCTCCGCCGCGAGCTAGCCCGCCCAGGTCGTTCACGCCTTCAAAGACGATGACCCAGCGCACACCGGCCTGCGCCAGCACATCGCGATCAAAGCGCGCCAGGACATTCGGCCCCAGCCCGTCGGTCAGCAGGTGATTGCCGCCGATGCCCTGGTTGGAGACGCCGATCTTGCGAGTCTTAGGCGACTCCTGAAGCCGTTGCGCCAGTACATTCGTCCAGCGGTTGTTACCATTGGTCGTGGAGCCGCGACCGTCGGTGATGGAGTCTCCCAGAACCACCACGGCTGCCGCGCCGGGCGCTGCCTGTACATCAATCCCGGCAACCTGGTACCAGTGGTCCACATGCTTTGCTTCAGGCAGCTTCTCGGAGCCGACCAGGTCACCATGCAGGTAATAGGATGTGGCGCGCGAGCCTGGATGGCCGGTTTCTCTGGCTGGCAGCGAGTCCAGGTGAAAGGTCACCGCAATATCCGACAATGGCGCGGCGGGAAACTGCACCGGGTCCGAGATGAACTCCGCTCCCGGAGGAACGGTCACATCAGTGCTGCCCGCGAAGGTCAGCGGGTGATCGCTGGCCGGGTCAATCTCCGCCGAGGAGGGCGATAGCGGCCGCGCAATATGCACCGATGTGAAGCGGAGCGCCTCTGTCCCAAATGCATTAGACAGATGCACGCGCAGAGCCGGGCCGCCCACGGATAGGTGAAATATCTGCCGCACCGTGGCATCGCGCAGGTCGTCCGCGGGCAGAGCATTCTGCGGCTCGGGAATCTGCTGCGAAGCCGCCCAGGAGACAACCCACACCGGGGCCTTGGGTTGATGGCTCCTGGCCCACGCGCAAGTGGCGAGGAGGACGAAAGCAAGGATCGCCGTGATTTTTCGTGTTTGTGTCATGGGGAGACGGTTTACCATGGATTCCTGTGATCAGCCGGCTTTCTTTGCCGCCGCAAGAATATCACTCAGGAGCTTATCTATGTCTCGTTCGATCCGATCGTCGCTTCTCTACATCTGTATTCCCTTCCTGCTTGCCGCGTCCGCGCTGGCGCAACGAGCGGCCGCTCCGGTTCCGGGCGCGCTGACTGCCGATCAGGATCAGCACAAGATGATGGATCAGCTGGGCATCAAGGCGCTGCGCCCCGGGCCGAGCGGCAATGAGAAGGCGCCCAATCACGCCAACATCGACGAATCGAAGGCCAATCCTTATCCGAATCTTCCCGACCCGCTCACGATGAACAACGGCCAGAAGGTAACGACGGAGAAGATGTGGTGGGAGCAGCGCCGGCCGGAGATCGTCGAGATGTATTCGAAGTACGTCTATGGGCGCGTGCCCAACAGCGTGCCCAAGGTCACATGGACTGTGACCGCAGTGGATCACGAGATGATCGGTTTTACGCCGGTGACTGCCAAGGACCTGATCGGCACGGTGGACAACTCCGGTGATCCCGCCATCAACGTGCGCATTCACATGACGCTGGTCACACCCGCTTTTGCCAGAGGGCCGGTGCCGGTGCTGATGATGTTTGGCCGAGCCGGATTCCCCTCGCCCAACGAGCCCCGCGGTGACGATCTCAACCGCATCAACAAGGCCTGGAAGGCGCTGCTAATCCAACAGGATCCCTCGCTCAAGGATGTTTTTGCCCAGCATCCCGCATGGGAACCGCTCAAGGAGAGCCCCTTCTTTCAACGCCCCGAACTCAATGAAGACGGCGACCTGCCCAACACCTGGCAGTTGATTGGCGCGGGCTGGGGCTTTGCCCTGATCGATCCGGCCAGCGTGCAGGCGGATGACGGCGCGGGCCTGACGCGCGGCATTATCGGGCTGGTGAACAAGGGGCAGCCGCGCTCGCCGGAGGATTGGGGCGCGCTGCGGGCATGGGCGTGGGGCGCGGGGCGCGGGCTGGATTACCTGGAAACCGATCCGGCTGTCGACGCGAAGCACGTGGGGATCGAAGGCGTCTCGCGCTACGGCAAGGCCGCGCTGGTCACTATGGCCTTCGATCAGCGCTTCGCCATGGTGCTGGTAGGCTCCAGCGGCAAAGGCGGAGCCACGTTGCTGCGCCGCAACTTCGGCGAGGCGGTGGAGAGCCTCACCGGTGGCGAGTACTACTGGATGGCCGGCAACTTCATAAAATACGGAGCCTCCGAAGCGACCTTCGGCGTCGGGTCGCCCGGCGACATCCCGGTCGATTCCAACGAGCTGATTGCCCTGTGCGCCCCGCGCCTCACCTTTATCAGCTACGGCATTCCGGAGAAGGGCGACGCACGCTGGCTCGATCACCAGGGCAGCTTCATGGCCACCGTGGATGCGGGCCGCGTCTTCGCGCTGCTGGGCGCAAAGGGCATCGGAGTCGAAGGCGACTACCATACCGCTAAGATGCCGCCGGTCAATACCGGACTGCTGGACGGACAGCTTGCCTGGCGTCAGCACGACGGCGGACATACCGACGCCCCCAACATGAAGTGGTTTATTCAGTGGGCCGACAAGTTCATCGGCCACACTCCGGCGCAGTAGTATCGTACTCAATACAGGGGCGCCAGCGTGATCACGGTGAACGAATTGGTGGGCTGGAACGTCAAATGAAGAGCTTGCGGAACCAAGTGGATGGTTCGTTCGTATATTCTCAGGATTGTTCATGCCGCGCGCTCTGCAACCCTGCTCCGCGCGCGCACATGTCTGTATGAAAGCCGCCGGACGGTCAATGTATGTTGTTGCCGATTGACGAAATCCCGATTTCAATTCCGCTAAATCTCAAAAAGAAAGGGAAACGACTGTGATGAAGACGTTAGTCTGTCTCTTGATGTGCCTTTTTCCGCTAGTAACCGCTGCTGGAGCGCAGGATAAGATGGCTGCCGGAGTTCCGCCCTTGATCGATCGAGAAGTGATCTTCGGCAATCCCGAGATAGCGGGAGCCGAGCTTTCCCCGAATGGCCAGTACCTTGCCTTCGTGAAGCCATGGAAGGAGACGCTCAATGTCTACGTGAAGGCGGTCGGCGAGCCCTTCAGCGCGGCGCGG
>CAWFZU010000180.1:0-9119 GCA_963820195.1 uncultured Acidobacteriaceae bacterium | reverse complement strand
ATGTTTTTGTGTTTCTGGTTGGTTTTTAATTTATTAATCATCGTATTGCTAGGCTTTCTGCCGGAAAAAACAAATCCAGGAAGATAATCCTCCGGGGCGAAGGCTCACGCTTATTCTGCTGGCGGTACGCGGGGATTAACACCCCTGCCTCCCTCCAAATTGCCGCTCGTCGAAATTGAAAAGCCGATCTACGGAGGAGCTTTTCTGGCGCGCCTGGAGGGAAAGGCCGTTTTTGTGCCGCACACCTTGCCGGCGAACAGGCACGGGTGCGCATTACTCAGAGCAAATCAGGCTATGCGACTGCCGAGGCCGAGGAGATTCTCCGCACAGCGCCGGAGCGCATTCTGCCCGCCTGCCCGCACTTCGGCGCTTGCGGCGGCTGTCATTACCAGCACACAGACTATAAAAGCCAACTGGCCTTCAAGCAGGCCATTCTGCGCGAGACGTTGGAGCGCGGCGGCGTGACCGTGCCCGCTGAGATTGACCTACTCTCCGGCGAGCCGTGGCGCTATCGCAACCGCATCCGTCTGGCCTTCGATGCGGCCGGGAAGCTGGGCTATCGCGGCCGCCGCTCCCACGCGGTGGTTTCCATGCGCGAGTGCCCCATTGTCGCGCCGTTGCTGGTCGAGGCCGCGCAGGCATTTGCTCAGGTTGCGCGCGGGTTTGCCCCCTTGCTGCGCCCCACGGAGATTGCGCTCTTCTGCAATGCGGAAGAAACCAGCGCTGCTGGCCACTGTCTTCACTGCGAGCCCGGCCAAGAGTGCGCTTTGATGAGTTGGCTCAGGCGCTGTACGAGCGGATTCCCGCGCTCATCGGAGCTGAACTTGGTGACCGAGGGCCGTCCCGGCCAGCAGCCACGCACGCTGGCGCAGTGGGGCGCAGCATCGCTCAACTATCGATGCCGCCGGTTTCGACTATCGCGTGGACCACGGCGCATTTTTTCAGGTCAATCGCTGGCTGGTGGATGCGCTCGTCGAGCGGGTCGCCGCCGGCCATCGCGGCAAGCTGGCCTGGGACTTTTTGCCGGCGTGGGTCTTTTCGCGCGGCAGCTCGCGGTGCGGTTTGATCGCGTGGTGGCCGTCGAGTCGGCTCCTTCGGCCACGGCGGCATTGGAGGAGAACCTTCGCGGCACGGCCGGCATGGCCGTCCAGGCGGAAACCCTGGCTTTTTTGCGGCGCAGCAGAGGCGGAGAACATCCCGACCTGATTGTTGTGGACCCGCCGCGCACCGGCCTGGGCGCGGAGAGCTGCGCGCTGCTCGCCGAGATCGCCGCTCCCGCCGTAGCCTACGTCTCCTGCGACCCTGCCACGCTGGCTCGCGACCTACGCACACTGATCGCATCCGGCTACCAAATCCAGTCCATCACCCTCGCCGACCTCTTTCCGCAGACTTTTCACCTGGAAACAGTGGTCCAGTTGCGGCGGTCCTGATAGGCTTGAGGGCCAGAACAGCTTTTTCTGCTTTCAGACGCAATGCAATCCGAATCCCCCAACTCCGGACAAGCCATTGGCGCTCCTATCGCGCAGAGCGTAGTCCCGCTCTTTCATGCGGCCTGGCTCTTTGCCACCGGAATTGCCGTCGCGCAGGTACTTTATCTACGGCCCAGTCTGGTACTCTTTGCGCTGACGCTGGTGGCCGTGTTGTGCGGTGTGGCGGCCTTCCGCGCGCAGCGCATTGCCTGGCTGCCGCTGGCCGTGCTTTGGCTTCTGCTGGGCGCATGGTGCGCGGAGATGGAGCCGCACCCGGCGCCCGCGCCCTCGTTGGCGGCGCTCTCTGACGGTCTGCTCCGCACCGTGGAAGGCACGGTCGTCGATGCGGGGCCGGTGCGCGGCGAGCTCGAGCAGAACCTGGACGAGCCTGCCGCAGCCCAACTTCCCGCACAGCGCATCGACCTGCGCGTCTCCAGCCTGGAGGTGGTTACCGACACCGAGGACACGCAGGCGGCGGTCGAAGGCGGTGTGCGGCTCACCGTTCACTGGCCGCAAAACCCATCCGGTCCATCCGGCCCGCAGCTCTTCCAGTGCGGTGAGCGCGTGCGGGCCGTGGTTCGACTGCTGCCGCCCGAGGTCTATCACGATCCCGGCGTCTGGAGCCGCGAGGATTTCCTCGTCGATCAGGGCATCACCTCCACGGCCACGGTGAGCATCGACCGTGTTGAGCGCCTGGGCCAAGTCTCCCGGCCTCTTCCTCGCCTGCCGCGTGAGCGGCTTGCAGCACGCGACCAGCGCCCGCCTGCTGGCTCTGCCCGCGGCGATGCGCCGCCTGCCCGCTCCGTTGCGCCTCTCCCAGGACGACGCCATCATGCTGGCCGCCATGGTCACCGGCGACCGCACCTATCTGACCCACCCGTTGCGCGTGGGCTTTGAGCGCACCGGCTCGTTTCATATGCTGGTGGTCTCGGGCTTTCACCTGGCCATCGTGGCCGGCTGCATCTTCTGGGTCGCAAAGCGGCTCCGGCTGCCGCGCGTCCCGGCCACGCTACTCACGATTCTTGCCTCTTTTGCCTATGCGCTCTTCACCGGCTTCGCCACGCCGGTCGAGCGCTCGTTCTGGATGGTCACTCTTTACCTGCTTGGCCGTCTCCTTTACCGCGAGCGCAACGCTCTGAACACGATCGGCTTTGCCGCGCTGTGCCTGTTGGCTTACAGTCCGCGCAGTCTCTTCGACGCCAGCTTTCAGATGACGCTGCTGGCGGTTGTCGCCATCGGCGGGGTCGCTATGCCGCTGCTGCAGAGCACGATACACCCTTACCTGACAGCCACACGCGATCTGCGCCTGATCGCCATGGACGCCAAGCAGGCTCCGACTCTGGCGCAATTTCGCGTGATTCTGCGCATGATTGCCGCTGGGCTGAAGAAGGCGGCGGGCGGGCGATTCGCCGGTCTCATTGCCTGGCGGCTCTTCCCTGGGACGGTGCGACTGATTCTTCGCTGCGTCGAGTTGCTGGTAGTCTCCTGCGTAGTGGAGCTGGCCATGGCCCTGCCCATGGCTCTCTACTTCCATCGCATCACCGTCTTCGCTCTGCCAGTCAATGTCTTTATCCTGCCGCTGCTGCTCATCCTGATGCCGGCCGCACTCATTACTTTGCTCTTAGCTCTGATTGGTCCGGCCTACGCAGTAGTTCCGGCGATGATCGTGGCCGTCTTTCTTCACATCGGCATAGGTCTGGTGCGGCTCTTTGGTTCAATGGCGTGGGGCGACTTCCGCATTCCCGCGCCGCTGCTTTGGCAATCGCTCGCCTTCTGCGTGCTGCTTGCGGTGGCTATCGTGCTATCCCACTTTAGCCACAAAAACCAAGACGTGGCGAAGATGGGACACCCGCTTGATCTTCGCTGGCCCCGGCGCGCCGCATGGGCTGCCCTGGTCTGCGCTGCGTTGGTTGCCGTTGCGCCCCGTCCGGTCGATCATCCGCGCGACGCATTGCTGATGGAGGCCATCGACGTAGGCCAAGGCGATTCCCTGCTGTTGATTACGCCCGATGGCAAAACCCTGCTCATCGATGGCGGCGGCTTCGGCGGCGGCCCGCATCAGGCGCCTCAGGACTACGACATCGGCGAGGAGGTCGTCTCGGAGGTTCTGTGGTCGCGCGGCATTCGCCGCCTCGATGCGGTTGCCCTTACACACGCTCACTCCGACCACATGGGCGGCTTGCCCGCAGTGCTGCGCAACTTCCATCCCGCCGAGCTTTGGGTGGGCAACAATCCCCGCTTCGGGGCGTACAACGCGCTGCTCGACGAGGCCGCCGCCCTTCACGTCCGCGTCCGTTCGTTGCGCGCCGGCGATGCTTTCCCTTTCGGCCCAACTCAGGTCAGTGTTCTGGCACCCTTCCAGCGACTATCAGCCCGGCCCGGAGCCCACCAACAACGATTCGCTGGTGCTGCATGTGGCCTACGGCGCGACCTCCGTTATGCTGGAAGGCGACGCCGAGGCGCCCATCGAGCAGGCGATGCTGGCAGAGCCCGGCTGGCCAGTACGCTGCTCAAGGTGGGCCATCACGGCAGCATCACCTCCACGCGCCCCGAGTTCCTGGCCCGCGTGCACCCTGAGTGGGCCGTCATCTCCTGCGGCCTGCGCAACCGCTATGGCCATCCCCGCACGGAGGTACTCAAAGCGCTGGAAGCGGCCAAGGTCCGCACCTTCTCGCACCGACATCAACGGCGCTTCCTGCTTCCGCCTCGACGGCAAGACCACCACGCCGGATTTAGCCTGCGGCTGGCGGCCTGGACCCAAAGCCGGCGCGGTTGTGGCCGCATGAGAATCTGCCCCAAATCCAGCCAAACCGCTTCCATTTGAACCATGTCTGTCAATTCCATACAGCCTGATTGACGTCTATTTGGCATATAATCCATGCGAGAAATCATTCGGCTGCTAGATGCCTTGTACGGGCATCTGCCACCGCGGAGGCTGCCATGTTGAAGCCGTTGCTGTTTGTCTCTGCCGTTGTGTTGTTTGGGATTTCCGCCTCGTCCGCTCCGGGGCCCGAGCCGCAGGAAGCTGCTACCGCTTCAGCCTCCGACCACAAGAATCCGGTCAAGTCTGCCGAAAAATCGCAGGCACGCGCGAAGGAGCTTTATGGGCAGGATTGCTCGGTCTGCCATGGTGAGACAGGGGATGGCAAGACCGATCTTGCCAAAGACATGGGAGTGACGCTTGGCGATTGGACCGATCCCAAGACGCTGGCTGGCAAGCAAGAACAGGAGCTGTTCGACGCCATCCGCAACGGCAAAGGCAAGATGCCTGCCGAGGCCGTGGGCCGCGCCAAGGACGACGAAGTGCGGAACCTTATCCTCTACATTCGCGGCCTCGCCAAGCTGCAACCGGCCGTCGCGCCCGAAACGCCCGCCGCCCCCGTTGCACCAGACGCACCCGCCGCACCCGCCGTGCCTCCCGCGAGCAACTAGACTTTATTGCGGGCACCCCGGGTTGCTGGTGACTGCGGATGGAGTTTTTCCGGTTCACGGAGTTCTTCGATGAGTTCCCCGGGATTCTTCTATCTCCGTTCATTGGCCTTCGAATTAGCATTAAGAATTAGGGCCGCGGAGCAAGCTGCTAGAATCTCATCCTCAACCCAAACTGAAACTGCCGCTCGCGGTAGAAGTTGGTAGCGTTGATGTTCAGCGGCTGCCCGAAGGCTGTGGAGTTGGGATGCAGGACTTTCCCGCTTGTCTCAGTGAACGGGCCGGTCATGAAGTTCAGCGTGGGCAGGCCGCCGCTGGAATTGCCGGGTTCGAGATAATAGCCGGTCGTTTCCAGCTCAGTCACGTTCTGGTGATTGAGAAGGTTGAAGCTCTCGGCCAGCAGCTCCAACTGCCGCATCTTTCCCAGATCGAAGCGCTTGCCCAGCCGCAGATCGGCCTTCCAGGTTCCCGGATAGCGGTAGGTGTTGCGGCCGATGTTATAGACAATGTTATCGTTGCCCACGCCGTAGACCCGGTTGTCGCCGCCTGAGCCGTTCATGCCCGGTCTCAGACCGACAATGTAACTGCCGGTGGCCGCATTTAGTCCAGCAAAGGGCGTGGTACAGGGTGTCACGCCCGTACTTACGGGGCATTCGGGCAGCGATCCCGATACGCGCATGGTGTAGGGCAAACCGCTGCGGTCTTGCAGGACGCCCGACAGTATCCAGCCGTTGCCAAACTTCCCGGCCCTGCCGCGTAGCTTCCACGGTGTCTCATAGACGGCCATCGCTCCGAACGAGTGGCGTAAATCGAGATCGCTGGCTCCGTATTCCTGTCTGAAGTCAGCAGCAGGGTCCATCTGGCTCTCGCTGGGGTTCCAGTCCATGGCGTGCGAGTAGATGTAGTGGGCGTGTAAGCTCAGCCCCCGCTGGCCATAGCGTTCGACCTTCACCATCCCCGCTTCGTATGTCGAATTGGCCTTGCTCGTGATCTGGTCGATCTGTTGATAGTCCGAGTTGATCCATCCCATGTAGTTACGCTGTCCTCCAGATCCGGTCGTCGAGGGCCAGGAAGCGTAGAAGGGTGCTGTGATCTGAGAGGCCTTGATGGGACCGAGACCGGATGGGTCCACCACCGCGTAAGTTATGGTTCCCGCAACCGAAAGATCAATGTTTGTGTCGATGGAGACAGGCAGTCGGCGGCCGAGGCTCACCATCGAGTTGGCGGTCACCTCCACGTGGCCGGGTAGCGTCTCTTCGACGGCTGCAACGGCCTGATGCACCTCAGGATTGCGGAAGATCCCCGCAAACTCCACCGCGCCGGGCTTGATAACGCTGCCTGGCTTTCCGGCCAGCACGTAGGGAAACGGCGGAGCGCCGCCGCCATAATTCGGCAGGTCGTCGGTGGGCCGCAGGAAGAAGCTCAGATCCCCGTTGAGCGAGCCGGTCTGGGTCAGCGCGGTTTCCAGCGTAGAGTTCTCGGTGCGCCCATAGTAGAGTCCGTAGCCTAGCCGCAACACCGGCCAATGCTTTTTGCCGGTTTCAACGGCCAGGCCTAGCCGCGGGCCCCAGCTGTTGCCCAGGGCGGGCAGCTTTTCCGTCAGCGGAAGCTCCGGGTTCCTGAGCGCGGTGAGCGATGGCGGCCTCTCCTCCCGCTCCCAGCGCAGGCCGACCGAGAGAACCACCAGTTTGTTCGCTTGCCACTGGGCGGTTGCGTATCCCGCCCAGTCGTTGGTGCTTAAATGCCAATCTGTGGGGCCCATGGTCTGCGAGTAGTACGAGTAACAGGGCAGGTTGCCCAGCCCGCGCAAACTGCCCCCAGAATCCCGCCAAACTTTGCCCGTTTGGTCGCAGTTGTGCTGGTTGTAGGGGTCGAGTACATCGCTCAGCCCAAACTTTTCGAAGACAAGCGCGTCAGAGGCGAAGTTTTCCACGTTGGAGTAGGTATATGTACCGGTCTGGTTGCGCAGCAGGCTGATCTCGTCGGAGTTATGATCCACTTCGAAACCAGCCCTCACCAGCAGCTTACCGCGAATCCAGTCCACTGACTCCTGCCCATGATAAAGATGCTCGTCCGGATAGCTGCCCTGGCCGAAGCGCGATGGGTTGCCGATGGTGAAGCCGTAGCGATTGTCCACGACGATCTGCGGCAACTGGCCCCAGACATTTCCGGTGTAGGAAGCGTCTGCTCATAGGCTGAGGGAGTCGAAGGCCGCGCCTCCTGAATGGTCGTGTCCCGCCGAGGCCTGAGTAACGGCCAGCAGGTTGGGAGTGAGGAAAGCCTCCCATCGGCCCAGCAGCCACTCCTCGCTGGCTATACTCGATCCAAAGCTGTGATTTCCATATGTTTCAGCGACGCGGGTCAGCCCTCCGCCCGGCGAATTCCACTCGGCGCCGATGCCCTCCAGCGTAAAGCGATGCCGCTCAGCCGCCTGCCAGTCGAGCCGCGCAAAACCAGTCCACTGCGTGGCCGTGCGCGGAGCCGGGCCGAGCAGCGGCGGACCGAGCGGCCAGCCCGATGGGCAATCCGTAGTTGATCCTCCGAATGTTTCCAACATACAGGAATAAGCTGCATACCCTTCGGCTACCGGATTGGCGCTGCTCAATCCTAGCCGCGAACTCAGTACTTGCATCTCATCCATGGTTGTGACGGTTGTACTTGCGGGCTGTGCAAAGAATCCGGTTGGTATTGGTGAACATGGGGCGATCGTGCAATTGGTCGCATCCATAAGGTAGGGATGTTTCACCATGGCCAGTCCCGCATCGTTGCGGTTATAGCCGTCAAGAGCCGCGAACCAGAAGAGCTTGTCGCGGCGAATCCGGCTGCCCACGCCAATCCCCCAGGTCATCTCGTGGTCCGGCGGCGTATAGGACTCCGGCGACGGTCCGCCTAATCCATAATCATTATCAAAAACCGGAATAGTGTTTTCCGTGGCTACCGTGGTCTCCGTCACCCACTGCGTAAAGGGATTCCGCGCGCCCCAGGTGTTCTGGCGATCAAAGAGAAATCCCTGCCCATGCAGATCATTGGCGCCGCGCTGGGTCTGCACGTTCATGCGCCCGGCTACTGCCCGAGCTTCCGCGGCCTCCACATTGCCGGCCGCCGTCTGCAACGCGCGGATCGCCGCCTCGCTGAAGGCAATTCCGTGCCCGCCGGCTCCCACTTGCGCCATTCCGGCCGGTCCGGCCCCGCCTTGCCCCAGCGATTCTTGCCCAGAGGAACCGTGCCCCGATCCATTGGTCGGGCCAAAGGCCAGATTCATGCCCACTCCATCCACTACGATCTCGACCGGTTGCAGGCCCGCGCCCCGCAGCGAAATCTGCGCCTGGCCTCCAGCCGGTGTTGCGGATGTGGGCGTATTGTCCAATACAAAATCCTGCCAGTGCCGCCCGCTTACGGGCAGCGCCTGCACCTCGGCGGCGCTCATCGTCGTACTCACCGCAGGCGAGACCGGGCCGCTCTGCTGAGTGGCTGCCGGAACCGGCTTGGGCGGAGGCGGTGCCACCGGCTGCGTGGGAACCGGCAAGCTTCGCCCGCTCAAGGTCAGCGTCTGCGGGAGTTCGGTGGCCAGAGTGGCGTTCAACGGGAGAGTTGTAGTCTGAGGAATCTTCGCGCTCATCCTGCGCCCACTCAAGGGGAGCAGTAGCAACGGCTCGGTGGCCAAAGCGGCGTCGCTCACTGGCAGAGTTTCCGGTTCAAGAACTGGCCGGTTGATTCGAGGCCGAGCTTCGACCTTGGGTGGTTCTTCGCCGTGCATCGCCGTCAGGATGGGGCTGGGCTCAAGCGGGTTAAACTCCATTGCTATCTGCACCCGCGCTTCGTGGCCGGCATC
Source organism: uncultured Acidobacteriaceae bacterium (assembly GCA_963820195.1). Lineage (GTDB taxonomy): Bacteria > Acidobacteriota > Terriglobia > Terriglobales > Acidobacteriaceae > Telmatobacter. The sequence continues at coordinate 389 of CAWFZU010000180.1, read as the reverse complement.
CACCACGATGCCATCCACCTGACCGCGTCCCAGTTGCGCGCTCTCGGCCTCCAGAGTGTACTCGCCCGGCGCCAGCCCGCTAAACCGGTATGCCCCGTTTTTCTTAGTGGTGGCGCGCGATGCCACCGCGCCAGTGGCTTGGTTGCGCAGTACGACCGTTACGCCCTCCAGAGGCTTTGAATGCAGGTCGGTCAGTTTGCCGGCGAGTGATCCTGACGATGCGTTTTGGGAGCTTTGGGCTTCCTTGTCCGATTGAGCATACACCAACATAGCCGTGCCGACGAGGAGCACAGCTACTACCAGCGACTTCGTCCAATTGCACCCTAACCCTGCCATCGAGTCCCCTGCTCGCGGCAGACTCAAACTTTTTGCAGCAACTCGTTCAGTTA
>CAWFZU010000179.1:0-11936 GCA_963820195.1 uncultured Acidobacteriaceae bacterium | reverse complement strand
CTCCGAACTGCTCGTCTGGACCGATTCCCCAAGAGAGAGGAACAATAACAGTTTGATGCGGGAGAATCCGAACCCAATTGCCTGGTATAGGCTCGCCGATTCCATTCCTACTGTCTATTTCCTTGCCATTTTCATATTTCTGGAGATAAACTCCGCCGATACCATTAGAACTGATTTCGACGGTACTTCCGCCGTTATTAGTTAAGACTGCTTCGAGTTTGAGTGTCGATTGTCCAAGGCATACCAGAGGGGATGGTGCAAGTAAACGAACTGAAATTACAGGGGGATTGGTTGCATCGGATGATGAAGATAGTAACACCCATAAAAAAACAGCGAAAACACACTTGAATGCCATAGAACTCTCTCGACCTGATTTTTCTGTCATTCTCAATACCTCCATTGCTTCGAGTCTATAAAATTTCGCTCTGGATTATGAATGTATCAATATACGACGCGACTTTGAATCAGTCTACAATGAACACCTCCATCGCAAAGCAGGCCGGAGCGTGAGCCCCAGCCTGCTTTACTGATCCCTGATCTCTGATCTCTGGGTTACGGCACAAACACCCGCAACCGCACGTGCCACTTGGTGCTCTCGCCCGGCTTCAGCGTCACCATGCCGGTGTCCATCTTGCCCCACTCCTTGCCGAAGGGATCGGCGAAGTTGTACTGGTGCTCAATGGCGGCAAAGTGCGCCATGGGCGGCGCGTACATCTGGATGGTTTTGATCTCCGGCGAGAGGCCCTCGATCTTCACCCCGTAGTGGGCGGCCGGGTCGGTAATCACGACGGTCACGGCGCCGCCCTTCCACTCCAGCGTGCTCCAGTTGTCGTCGAAGAACTCCTTGCCCAATGCCACGCCGCCGGGGGCGCTCAGGTCATACCGGGTTCCCTTGACGGGCAGCAGCTTGCCGGTGGGGTAGACGTTCTTGTAATTGTCCAGCTCCGCCGTGAAGGCGCCGGGAATCTGCACTCTGGCCTGTGTGCGGTCGCCCGAGGGCAGATTGAAGTAGGGATGCCATGCCAGCGCGAAAGGCTCCGCCTCGCTGCCCACGTTGTGCGCCACAATCGAAGCATCCACGGCGTCTGCGGAGAGCGTGATGGTGATCAACAAGGTCGGTCTTCGAGAGCCAGTGGCCGTTGAAGTTGCCGGCATGAATCACGCCTGTAACCTGCTCGCCGCCCTCGACTTTCTTCACGGTCACGTCGTCGGTCTTGGCCTTCAGAATCAGCCCGTGCATGGCGTGGATGTCGCCGCCCGGCTGGCGGCCGTTGTTGGCCGGCAGAGTGATGGTGTGGCCCTGCCACTCGGTGGTCAGCGTCTTGGTGTCCGCCGAGAGCTTGCCGCGAATGCGGTTGGGATAAGGCGCCAGAAAGGCCGCGCCCAGCCGGTAGCCGAGGTTGCCGAACTCGTCATCGTCCACGTCGAGCATCTTCTTTGCGCCGGCCAGATCGGGCGAGGCCAGCACGTCTACATTGCCCTTGCCGGGAAAGTTGGCGGTGATCTGCAGAATCTCCATGCCGCGGCCGGGCGCGAGAGTGATGCTGGTGAACTCCGGCTTGGTGGTGCTGACAGCCGTCGCGGGTGAGCTTGACGATGGTCTGGCCGCCGATCTCGGTTACGGCCTGGGCGTGGCCGGCGAGGGCTGTACCCGCCAGCAAGGGGAGCGAGGAAAGTGCGCAAACTAAGTGATTCATCTCAAACCATCCTGGAATTGCCATGGGATTTTCCGGAGCCGTCTCCGCGCCAGGGCAACTTTCCCGACGCCGGAAATCGTTTTCCGGAGGCGATGCCATTCTACGCCACGAGACCCGCTGAAAGCACGTGAGATTTGTCCGGCCTTCGTGCAAGTAGATGCAAACGCGCCCCCGCCGTCCGTGAATTGTGGCCCAGATCACATTTAATCGTTAGGCAGGTTGGTATACACTTTCGTCGAGTTCAATACAAAAACCATGCCTGACGAAGATAAACCTAGCGCCCCGAGCTACTCGTGCGGTCCCAGCCGCCCGCTCCTCGATCTGACCATTGGCGGCCTGCTCGACCGCACCGCCGGCCGCTATCCCGACCGCCTCGCCGTCGCCTCCTGCCACCAGCAGAAGCGCCTCACATGGGCCGAGCTCTCCGTCATGGCTGACCGAGTCGCCCGCGGCCTCTGGTCGCTGGGCATACGGCGCGGCGACCGCGTCGGCATCTGGTCCACCAACTGCATCGAGTGGGTGATGATGCACATGGGCTGCGCGCGCGCCGGAGCCGCCCTGGTCAACGTCAACCCCGCCTACCGCTCCCACGAGCTGCAATTCACCCTGCAACGCTCGCGCATGAAGGCGCTCTTCCTTTGGCACAAGGACCGCCACGCCGACTACGAGGAGATCCTTGGCCGCGCCCGCCACGGCTTTGACCATGAACTCCAGCACGTCATCTACTTCGACTCTCCAGCCTGGCCCGCCCTGCTCGACGCCGAAGGCCGCCTGCCCGACCACGTCGCCGCGGACGACATCGCCAACATTCAGTACACCAGCGGGACAACCGGCCTGCCCAAGGGCGTTCTGCTCACCCACCACAACGTCGTCAACAACGGCCAGTTCCTCGCCCAGGGCTTCCATTACACCGAGATCGATAAGATCGTTGTCCCCGTGCCGCTCTTCCACTGCTTCGGCTGCGTCATCGGCAGCATGACTTCGCTCAACACCGGCGCGGCCCTCATCCTGCCCAACTGGACCTTTGATCCGCGCCTCACTCTCAAAGCCGTCCACGACGAGCGGGCGACTTCGGTCTACGGCGTGCCCGCCATGTACGTCGCCGAGTTCGCCCTGGCCGACTTCGCCACCTTCGACCTCACCAGCCTGCGCACCGGTATGATGTCCGGCGCTCCCTGTCCCATCGAGCTGATGAAGCGCGTCCTCAACGAGATGCACATTGGCGAGCTGGTCATTGCCTACGGCCAGACCGAGACCTCGCCCGTCGTCACCATGTCCGACGCCGGCGACACCATCGAAGTCCGCGTCAACACCGTCGGCCGCGCCATGCCCCAGACCGAGATTCAGGTCATCTCCACCGAGACCGGCGCGCAGATGCCCATCGGCCAGCAGGGCGAGCTCTGCATTCGCGGCTACGCGCTGATGAAGGGCTACGACGGCGATCCCGAAGGAACCGCGCAGGTCATACAATCAGACGGCTGGCTGCGCACCGGCGATCTCGGCGTCATGCGCCTGGACGGCTGTTTGCGCATCACCGGCCGTTCCCGGGATGTGATCATCCGCGGCGGCGAAAACATCTATCCCCGCGAGGTCGAGGAGTTCCTCTACACCCATCCCAAGGTCGGCGAAGTTCAGGTCGTCGGCATCCCCAATGCGCGCCTTGGCGAGATCGTCTGCGCCTGGGTCCGATTGCGCCCCGGCGTTGAATGCACCGAAGAAGAGATCAAGGGATTCTGCCAGGGCCAGATCGCCTACTACAAGATCCCCGAGCACGTCCGCTTCGTCACCGAATTCCCGGCGACGCTAAGCGGCAAAATCCAAAAATACAAAATCCGCGAATTCGAGATCGAAGCGCGGGGCTTACAATCGGTAGCCAACGCGGCGACGGCCTGATTTCCAGCCGTCCAGAGCTTCGCCGGCACAATTTTCTGAGCGCCTGTCAGGTATTCTGTCCTTTCCCCCTTGACATCCACATTTCATCTGTGAGATAGCAATAAGTATTCTATTTGGGAATGCCGTCTCCCCTCCCAGCCAAACGGAATTCCCTATCCTGTCATCCCATGCTCTGAGCAGCTTGCGATGAGAAATCCTGCGCCTTCTTGTTAACTGTCTGCGGACCCGCGGCACGCGCGGGCAATCCCCCGAAGCACCAGGAGCTACAGGAAAAACATGAGCATCAACAAATCTCAAGGCGCAACCGTCGGAGCCATCCTGCTGGCTGGACTCCTTCTTCATCCGCTGGGCTCCAACGCTCCGCAGATGGCCGTCTCCTCCAACGCCCTCCAGGGCGCGCAGACCACCCCAAAGGCGACAGAACCTGAGAGCGATGGCCCATGGATCGCCTCCTGCAAGTACTGGGCCCCGGCCAGGGATAGTGAAGATGACAAAGCCAGCGATAGCGATGATGGTTCCCAAAAAACCGGCACAAAGCCTACGAAGGGCCATACAACCGAGGCGAATGAAACCCAATACCAGGTCAATCTTCGCGCCGGCGAGCAGATCGATGTCTACCAGCACCCCACCAAGGAGAGCGAGGAATTAGGCTGTAAAAATGAATCCAACCGCTGGGGAATCCCAACCAAACGTACCGGGCTTCACGTCACGGCGATCATCGCCACCGTTCCCGACCCCGTCCATACCCACCTGGCGTTGTCCTTTGACCGTTACGTCGACGCGTTGCTCCAGGCCGCCGCGGACAACAACTACGTCAGCAGCTATCACTGGCTGCCGTGGAAGAATCGCCTGGGCGCACCCAGAAACACCGACTCCTCGCTGGATGCCGAGCCCGGTCATGACCCTGAGCGGGAGAGGCAGCCTGGCTTGATCATCCTGAAGCATGTTCCGACCGACACGGACTGGGACGCTCTTGGATCACAAAGCTACTCCCAGGTGATTTATGTCTTCCTGGTGGGGGAGACGCCTACCCTCGGCGTCGACGGTTTCCAGCTCCGGAATGCCTTCGACTACGAGAACGAACTGCAGCAAAAGATTGAATCAACGGATGCAGGGAAAGATTCGGCAAATCCGAAATGCGATACGGCAAAGCCGGCGACATGCAATACATTTTCCAGAGGAAAGGACAATGATATTGCGATAATTGGCCCGTACTATAGCGGCTCCGCCGTCTCGCTGAAGGCCGGCATTGAGGAGGCTGTCAAGAAGCTGCCCAATATGCAATCTTCGGTCTTCGACATCTCCGGAGCCACCAGTTCAAAGCTGGCTGTCTATACATTGATGGGCAAGGGTGCGGAGGATAAGGCACAGATACACTACCTTTCCTTTCAAATCAACAGTCCCTATGTACAGCAGACCTTCCTCAACAGTCTAGGATCAGCCGGATATGACCTAAACAGAGTGGCTTTTCTCTTCGAGGATGACACCGCCTCGGGGAACACTTCTGCCTATCGATACAATACTAATGCAGATCAGAAAAAATCTGCTTCAGCGAGCATTCACACACCCCTGATCATCCGCTTTCCCAGAGATATTTCATTGCTGCGCAACGCCAAGGGCGCGGCGGGTGAAGGAGGCGGCGAATCGGCATCCCCTGGATCGGCTCCCAGCCCCTATCTGCATTTCTCGCTTACCGACTCCAGCATCGCGGATAGCATTCCACGGTTTTCCCGGGATACCACGCCTCTCTCGCAAGAGGCGCAGTTGATGGCTATTGCCCGCCAGTTACAGCGAGACCGGATTCAGTTCGTCGTTGTCAGCGCATCCAACCCGCTCGATACGATTTTTCTGGCGCAGTTCTTTCATCGCGCCCGTCCGGATGCGAGGCTGGTTTTCACCGGCGCCGACCAGCTGATGGAAAGAGAGCTCGATAATGTGCCCTTCGTCGGCGCAATCAACATTACCCCCTACAGCATCTCCAACCTGGGAAAGAGTCAGGCCAACTCTCGCGCGACTCGCCCTTATCCGGAATCGGCGATCATCGCGTATTACAACGCCGCGATCTATACATTCTGGAATATTCATCTTGAAAAACCAGAAAACACTAAGAGTCAGCCGTATCTCTTGAGTTATAACAGCATCTTCCAGCCGCTGCCCGTTCCCATGGATAAAGATCACCCCGCGGATAAGGATGATACCCTCGGAGATACATATCACCCTGTCAAGATGTACCCGCCCCTCTGGATGACGACCAACGGAACCGATGGCTATTATCCGCTTGCAATCCTAAACCCTTGCGCAAGCGATCTGCCGCAAATCCTGCCGGTATTCAATCCAGGAATAGGCGTTGACGTTTTCAAGACTCCATCGAAAAAGGAAATAAATGATGCAATAAATAAATGTCCGTCTTTGCCGACCGAAGCAAAGAATAACGTACGCGCCAGATTAAAAACCACGACGTTTTATCCCTCGCTGCTCTGGGTGGTTCTCTGCGTGGCGGTCTCGCTCTTCTGCGCCGCGCATGCGGTCTTTCTCTTGATCGCCGGTTCCAGATTCTCCTTTGCGCACGATCTTGCCATCATCGGCAACGATCAGCCGGAACGCCGATCGATGGCCATTCATGTAGGCGCGGCAATGCTCTCTTCCATGGCATTCGTCGTCGCATGGCCCGTGCTCTCGCTCAACTTCCTGACTTCTCACGATTGGAACAGCATACTGATAAGTTGCTTCACTCTGCTCTGTGCTTTGGCGGCCGTGCTGGCCACATTTCTAAAGACCTGTCGCTCCATAGGATGGGTTAAGGCCCAATGCGTAGCCGGACAAGTACCAGCTTTGCCTCAGCGAGTCGTTCAGCGAATCTATGACAATATTTATTTCTTCATATGTTGCCTAGCGTGGATAGCTCTGATCGCTTTGCCCCTGCTGTGGTGGTATCTATGCCATCGCGAGCTGGTTGGTGAGCAGTATTCGCTGGTGGGCGTATCGTTTGCCTTTCGCTGCCTTCACCCGGCCAGCGGCGTCTCGCCGATGGTTCCAGTGCTCTTCCTGCTCTTTGGCTGGTATCTCTGGGCCTTGTTTCTGACCAGGCGGCTGCGCTTCTCGCCGGATGGTAGACCACATCTTCCCAAGAGGTTCGCGGACGGGGACAAGGATCGCTTCTTTGTCTCGGACGAGGACCTCGAAGAATGCGAGCATCCGCATGACTCCTGTCTCTACGAGAACATCACCTGCCTGTTCATCACTCGCAACACGATCCACAGATTCCTGAAATGGCCTCAGCCAGTGGTCGATGGCATCCTTTCGCTCATCTACACAACCTTGCTGATCCTCTTCTCCTTCTTTACCCCAATCCAGAGTCTCAGCCGCTTTTTGTGGAGTCATCAATATCTCGCATCTCCCTACGAATTCCTGATCGGAGTGCTGTTCTTCCCGCTCATGGCCATTGCGTTGTCGGGATGGCTGCGCATAGTTTTAGTATGGAACTCCCTGCGCAGCGGATTGCTCCAGCGCCTGGAGGATCAGCCCATTCGCTTTGCCTTTGACCGGCTGGAGGGCCTGGGTTGGATGACGATGCTCCGGCAAGCTGATTTGCATCAGCAGTGGCGCGACGAGGCGCGCTCCATTGAATCTGCCAGTCAATTGCTCCGATTGGAAGACTTGAAGCCGGCGCTCGATTTGTATGACAAGAAGGGTCATGCCGGTACATACTCTCTGGCAGACCTTGAAACCAAGAAGAATAAACTAGTGAAGGATGCCGAGGATCTCCGCTTGCGATTGAACCGGCACAAGACTCCTGCTTCCGGCGAGAAGCCTGACCACGAGCTTGTCGGCGATTTGGAGATAAAACTGGCGGAGTTTGCTAAGAAGCTGCTCCATAGCCTGCTAATCCCTTATTGGAGTGAGAAACGCACAGGTCTAGTGGACAGCAAGGCGACCGATGAGATACCGGTGAAGGCGCGGCACGCGCAACTGCATACCAGAAATCCGCATCTTCCCCTGGAGCTTCATGCCGCGCCGGTCGCAGCTGATCCGGCCTGCGTTCAGGCGGCGGAGGAGTTCCTGGCGATCCGTTATCTTTCTCTCATCCGCGCCGTTCTGGCCCATCTCGGCTCCCTGATGAGCTTCGTCTCCGTGGCCTTTGTTCTGGCCGTAATCGCCTGGAACATTTACCCGTTTCAGCCGCGTGAATGGGTCAACTGGGCGCTTACGGGTCTGATGGTGCTTCTCGGTTCCGGTATCGTCCGGGTCTTTGCCCAGATGCACCGCGATCCGATTCTCAGCCGGATCACCGAAACCAACGCCAACGAACTGGGCGTGGACTTCTATATCCGCATCGTTACGTTTGGCGCTGTGCCCGTATTTACCTGGCTGGCTTACCAGTTCCCCGACATCGGAAACTTCATTTTCAAGTTTCTTCAGCCGGGGCTGGGCGTGATCAAGTAGTACGAGCAGAATGGCGCGTGGCCAATGGCTGATAGGCAATAAATCTGGTTACCCCACAGGCCCAATCGTAAACTCCGGGTAGCCCATTCCTCATCCCTGAAACTCGACCACCCATAGTCAGAAAAAATCGCCAAATCTTCGCCCCCAAATGCCCAGAAGTCCCGCCATCCGGGAATGTTTCAAATTTGTTGATGACGTCCTCGCAGTCATTCCCGGTAAAGGTGGACAGCTACAGCTCTCCAGAACAGGCAGAACCGGACAGCTACAGATCACCACTTTGTCAGAAACCGGTAACCTGTAGCTGTTCAGTTTGGAGGTAAACCGGCGACTTATAGCTTCACAGTTTGCAGAAACCGGTAACCTGTAGGCGAGTGGCGCAGATCCAGCGATGCCTACTGCGGGAGACCGTGCCTCGCGACCGTCTACTTGACCCGTTTGGCGGTCAGTTCTTCGGTGGCGAATTCGCCTACCTGGCGGGTGAACTTGATCGTGTCGCCGTCGATCTTGCCGGTGTAAGTGATCTTGATGTCCATACCGTTGAAGCTGAGGGCCTCGACAAAGGTGATGGTGTCGCCGGCGATCTTGCCCTCGGTAATGGCGGTTGACCCGCGATCATTCGTGGCTGTGCCGGTGACGGTCGCGCCATCGACATGGAACTCGTAGGTGTACTTCTGCGGGCCGATCTGGGTGTCGAACTCGGCGGTCCATTTGCCGTTGAAGTCGGCGGCGTGGGCGCCGATGGCTGTGAAGGCGACGAAAAGAAGGGCGAGGGCTATCTTGCGGATCATGCTTTCCTCCTGACCAGATTCGCGGGAGCCCAAGACTCCCGCCTGTGTGGGAAGACGCGGCTGAGGGGCGGGATGTCTCAGAAAACTGCTACGGTTTTCGGGAGGGGCATTTTGCTGGTGTCCCGGCGTGGATTTTCAAAGCTGGGAGAGCTCGAACTCCCGGCTACCTCGCCCGCAGCTTCGCCTAGACCGGCCTGTTGTAGCGTCCGCGGAGGGCGTTCCAGCGGATGATGATGATCTCTTCCAGCACCTTGATGCCATCGCGCAGGTAGCTCATGCGGGTGCGCTCATCGTTGGCCCAGCTGACCGGTACCTCTACGACGCGGTAGCCTCGCTTGAGGGCGATCAACAGAATCTCCGGGTCGAAGCCCCAGCGTTCAATGGTCTGGAGCTGGAAGACGGTCTGCGCGGCCTCGCGGGTAAAGGCCTTGAGCCCGCACTGGGTATCGGCGAAGGGCAGGCGCATCACGGCGCGGGTGACGGCGTTGAAGCAGCGGCCAAAGAACTGGCGGAAGAGCGGCTGGCGGTGAGTCTGGCGGGCGCTCTCCAGCCAGCGGGAGCCGATAGCGATGTCCGCGCCCTGCCGGATGGCGGTAAAGAGGCGTTCGGCCTCCTCGATGGGCGCGGAAAGATCGGCGTCGGTGAAGAGCGCCACTTCGCCCCGCGCCTGAAGCATCCCGGCGCGCACGCTGTAGCCCTTGCCGCGATTGCCGGGGTTCTCGATCAGCCGCACTTCGGGAGCGGTGCGGGCAAAGGCGCTCACTACCTCGGCTGTCGCGTCGGTTGAGCCGTCGTTGACGACGAGGACCTCGGCTTCCCAGCCACGCGCGCGGATGCAGTCCACCACCGACTTGAGCGTCGCCGGAATGCGGGCGCTCTCGTTGAAGGCCGGAATCACGATGCTGTACTTCGGCCCGGCGTCGCGGCTGAATTCGTCCGTCACGTTTTCTTCCCCACTCTCCACTCCCACTCCAAGCTGCTGGAAATCCCATGGAATGCCTTTGGTCATCATAAACGCCGCCGGGCGTGATTGACCTGCGGCGGCACCGGCGTAAGGTCGATTCCGCCAAGCTGTTGAGGAGAAAAGGTCCAAATCCGCAGGGCAGGCAACTTTTTCGTGCCAAAATGAGCCGAATCCGGTTATGCTGTGAGCGGAGGCTTAGAAAATATGACAAAGGCAGACCTGGTGGAAAAGGTGACAGCCGCGGGCGACCTGACGCGGCGCGACGGCGAAGTCATTGTCGAGACCATCTTCGACGCTGTGATCGGCGCGCTCAAGAGCGGCGACAAGATTGAGATTCGCGGTTTCGGGTCGTTCCGCATCCGCCAGCGCAATCCGCGCATTGGACGCAACCCCAAGAGTGGCGAACGCGTCGAGGTTCCGGCGAAGAAGGTGCCTTACTTCAAGCCTTCCAAGGAGCTACGCGACCTGGTGAACCCCAAGGAAGCCGCCAGCGCCGCCTGAAGGACGAGTCCTATTGAGGTTCGTGGTGCTCCAGCCTGAAGGACACAGCGGATTGAGGTTCGTGGTTTCACAGGTCCCAAACGCGGGACCTGGGGCACCCATATATCACTATAAAATTGATCTACTCTACAAATAATGCTTCACAAATGGTGCAATTTGTGGCCTATAATCCCTTTAGAGCAGGGTTTCCGCGCGTGTAGCGGTCTCCTGCCCGCCTCATTATGGCCATGCAACTTACGCAGAAGAGCGCCCTCGACTCGCCCGCGATTCCCGACCGCCTGTACTTCAAGATTGGCGACGTGGCCCGCATTTGCCAGCTCGAAACCTATGTCCTGCGCTTTTGGGAGACGCAGTTTCCCCAGCTCAAACCCAACAAAAGCGGAACCGGCCAGCGGCTCTACCGCCGCCGCGACGTTGAACTGGCACTGAGGATCAAGCACCTGGTCCACACCGAGGGCTACACGCTGGCCGGCGCTCGCCAGGTTCTCGGGCAATCCCAGCGCCGCACCACTCCCCAGCCAGCCCCGCATCTGGAAATCCAGGCCGATCCGCAGTCTCGGTTGCCGCTTCCGGCCGCGGCCTCTGGCCAGCCACTCTCCGGCCAGACTCTGGAGACTGTAGCCGCGACCCTCGCCCAGGCCCGCGCCGAACTGCGCGAGATTTGCAGCCTGCTGGCCGCGCCCGATCCCCAGCCGTCCAGCCGCCGCTCGCGCCTGGCCACGATGCCGCCCGCTTCCGACTCGCTCTTTCCGCTCTGAAATGATTACGCGGCGGCTTGCTGCTCGACCTGGGCGTTGCGCCAAAGCTCACTCTCGGCCTCGCGCCGCGCCTTCAGGGCGGGGCGTTCTTACCCGGCGATCCGAGTGAGCGAATTGGCCTGCGCAAGCGAAATTGCACCAGTTTGCACTGAGTTTAGTGCAATTCTCAAGTTGTGGAAAACAAGCCGGTTCGCAGGAAAAACCCCGAAAAGTGTCCATTTTTGAACATAAAACCCCTATGTATTTTTTGATAACAATTAGGTGAATCAGTGACAAATTGGTAAAATAAGCAGATGGTGAAACGAGAACCATGCAACACGAGCTCAAAAACTTCGCTACGGGTTTGGCTGCTGGCGGGGGCTTCTTCTGTTGCGCTGACCGCGGGAGTAGTGGCAGTTTCCACGCGGACAGTGCATGCGGATGCGCCGCTTCCCCGGCCGGCGGCAACCGCTCCCCTTGCGGTTCCGGTAGTGAGCGCGACGCCAGCATTGCTGGCGCCACATCAGCCCGTGGAATCAGCTACGGCTCACGCACTTCACGGCCTTGCCTCCTGGTACGGCGGCACGTTTAACGGACGCCATACGGCCAGCGGCGAGCTCTTCGACATGAACGCGATGACCGCCTGTCATCCAACCCTGCCCTTCGGCTCGGTAGTCCGTGTAGTCAACCTCGACAACCATCGCTCGGTCGTGGTCCGTATTACCGACCGCGGCTACCTTTTCAAAGGGCGCGTCATCGATTTGTCCTATGGCGCCGCCAAGCAGCTGGCCATGATCAAGCCCGGGATTGTTCCAGTTAAACTGGAAGTACTCTCCCTGGGCGGCCCTCACCGCAAAAAGTAAGCAACCGGAAGTGTTAGCGGCGGCAAGGCCGGCCCTAGGGCCGGCCTTGC
>CAWFZU010000178.1:0-4589 GCA_963820195.1 uncultured Acidobacteriaceae bacterium | reverse complement strand
CATCGCAGTCCTATCTGGACTATGTGGATCTGCGCGACCGGAACCGGAGCTTCGAGAGCCTGGCGACGTACGAGATCATTGGTCCGGTGGGAGTGGATGCCGGCGGGAATCCCTCCTCGGCGTGGCCCTATCTGGCCAGCGGGAACTATTTCGACGCACTGGGAATTCAGCCGTACCTGGGGCGGTTTTTCCATGCCTCGGACGAAAAGGGCATTAACAGCGCTCCCTACGTGGTGCTGAGCTATGCGTATTGGCATGGCTATTTTCATGGCGACGCGGGCATTGTCGGGCGGATGGTGGAGATCAACAAGCACCCCTTCACCGTTCTGGGGGTGGCGCCGCCTGCCTTTCGCGGCACGGAGTTGTTCCTTTCACCGGCGCTTTGGATCCCAATCGTCGAGCAGCCCATCATAGAGGGCCAAAACTCGCTTCAATATCGCGGCAATCACTCTCCGATGGTAGTGGGGCGGTTGAAGCCGGGAGTCACGGCGGCGGAAGCGGCGGCGGACCTGAATACCCTCGCGGCATGGCTGGCAAAAACCTATCCGTCAGACGACGAGGGAATCAAGTTTTCCCTGGCTCATCCGGGACTGCTCGGCGATATGCTGGGCGGGCCGGCGCGTGCGTTCATGGCCGGCCTGATGCTGCTCGCCGGACTGATTCTGCTGGCGGCCTGCGCCAATCTGGGCAGCTTGTTTGCGGCGCGCGCGGCGGACCGGGCCAAAGAGATAGCCCTGCGGCTGGCGCTGGGCTCGCGGCGCGGGCTGATCCTGCGGCAACTGCTGACCGAAGCGGTGCTGGTTTCGCTGGCCGGCGGCGTCATCGGCCTGGCAGGCGGCGTGGCCATCCTGCATGGCCTGAGTGCGTGGCAGCCGTTTACGAATATCCCCATTAATGTGCCGGTGAATCCGGACCTGCGCACCTATCTGGTGGCGCTGGCGCTGGCCCTGGTCAGCGGATTGCTCTTCGGAATCGTCCCGGTTCGCCAGGTCCTGCGCGCCGATCCCTGGCAGGTGATCCGCACAGGCGGCAGCGGCATGACGGGGATGAGGCGCGTCACGATGCGCGACGTGCTGCTGGTGACTCAGATTGCGATCTGCGCGGTGTTGGTCACCTCTTCGCTGGTGGCGGTGCGGGGCCTCGCGCGTTCGCTGCAAAGCAATTACGGATTCCAGCCGCGGAACGCCATGCTTGTGGAGTGCGACCTGCACATGGCGGGGTACAGCGACGATGGCGGGGTGCAGATGCAGCAGCGCATGATGGACGCGGCAGCCGCGATTCCCGGCGTGGAGAGCGTGGGCTATATCGACCAGCTTCCCTTGAGCCTGGGCGGAGGCGACTCCTACGTTTATTCCGACAATGCGACCGACTTTAGGCCGACCAACTACACCGCGGACGCGATGAATTACAACATATCGCCCGGCTATATGGAAGCCGCCGGGACGAGGCTGCTGGCGGGCCGGGATCTGACCCTCCACGACGACGCCAAGGCGCCGGTGGTGGCTCTGGTGAATCGGCGGTTTGCGCTCAAGGTTTTTGGTTCGGTCGACAAAGCGGTCGGCGGGCATTTCAAGTTCTGGGGCGGAGCGCGGGCGGAAATCGTGGGCGTGGTGGAAGACGGAAAATATCGTACGATGACGGAGGATCAGCAGCCCGCCATGTTCTTTTCCTTCCAGCAGCACCAGGCCAGCAGCACCTGGCTGGTCGTGCGCTCTGCGCGCGCTCCGCAGGAGATTGCCGGGGCGCTGGACAAAACGGTGCATGGGCTGGATTCCAGTCTGCCTCTCGTCATAGGAACGTGGACGGCGGAGATGGATTCCGCGTTATTCGCGGCGCGAGTGGCTACCGTGGCGCTGGGCATCCTGGGATTGCTGGGCGCAATGCTGGCGGTGACGGGCGTCTTTGGCATGGCCTCCTATGTGGTGAGCAAGCGGCTGCGCGAGCTGGGCATCCGCATGGCGCTGGGCGCGGGACGGGGGCAAGTCCTGAGTGCTTCGCTGGGACGCGCCTTTCGTCTGCTGGCCATCGGCTCGGTGGCGGGCCTGGCGCTGGGAGTGCTGGCAACGCGCGTGCTCTCGTTCATCGTCTACCAAGCCACGCCCAGGGATCCGCTGGTGCTGGGCGGAGTGAGCGTAACCATGCTGCTGCTGGGCCTGATCGCGGCTTGGATTCCGGCGCGCCGCGCCCTGGCCGTCGATCCGCTGGTCCTGCTGCGCGAAGAATAGCCGGGTGCCCATGGAAAGGATGGAGGTTAGCGCATCACTTTGGGTGCGGCCAGCTGAAAGTTTGTCAAATAGCGGTGACTTCGATTGATGTCCTGGCAGGAGCGGAATCGTTGGTAGTGGGTTACTTTGATTTTGGCTGCCCTATCCGCCTTCCACTGGTAGGACCCTGAAAGGCTACGAGGTCGGATACTTCCCAATGCCTATCTATCACGCGCAACAACGGTGCTATTCGGGAACACTACTTGTCCGTTAAATCACTCGGGTACATCATTTTACGCTATCGGTCCCACTCTCTCCGCATATTCGTTTTTTTGGGCGTTTCGCTAGTTTCGGACGGATTCTTAGATTATAGGCAGTTCATAATGTCTTTACCGTCCTAAACCGCTTTAGCATCGTCAAGAGAAAAAATACTTGACAGTGCATGTATTCTAGTAGTATCCAAGGTTTTATCCTGTGGAGTGGAGGTTTCCAATGGCCAGTATAGTTCCTATGTTCTCTGCCGCAGTTGATCAGTTGCTTCAGCGCGAACAAAAAGAGAATCCAGAACTCTTGTTGGTTCTTGAGATTGCCACACGAGCTCGTGAGGTTGAGGCTAGAGAACTTCCGCAAGAAGTATACACATGGGGTGAGGTAGTTTCAATACCTGCCAATCAACAGCAAACCGTGTAATCATGGTTTGTCCTGGTTGACTAAAGATACATTGCCCGATTCGAACAATTTTGTTTTTATTTGGCCAGATTGAATCGGAATATTCATTTGTACTTCGCACCTGATGTAATAGTCCCAGATCAACTTCCAGAGGGGATCATCTTTATCGAGAAGGTCAACTTCCAGTCCGAGTTTTTTGGCCGTGCCTCCATCGATATAATGGCCGTGAACCGGAAAAAGCTGTTTTGATAATAGTTTTTCTGCGATCTCCGTCGCCTTCGTAGCACGCTTTCCTGCATTCCGGAAATTAGGTTTGAGCATGTATTTTTCGAGTAACGTTATAGCCGTCTTCTTTGCAAAGCCGATTTGATTTTCCATTTCATCAGTAAAAGGAATATTGAGTCCAGCAAGTTGCTGAAGGAGCCCAACTGTGGGCTCGTTCTTCTTCAACGCCTCGGCAATCTGACCCATTAGTTTGTCTCGGGCTTCGACAAAGGCAAATGCGGAAACAAATTGCGTCATGCCAGACACAGCTATCAGAACTTGCGGATCTATTGGGCCAAGTTCAGAACAATATCCCATCAGGATTTGGTCGGCACCGAGTGCAAGCACCGTTGCTGCGCTCTTGGCAATGTTTGGAACAATGACGCGCAATTTACGGTTTTGTCCCGACAGATGTGATCTGCATATCTCCACCATTTTTTCTACGATGGTTCCATCCCCGCCAGGGCTATGAAGAAGTAGGTTTATTTGCTCAGTATCATGTATCGAAGTCAGAAGAGTTTCTAAGTGTGGAATATCTGAAGTGTGCATAAGTGTTCTGGCGTGGCCAAACCGCAACACATAGCAGATTAAACGGTTTGCACAGCCATAACGATCTGTGAGAGACTTCTCAATTTCAGCAATTAATTTCTGTCTTTTGTGAAGTTGCTCAGAGTTGACATTCAACTCATTTAGGACGGTCATGAACACGGGCATATCTTCGAATTTTGCACTCGGCTCGGCTGGGGCGTCTGGAGGTGTCACCATGGCTACTCTTCCTCAACTGATCAAAGAGCATACAGCACCAAGCGCCGATAGTCTACATCTTTATTCGTCGTGTCCCATATGACTTTAGCCGCTCTTTTGGGCAATCTCATGCCGTTGATCTGACGTCATAGTTTGCAATCGACGATTTCTGTTAATTTGCCCTCCTTTGCGAACCATTTCGGTCTTTACTTTGGAAATCTCCACGGGTGGCCCAGGTCTCGCTCTTGAGACCTGGGAGATCACGACCCCTAACCCGCTCTTCCGAAGGCGGATGGTCCCATCGCCAGTCCTTGCAGATAATAACCCTCCGTTGGCGCACACTGGCAGAATGAACAACAGTGAGCCAAACCCCTCGTCGAGCTGTCAGGCATCTCCCCGGTTCAATCTGTCCGGGATGTGCCCGGTCCGTACCCCCCCCTGACCCCACCCCCCTCCCCCTGTGGAAAACCCATTTTCTGCCCTTCCATTGTTCATAAGATACACGGAATCAATAGCTTGCAATTTTACCCTGTTGGCGAATCAGTAACGGAAAACCCCTGATTTTGCCCATTTTTCAGTCCAATAAGCCGCCTTTTCGGCCCGTTTTCATCAAAAATCAAGCGCTTTCGCACTTGTTTATGAGGGTCAGTCCGACCTATCAGTTGCAAGTTACGCCAACAATGAACGAGCCGCGTCAAATGTCACCCT
>CAWFZU010000177.1:0-6780 GCA_963820195.1 uncultured Acidobacteriaceae bacterium | reverse complement strand
ACCCTATCCATCTGAGGTGTAAACTTCTTCTTCGCGGAGAAGCCGTCTTTTCTTCGCGCGAACAGGAAAAAAACATGCGCAAAATCACGATTTGTCTCTCACTCGCAGTTGCCTTCGTCCTCGCCTCGTTTTGCCCAGGCCAAACCGCGCCCGCCAAGCGCCCCATGACCTTCGACGATCTGATGGCGATGAAGCGGCTGGGCGAGACCGCCGTCTCGCCCGACGGCAAGTGGCTGGCCTACTCCGTGACGACCGTCAACCTCGACCAAAACACCAAAACAGCGGAGCTGTGGATTGCAGGCGATTGCGGGCCCAGATTCTGAATCTCAGCCCGAAGAAGCTGGCCGTGGCGCAGCCCGGCGACTCGCGGCTTGCAGTTCGCCCCGGACAGGCACTCCGTGCTCTTTCTTTCGCGGTCGCGAGGGTGGCCAGCAGGTCTGGCTGGCCGACTTCGACCCGGCCACCGGCGCAACCGGCAACCCCAAGAAGCTGACGGCGATCTCGACCGAAGCCGACAACGCCATCTGGTCGCCGGACGGGCACTCCATTCTCTTCACTTCGGCTGTCTATCCGGACTGTCCGGCGATCACGCCAGCCGACTGCAGCCACTGGCGATAAGTGCAACGCCGACCGCGACGCGGCTGCAGCCGCCAGCAAGGTCAAGGCGCAGATCTTCACCCATCTGCTCTATCGCCACTGGGACCACTACACCGGCGACAAGCGCAGCCATCTGTTTCTAGCTACGGTCGAGACCGGCGCACTGCGCGACCTGACGCCCAACGATCCGCACGACGTTCCGCCCTTCTCGCTCGAGGGCGGCGGCTGCGGCTGCGCCTTTGCGCCCGACTCGAAGGAGCTGGCCTTCACCGAGAACCTCGACCCGGAGCCGGCCATCAGCGTCAGCGCAAACATTTTCACGCTCGACCTGACCAACCCGGCGGCGAAGCCGGTGCAGGTCAGCACTTCGCTGGGCGGCAACTTCAACCCCGCCTACTCGCCCGACGGCAAGTATCTGGCATGGCGCTCA
Organism: uncultured Acidobacteriaceae bacterium; assembly: GCA_963820195.1. Classification (GTDB taxonomy): domain Bacteria; phylum Acidobacteriota; class Terriglobia; order Terriglobales; family Acidobacteriaceae; genus Telmatobacter. The sequence continues at coordinate 5,753 of CAWFZU010000177.1, read as the reverse complement.
GCAGGCCCGCGCGGGCTACGAGAGCGACAAGTTCCGGCTGGTGCTCTATGACCGCGCGGCGAAGACGATCAAGGATTTGCTGCCGAAGTTTGATCGCTGGGTGGATGAGTTTGTTTGGGGCCGCCGGATTCGAGCGTGATCTACTTTACTGCTGGAATCAAGCGGTGAAGCGGCAACGTTCGCGCTCAATGTCAATAACGGCAAACCAAACGAGATTCCCGCACGCTTAACGCAAAGGCGGCGAGTATAGCGAATTGCACCCGACTGCCAGACGGGAAGATCAGTCGTTGCCACACGTATGACAGTTCAAGCGCCGAGCGAGGCAGTCACGCTCGACTCTGCGTGGGTCGGCCACACAATGTTCGAAATCAACTACCCCCAGGGTGTTGAGCCGATCACACTTCCTCAGACCCTAAAGGAATCTCAACTCACTCACCTCAACGACGCCCTACTCGCCCAACTCGACCTGCCTAAGATGGAATCCTTCTGGTTCACCGCAGCCGACGGAACCAAGCTGCAAGGCTTCCTCATCCGGCCTCCGGGCTTCGATCCGGCGAAGAAATATCCGCGTCAAATTCCTCATCCACGGCGGCCCGCAAGGCGCGTGGGGCGACTCCTGGAGCTATCGCTGGAACGCGGAGCTCTTTGCCGCCAACGGCTACGTGGTGGTGATGATCAATCCGCGCGGCTCGACCGGCTACGGGCAGGCAATTGTCGATGGCGTCAACGGCGACTGGGGCGGCAAGCCCTTCACCGACCTGATGCAGGGCCTGGACTACGCCGAGCAGCACTATCCCTTCATCGACAAGACGCGCGAGTGCGCGCTGGGCGCGAGCTACGGCGGCTTCATGGCCAACTGGGTTCTGGGCCACACCGACCGCTTCAAGTGCATCGTCAGCCACGACGGAATGTTCAACCCCGAATCGGCCTACGGCACGACGGAAGAGCTCTGGTTCAACGAGTGGGAGTTCAAGGGCAAGCCCTGGGATTACTACGGCAAGCCCGACGCGGAGAATCCCTTCCGCAAGTGGTCTCCGGCGATGTCGGCCAAGAACTTCAAGACGCCCACGCTGGTGATTCACGGCCAGCTCGACTACCGCCTCGACGTGAGCGAGGGCTTCCAGCTCTTCACCACGCTGCAGCGGCTCAAGGTGCCCAGCAAGATGCTCTACTTTCCCGACGAAGGCCACTGGGTGCTGAAGCCGCAGAACTCGCGGCTGTGGTACAAGACGGTGAACGACTGGGTGGATGAGTGGACGAAGTGACTGAGATCAGAGATCAGGGAATCGTGGATTGAATGAGCGAAAAAGGCTCTGCGTTGAAAGCAAGTTTTTTTGCGTAAAACTGGACAAAACATGAGCCAGAAAGTTGTACTACAAACTGATGATTTGTAGTACAATTGCTTCATGAAGACGAGCGTGCAGGCACGGTTGGATGTGGAGACGCGGGAGGCGCTCGACCGGCTCGTGCGCGAAAACGGCTGGACCCCGTCACAAGCGATCCGGCAGTGCATCCTCGTAACAGGCTGAGCGGAGCGCCGCCAAGCCTCGACCCCGGATGATTGGGATTGGCATGTTCTCCAGCGGACTTGCCGACCTGGCGACAAACAAGAAATATATGGAGGGCTTTGGCGCCAAAGGACTCAAGCGAGGTGGGCGGAAGTGACGCCGGTTCTGGTCGATTCCAGCTTTATCATTGCCCTCTATGATCAGTCGGATTTCGATCACACGCGCTGTATGCGCACTTACGAATCGTTAGACCGGCCCCTGGTGACATGCGAGGCTGTGGTCACAGAAAGTGTCTATATGCTCCGCTATGTAAGCGGAGCGCCAGAAGCACTCCTGGCAAGCATCGAATGCGGCGCACTGGAGATTGGCTTCAGGCTGAACGAGGCCGCTGGTTCAATCCGCTCCATCATGAAGAAGTATCGCGACACGCCAGCCGATTTTGCCGACGCTTGTTTGATTCATCTTGCGGACGAATTAGACACCGGGGATATACTCACGCTGGACAGAGATTTCGTTCATTATCGCTGGAGAAAGACGCGCCCGTTTCGAATGCTGATCCCGTTGGAATGACCGATGCCCTTCGCCCGCAAATCCGGCAAGCCCCGCCCCTTCCTGAACGAAGCGGGCCTCTACGACTATGCCGTCAAGGCGCTGGGCCGGGCGATGCGCTCGGAGGCCGAATTGCGGCGGCTGATGCAGAGGCGCGTCGAGCCGGGAGAGCGCGGCGAGGCGGCCATAGCGGCTGCTCTGGCCCGTCTGCGCGAGCACGGCTACCTAGACGACGCCGCCTTTGCCGAGACCTACGCCCGCCTGCGCCAGGAGAACGAGAAGCTGGGCAAGCGCCGCGTTCGCCAGGACCTGCAACAGAAGGGTGTCGGCAGCGAGCTGATCGCCGAAACCCTAGAAGCCCGCTACGGCCAGACCAACGAAGAGGCTCTGGCCCGCGAGCACCTGCAACGCAAGCGCCTGCTCAAGCCGGAGAACGAGAAGGAGACCGCGCGCATCATGCGCCGCCTGGTAGCGGCCGGTTTTTCTACCGGCGTGATCTACAAGATTCTCCGCCAGTGGGATGTGCCCGACGAAGCTCTGGCCGCGCTGGATAACCTCGACGACGAGCCGCACGAAGAGTAGTTTGGGCGCCTCAGATCCCGCTTCCGGAACCTGGAATACAACCACCTTCAACCTTCCCCGTTTGCGGCGCGCGGCAGCATTCATCACCGGAGCATCATTCGGCTTTCACCCGGACGAATCCCAAGTGCGGTATGCTGGTAATGCGCGCCCGTAGCTCAGCTGGATAGAGCGAACGCCTCCGGAGCGTTAGGTCGGGAGTTCGAATCTCTCCGGGCGCACCATACTTTTACAAGCATTATGAGTTGTCGAGTTGATATCGGATCACCTTTCAGGCTCAATTGATGTTGGAATTCAAGGCAGCGGCCATTGCCTCCGCCTTGAATTCCTGTCTGACTAGAACCCGGCGTGGGCCGCACTCACTTCCAACTGAGCAACTTGCATTGCCGCCAGGCTCACCGGCTCTCCGTAGTGGCTGGCCACCAGCGCGGCGGCCTTGCCTTCATCCATATAGGGCCGGACCTGAGCCAGCTTGATCGTCGATTGCGAGGCCATCCGCGCCACGGCGGCCTTGCTGGAGATGGACATCACCAGCGCCAGCATCGCGCTGACCACGGTCGCTACCGCGTTGATCGCGTTCAGCACATGCTGCTGGCTGGCGGGGTTGGTGATCCTGGCCGCCTGTAGCAATGATGCGTTCACCTGCTGCTGGAAGGCAACCGCGGCTGTTTGCAGTTGCTGGAGGACAGGAGCTGTCGGATTGGCCAGGTACGCCTTGGCCTGGGCCACCAGCAGGTTGGAGGCCGCGTCGAAGCCCACTGTGGCCGCGGTAAAGATCGGCGCATCCGCCGGAGCCAACAGCGTCGCGGTCGAATCCACTGTGGCCACCGCGGATTGCAGCGCCGGCGTCCAGTTCACAATGTTCTGCGCCACGCTTGTTCCCGAGCACCCGGCCGTGAAAGGCAGCAGCAGGGCAATCAACGCCCAGCAGCCGAGCTTGGCGGTGGAGTTGGTGGAGTTGGCGGAATTGCCATTGGAAGGGGCCGGATCGCGGGCCAACAGGCCCAGCAGCGCGGTGGCCAGGCCGCTCACCAGCGTAACCATGGTGCCGCTGCCGGCCGTGCCCAGCGTGATGCCCTGCTGCGAAAACACGCTGGCGATGGTGATAACCCCAATGAGCAGCCCTGCGGCCGAGGTCTTGGGTGAGTTCCAGATATTCGAAATGGGATTCATGCGGAAAGCTCCTCGCAAAGAAAAAGGCGGCCTTAGCCGCCTTGGTTACCATGGGATTTGAAAGGCACGGAGAGGCTCAAACTGCTTCCGCGCAAAAACAAATCGAGACCAGGGGCGGGCAGTGTTGCGTGCCGGTCGCTGGTCTCGAATTGTCGCATCTCTCCGAATTCGAGCGCCACCGTGGTTGCGGCTCTAGCTCGCGGCGGAGAGCCGCTAAAGGGAAGACCAGAGACGGTCCCAAGCCTCGGAACCATCCGCTGGGGGAGGGCGTACACATTCGCCGGGCTCGGCACTTCCGTCTCTGGTCTGGCTACTTCTTAGCCTAGGCGCTTATTCCATAATTTTCGGCAAAAATGGAAAAAACTTTAATATGAATTATTTTTCAGAATTCGTTTTCCTAGATTGGCTGTTTTTCAAAGATTTATTTTCCTGCCTTGGCCGTTGTGGCGATGGAAATGCTCGAGTGGCCTGTGGTGATCTGTCAGGACCGTTCGCGGCGCGGAAAGCAAATCCGCGCGGCCAGCAGAGCCGGCGCCAGGTTCACCGCCGCTGAAAGCCACGCAGTCCGCCAGAATCCGAAGACCGGGATGAGGTAGGCGCTCAGCAGCAGAGCGCCCGCGCTGCCGCCCAGCAGATCGATGGCGTAGAGCCAGCCGAGCCTTCGCCCTCCACTTTGGTCTTGGAGAACCATCGCCGTCGCTAGGGGAAACTGGAAGCCTCCCAGGATGCCAGACAGCGCAGCCAGCGCCGGGAAGACGCACTGCGCGGCCAGCCAGATTGCCGCCGCCCCGGAGAGCCTGGCGAGCAGGCTGACCACGAGCATCAGCAAGGGGGCGGCGAGCGCGAGAAGAAACTGCGTGGAGGCAACGGCGCGGCAGGTCCGGAGGCCGTTGCGGCGAATACGGCGCAACCCCAGCCAGCTTCCAACCGCCATGCCTGCCATGAATAGTGCAATCAGAATGGCGAGTTGGCGGTAGAGGAAGCCGTAGAGGGATTGAAAGGCGAGCAGCAGAATGATTTCCAGCGCCATCAGCGTGAAGCCGGTCGCGGCCATGCAGCCGGCAGCGGCCGAGCGGGCGCGGCGCTCGCGAGCGGGTGCAAACGCGAGCAGTGCCGCCACGAACAACAGAACGATGAGAGTACCACCGAGCACGGAGCTGAAGCGCACGCGCGCAGCCGAGCGCAACCAGTTGGCGTAGTCGGGCTTGAACTGCGCGCTCCTCAGAACCGTGTTGAAGTAGTAGGCGATGGGCGAGAAGTCGCGATTGACTTGCGTCGCGGCCAGCGGCTGCAATTCGCCGCGCGCCTGCTCCATGCGATCGGGCATCATGCGGAAGGGAATGAAGTATTCGCACACGTAACGCGTCTTCAAGTGGCGCGCGAGCAGCCGCGCTACCAGCACTCGCGGATCGTCGGTGAGAAGGCCGGGGCGCGTTGCGGCAAAGAAGTGAATCGTCTCTCCGGGAATCGCGACAACGTTGGGAAAAACCTCATGCAGCGTGCGGTTGATACAGCGCAGGAACTCCGCGAGATCGGGGCTGATGGCTTCCTCCGACGAGCGCAGTTGCAAGGCGAGAAGCCCGCCCGGCGCAAGATGAGCGCGCGCGGAGCGAAAGAATTCGGCGGTGTAGAAGCGGTTCAACTGCGCGGTCTCTGGGTCAGGAAGACTGACAATGATTACATCGAAGCTGTCGCGCGTCGCATTGAGATACGCGCGGCCATCGGCATAGTGCAGATGCACACGGGGATCAAGAGGCGCGGAGTCCGCGGGAAGATAATCGCGTGCCATGCGGATGAGCGCGGCATCCAGTTCGACCAGGTCGATACGCTCGACGGTGGGATGCTTGAGAGCCTGCGGGACGCTGCCGCCGGCGCCGCCGCCGATGAGCAAAACTCTCTTCGGCGCGGGATGCTCGAGCAGCGCGTAGTGAACCGATTCTTCGC
>CAWFZU010000176.1:0-4010 GCA_963820195.1 uncultured Acidobacteriaceae bacterium | reverse complement strand
ACGGCGCATCCGCATTCTTTGTCGGCGCGCTGGTCCTATTTCTGCTCCTGCTTGGCCTGCTTTTCCGCGTCTTTGCGGGCCTTCTCGGCGGCGCGCGCCTGGGCATCGAGCCCGTGCGTAGGATCCCGGTGGAGCACCTTGCGCGAAACGTCGGGCCAGAACTCGTCGAAGACCGAACCAACCCCGCCCTCGGCGGTCACGATAAAACCGTTGGTGAAAGTCTGGCCAATCCCGGAGTCGCTGGACGGATAGTAAAGATTCGAGATTGCGCCAGAGATGATGTTGCCGCCAACATTGGAGTAATTGGGTTCCCACTTGCCGGTGTTGTCGTGCTTGCAGATGACGTTGGTGGCCAGAGAATAAAGGAGCCGATGCGTAAAGGTACCGTGGCCCATGCGGAAGTAGCGCGGATCCTGGTGGAGGATGGAAGGCAAGATGCCGTTGCCGATGATGTTGCCGTCGAAAGCATCCAGATAGGCCGCGCCCGACCGCTTCCCATAGCCCTGGAGTCCCCATCCGAATCCCTTGTCGTCGTCCCTGGCCTCGTGATAACCGGCTACCACGAATGCGGCGGCAAAGGCCACCGGGTCGGTCGAGGAGCGAAGGGCGAGCTTCATCTTCTGCCCCGCGGTCATGGAAGCGGCATCGCTGCGATAAGAGATGTTGAATTGGGGCAACACTCCTACCACACGCTGCTTCTCCTGCTCCTTGATCTGCTCTTCGGCCTTCTCGTGCTGGCTTTTTTCGGCGGCAGGCGGCGGCGTGGGGGTTTGCGAGCTGGATGTGCCCTGATCCGCGGGAGGCTGCTGATCGGGAGGCTCGGCTGACGCAACCTCGAACTGCGGCCGCGGCGCATCGGGGAGCTCCGCGGTTGCAGTGACAATCAGACCGGAACCTGCCTCCTGCGCCGATGCGCGGAAGGGCGAGACCACTAGAGCCAATTCAGCAAGAATTGTTGCAGAAAGAAAACAGAAACCGAAGCGCATTCGCCCACCAGTCATAGATTTGCGCCCGATCAGCCACCTCCGCCTGAAAGTGCGAATCGGCCAGGGGCTACCCTTTAAGGGTAAATCACTCCCCCGGCGAAGCCTGCCGTTCAACCTCCACTTCAGGCTCCGCTCACGGGCATGATTTCATCGTGTGTACACAGTACCTATATGTTAGACGCGCTTCCCCGTTCCGAGGACACAGAAATCTGCCTCCCGGCAAACAAGAGCGGGTGCCCCATCCTTTCCGCGTACTTGGCGGAAAGGGTGGGATTCGTTGCGGCCTCTATTGGATCGCCTGCCGGGTCTTGATCTCGTTGAGCAGAAGCTCGATCCTGTCTTCGCTCTCCAGCGCATGAAAGCGGTCTTCCAGCGACTCCGGAACCATCACCTCGCTGGCGGCGGCGTTCTGTGCTGCCTTCAGGTGGACGCGGGTCTTCATGCGACCCAGCGCGTGCTCCTGCCCGATGCCCACCACTTGCCGCGCCTCCGTGGCCCGGCCCACCACCTTGGCTCGCCGATGCTCGGCCACCAGCATCTCGCAATGGGCGCGCGTTTCGCCCAGCTTCTGCTCCAGTTTGCGCAGCGCCTGGCGCAGGTTGTCGGCCTCATGCTTCTGGTCCTCGGCCTGGGTGGTGAAGCCGGTCACCAGCTGATCGTGGCTCAGCGCGCGTTCGAGCGCCGCGCGGGCCAGGTCGTCGTGGCCCTTTTGCACGGCCAGCTCCGCCTTGCGCCGCCACTCCGCCGCCTGCTCGGTGTGCTCGGCGCGCTTCTTCTCCAGCAGGTGCTCGTCGGCGATGGCGATGGCCACCTGCGTCTTCACCTGCATCAACTGGTTCTCCATGTCCAGCACGATCTGTTTCAACATCCGCTCCGGATCCTCGGCCTTCTCGATCAGGTCGTTCAGATTGGCGCGCAGCAATGTGCTTACTCTCTCCAACAGTGCCATGACGTACCTCCGTCAGTTCTCAGTTGTTAGTTGTCAGTTCTCAGTGATGTGTGCCCCACCCTCGCCGCGTTCTTGTTGTTTCCGGCCAGGGTGGGAGACCTTGTTACTTTGCATCCGGCTTGCTATCCTTCTCCGGCTTCGCCTTGATGGCCTTCACGTTGGACATCAGTTGCTTGATGTCCATGCCGCTCAAGGCCTCAAAGAGCGCCGGCACCTGCGCCGCGATGCGCGTCATGTCGCCAGTGATCTTGTGGGCTCCGGCGGCATCATCATTGCCTGTTGACACGATGGTGATCTTGTCCACCTTGCTGAGCGGCTCGGCCATGGCTCTCACCACGTCGGCCATGTTGGTGAGCAGCTTGTCCACAACGGCGGCCTGGTTCCACTCCTGGTAGGCCTCGGCCTTCACGCTCATCGCCTTGGCTTCCGCCGTTCCCTTTTGTAAGATGATGCTGGCCTCGGCTTCGCCCTGCGCGCGGATCGCGGCGGCGCGGCCCTCGGCTTCGGTGGTCAGGCGGTTCTTCTCCGCGGCGGCCATGTTTTCGATGCGCTGCCTTTCGATCTCGGCGGCTTTGAGCACGGTCGCGATGAGCTGCTTTTCATTGCGCAGGATCTCCGCCTCCTGCACCTTGATCTGCCCCTCGCGCTCCACCTGCTGCACCTTCACCTGCTCGGCCGTCACCTGCTGCAGCATCACGTTGGTTTGCAGCTCGTAGGACTTGTCGGCCGTGGCCTGCTGGCGGCGGCTCTGCTCGGCGTACTCCGCCTTCTTGATATCCAGGTCGCGCTGTGCCTCGGCTTGGCGGGTCGCTGACGCGGTCTCGGCGATCACCCGCTCCTGGTCGGCCTTGGCCTTGTTCACCGAGGAATCGCGCATTGCGTTGGCGCGCAGAATCGCGGTGTCGCGCTCCGCCTCGGCTGTGGCCACATCGGCGTCACGCTTGATGCGCGCCACATCCGGCCGGCCCATATTCGAGATGTACTCGTTCTTGTCGCGAACTTCCTTGATGGTGAACGAGATCACCTCCAGGCCCATCTTGCTCATATCGTCGGCGCAGGTGCCGCGCATGCGGTCGCCCACCATCTCCGGCTCCTTGACGATCTGCTCCACCGTCAACTGGCCGATGATGCCGCGCAGGTGGCCTTCCATCACCAGGCGAATGAGCCCTTCGCGTTGTTGCGGCGGTTTGGTGAGGAACTGTTCGGCCGCGGTCAGAATCGAAGCCTGGTCGCTGCGCACTTTAATCTGCGCCACCGCTTCAACCGTCACCGCAACGCCCTGTTTGGTGTAAAGGTCCTGCTGCGGTGCCACATCGAAACTCATTAGCTCCAGGCTCAGTTCGCGGCAGTTCTCCACCATGGGGAAGATCACCGTGCCGTGGCCCTTGATGACGCGAGGACCGCGGAATCCGTAGACAATCAAAGCCTCGTTGGGGCCTGCTTTGCGATACATCCTGGCTAGTATGCCCAGTACAAAGATCAGCGCGAGTATTGCCAGTCCGACATACAAAACGATTTGGTTATCCATTGCAATCCCGGCCCTTTCATCCGGGAGGTAAGTGGTTAATGGTTGACTTTCAGTGAACAGTGGTCAGTGACCGTCGCTCGCCATCGCATTTGGTTCTTGATCACTGTTCACTGTTTCGAGCCGGTGTTGCGGCCGTTCCGGGAAACAACTTGGCCAGCAATCCCAGCAGGAAGATCCCCACCAGGATGGCCATATCGATGATCAGTATGCCGTTGTTGCTCATATCCTCTCTTACTCCCTCACTCCCTGGTTCCTCAGTCCCTGAGTCCGCTAGTCCCTGCGCCATGTTCTTCCGGCAAATCTTCCCATCGCCGGACGTAGGCAACTCCTCTTTCGTAGCGGACGACGAAGACCTCTTCCTGCTTTTGAATCGCCACGCCGTCCTCGGAGCGCGCCGGAGCCGAGTGGCGCGCGCCCAGTTGTTCGTAAACAATCTCCCCGATTCCGCCCGCCCGTATCGGAGCCGAGATCCGACCCACCACGCCAACAACCTCGGTTTCATCCGCAGTGAGTTCGTGCTCGTGGGGCAGCATCACCTTGGCCAGGA
>CAWFZU010000175.1:0-8557 GCA_963820195.1 uncultured Acidobacteriaceae bacterium | reverse complement strand
GGCGCTTCATCAACAACCTGGATATGGTGGAGCGCCGCCGCGTGGTAGTCCTGGGATTAAAGTCCGCACAATTGCTCTCTCTCGGTCACCCCATGCTGGGCGAGACCATCACCATCAACGGACGCAGCTTCACGGTGGTCGGTCGTGGAGAAGATCAGCCGCGGCAACAACGACTACGACGACCAGAGAGTCTACATCCCGGTCACCACCATGCAGGAGCTCTTCGCCTGAAGGGCGACAACATTCCCCGCGATGCCCTGACCTCGATCCAGTATCAGCCTACGATAAAGGGCGATGCGGCGGCGCGGTGGCCGCGGTGCATCGCGTGATCGCCGAGCGACACGGCTTCGACCCCACGATCACAGATGCTTTCAACGAATTTGACACCATCGAGGAAGATGAAGATGGTCGCGGCCATCTTCTCGCCATGGATGTCTTTCTGGGCGGCGTGGGCATTGTGACTCTGGGCCTGGGCGCGGTGGGCATCATCAACATCATGCTGGTCTCGGTGACCGAGCGGACCCGCGAGATTGGCGTCCTGAAGGCCATCGGCGCCACCAAACGCAGCATCCTGGCGCAGTTCTTCTGGGAGGGGCTGCTGCTGACCGGCATCAGCGGTCTGATCGGGATCGTGGCGTCGGCGGGGTTCATGTGGCTGCTGCAGCAGGTGCTCACCGGCAAGATGCCGGGCTGGGATCCGCCGCGGCTGGTGCCCTGGTCGGCGGCGCTGGCCCTGGGATCGCTGGTGATGAGCGGTGTCGCAGCCGGGCTCTATCCGGCCAGCAAAGCGGCGAACATGGATCCCATCGAGGCGCTGCGGAGGGAGATAGTTGTCAGTTCACAGTCCTCAGTTCACAGTTCTCAGTTTTGAATTCAGCGAGGTTTTTGTATGGGACAAGCATTCCGTGATTTGCAGGTTTGGCAAAGAGCAATCCAGTTGACGGTGGTAATCTACCGCCTGACCCAGGGTTTTCCGCGTGAGGAAATCTACGGTTTATCCAGTCAGATCAGACGCTCGACAGTTTCGATTCCAAGTAATATTGCCGAAGGGCAGGACGACGTCAGTGTCGGTGAATTCAGACAATTTCTGGGAATTTCTCGCGGTTCAAATCATGAATTGCAAACCCAACTGGAAATCGCACGATTGCTTGGATTCGGCGATGCATTATTGATCGATGAAGCGGAGAGTTTGTCACACGAAGTTGGGAAAATGATCTACGCATTGCTGGAATCCCTCCATGAGTCAACTTCACTGAAAACTGGCAACTGAGAACTGAGAACTGAGAACTGAGAACTGAGAACTGAGAACTAACCATGCTCAAAGACATACTCGGCCAGGCCTGGGAGGCGATGCTCTACAACCGCCGCCGCACCACCATCACCATGATCGGCATGGCGTGGGGCATCGCCACGGTGGTGCTGCTGCTGGCCTACGGCGCAGGATTCAGCCGCGCCATTGAGGCCATCTTTGCCAAGCTGGGGCACCAACATCATCGGCGTCTTTCCCGGCCGCACCAGCCAACAGGCCGGCGGAGATAAGGCGGGCGTGAAAGTCCGCTTCACCATGGACGATGTGGATCGCATCGCCAACAGCGTTCCCGGCATTACCTATATCTCGCCCGCCATGTGCAAAGACGTGACTGTGCAGATCGTTCTGCACCGTCACGTCCTTGTAATTGGCCGGCGAGATATAGGTAATACCGGGAACGGTATTGGCAATGCGGTCCACATCGTCGAGGGTGAAGCGTATCCATGCGCCGGCCTTGTCGCCGCCGGCCTGTTCGCTGGTGCGGCCGGGCCAGAGGCCGATGGTGCTGGTGCCCCACTGGGCGAAGATATTTTCGATGGCGCGGCTGAAACCTGCGCCGTAGGCCAGCAGCAGTACCACCGTGGCGATGCCCCATGCCATGCCGATCATCGTGATGGCCGTGCGGCGGCGGTTGTAGAGCATTGCCTCCCAGGCCTGGCCGAGAATGTCTTTAAGCATGGTCGCTTCGCTCCGGTTCTCAGTTCTCAGTTCATAGTTCTCAGTTACCAGTTTTCAGTGAAGTTGACTCATGGAGAGATTCCAGTAACGCGTAGATCATTTTTCCAACCTCTTGCGACAAACTCTCTGCTTCATCGATCAATGCGGGATCGCCGAATCCGAGCGACCGAGCAATTACCAGTTGGGTTTGCAATTCATGATTTGAACCGCGAGCAATACCCAAAAACTGTCTAAAATCACCCACAGACAGTCTTCCTTGTCCTTCGGCGATATTACTTGGAATCGAAACTGCCGCACGTCTGATCTGACTGGATAAACCGTAGATTTCCTCACGCGGAAAACCCTGCGTCAGGCGGTAGATTACCACCGTCAATTGGATTGCTCTTTGCCAAACCTGCAAATCACGAAATGAGTGTCCCATCCAATAACCTCGCTGCATTCAAAACTGCGAACTGTAAACTGAGAACTGAGTACTGTGAACTGAGAACTGTCTTTCTCACTCTCGTCGCAGCGCTTCGATGGGGTCCAGGGCAGCAGCTTTGCTGGCAGGATAAAGACCGGCAACGACGCCGCTCAGCGTCAGCGATCCCAAAGCCAGCGCGGCCGACCAGGGGACGAGCCGGGGCGGATCCCAGCCGGGCATCTTGCCGGTAAGCACCTGTTGCAGCAGCCACATGAATCCTGCCGAGGCTATAATGCCGATTATTCCGCTGATGCCGGTCAGCAGCAGCCCCTCCCAGAAGAACTGCGCCAGGATGCTGCGTTTGGTGGCTCCGATGGCCTTCAGCAGGCCTATTTCACGGGTTCGCTCGGTCACCGAGACCAGCATGATGTTGATGATTCCAACTGCGCCCAGCCCCAGGGTCACAATGCCCACCCCGCCCAGAAAAACATCCATCGCATTGAAGATGGCCCCGATCATCTTGTTCTTCCTTGATGGTGTCCCACTCTTGAAACGCATCGTTGAGCGCGGGGTCGAAGCCGTGATTCTGGGCGACGACTCGGTGGACCGCAGCCTTGGCTGCCGCCGCCTCACCCTTGACCGCCGGCTGATATTGGATGGAGCCGACCGCATCGCGCGGCACATTGTCGCCTTTCCAGGCGAAGAGTTCCTGCATGATGGTGAGCGGGATGTAGAGTCTTCTGATTTTCGCTGTCGTTGTTGCCGTGGCTGATGGTATTCGGCGCGGCCGATCGACGGTGAAGCTGACGTCGTTGATGGTGATGGTCTCGCCCAGCATGGGATGGCCGAGAAAGAGCAAGCTGCGCGGACTTGGAGCCGAGCACGACGACGCGGCGGCGCTCCAGCCATATCCTGGTTGTTGATGAAGCGCCCTTCGGCGATGGGCAGAAAGCGGATATCCGCATAGTTCGGCTCGACGCCCGTCACCTGGCCGGAGGTGTTGGACCAGGCGCTGACTTCGTAGAGATCGCTGCGGCCCAGCACAGCGGTAACCGCGCGCAACTGGGGCAGGGCGCGCATGGCGGCCTCGTCGCGCAGGGTCATCTGATAAGGGCGCATTCCGGTGTGCTGGTTGGGCAGCGCGGGAATGGTGCCATTCCACATCATGATGACATCGTTACCGAAGGAGGAGAGTCTGCTTGTGCTGGCCGCTGCGGAAGCCCTCGCCGAGGCCGACCAGCACCAGCAGCGAGCCCACGCCCCAGGCGATCCCGAACATGGTCAGGAATGTGCGCAGCTTGTTGGCCACCATGGCGCGGTAGACCTGGCCGAGAGTGTCGGAGAATGATTGCATAGCGTTTAGACGCTGAGGGAGGGCGTTCGGAGTAGGATACGCAGCGGTGGGGCTTCCGGTTCCAGCGACTCGCCAATTCCCGCCCTGGACGCAAATATAAGCGATGAGGCTGGGGTCCGGTTTTTTGTTTCAAGCAAGGGATGTGGATGGTCATCCGCCGGAAATGGGATCCGGGACATGGTCCTGAATAGATCAAACTGGCATGGAAGCCGGACTCGTTGCGCGGGACGTATAATTTTAAATATTCAGCCGGACACCCATGCGCGATGAACCAAAACTCGATCCAACCCTGCGCCGGCGAATGCGCTACGCCGAAGGCAAACTCCGTGCGGCGCAACTTCGAAAGTCGCGGACAGAGCGAAGCATCCTTTACTGGACTCGCATCCTGGCCGACCTCAGGCACGAAAAAACGCGCGCCATTCAGCCGCCGCTTTGGCCGGAAGAAACCATCGAAGAGAACCGAGCTGACACGGGTTAGAGCCTGCGCCAGCTCAATTCCATAGAGCAGGCTGCCAGTTACTTGGCGGCGGCAGCTTTCTGTGCCGCCCAGCGCTTTTTGACTGCCTCGGCGATGCGTTTCCGCCCCTCGGGTGAGAGGTTTCTCTTCTTCTTCTTTTTCGCGTGTTTCGCGGGTTTTGCGGCGACGGGCGCAGCTACGACCGCGGCCTTCTTCGGCGCGGCCACTATCTTCCTGGGACGCCCGACTTTCTTCTTGGGCGCCGCTACCGCGCCGCCGCCCAGCAGTGCGCGTGCCTGCTGCAACTGAGCGATCTCATGATCGATGGTTGCCAGAATCTCTGAAATTGACATGCTTCCTCCCTGATTGTTTTAGGCAACTGGTTCAAATTCCGCGAGGCTATGTCTTACCCCCAATGAGCCACTTGCACATAACTACAATACTCAAAGAAAGGCACTTTGACAAATGACTGGGTGCAACCGCCGGTCCGGCGCATCTAATTCAGCAACAGAGAATGACAAACGCGGGCTTTCAGGTTGCGGGAAAACTCCTTGTTTTCACCTCAGCGGCAAACTCCCATCGCTGCTAAACTGGTAGCACATGATTCTCCCGTTTGTCCGCGAAGTCTTTGCGGAGCTGGAGCACTCTTCGGGATTTGAGCGCGTACGAAGGCATCTGAGCCTGGGTGCGGGGCGGAGACGTGTCTCCGGGCTGACGGCGACGGCGCGGGCGGTCTATCTGCCGCTGATGGCGCGGGCCGCAAGACAGCCTGTGATTGTGCTGGTGGCCGATAACAAGGCCGCCGAAGCGTTGGAGCCGATGCTACGCGCCGGCTGCGAGCTGACCGGAGCGGTGGACCCGGCGTTGGTAGTGCGGCTGCCGGCCCATGATGTTCTTCCCTTCGAAAATCTATCTCCACACCCAGATGTGCAGGAGCAACGGGCGGCGGCGTTGTGGAAGCTGGCCACCGGGGCAGTGTCAATCCTGATTGCTCCGGTGGAGGCGGCGGCGCTACGGCTCTTTGACCGCGATTACTACGCCGGCCTGACGGTGACTTTGAAGCGCGGCGAAGAGGTGGATGTGGAGGTGCTTACCGGGCACCTGGCCAGCGTGGGCTATACGCATATGGATTTGGTGGAGATGCCGGGACAGTTCACGCGGCGGGGCGGGATTCTGGATGTGTATTCGCCGGAGTCCGACCGGCCGGTGCGCATCGAGTTTTTCGGCGACGAGATTGAGACCATCCGCAAATTCGATCCGGAGACGCAGCGCTCGCAGAGTCGGCGCTGGACGAAGCGCAGTTATTGCCGCTGACCGAGACGCCGGTGACTGAGCGGCTGCTGGCCGCGGTGCATGGGCGGCTGAGCCGGCAGCGGGTGGATAGTCGGAAGATGAGGAGATGGCTGCCGAACTGGCCGCTGCCGGCGGAGTGAGCGTCTTTCCGGGCTGGGAGTTTTTCTCGGCGGTGGCCGGAGCGGATAAGTCGCTGCTCACTCTGCTGCCCAAGTGCGCGCTGTTTATCGAAGAGCCGGCGATGGTGCGCAACCAGATCGATCGCTGGTGGAACAAGGTCGAGCAGCGGCATGAACGGTCGGCGAATGGGCTCGCTGATCCGGCCCGAGGACATCTATCTGCGGCCCGAGGTGTTGACAGGCGCAACTGGACGCGCACATGGGGCTGGACCTCGATCAGCTGGGCGTGGTGGACGTGCTGGATGACGGACACGACGCTGGGCGAGATCGAGCTGAACACGCGGCCGACGCTGCGGTTTCATGGCTCGATTCCGGCCCTGACCGAGCATTTGCGGACGCTGATGGCCAGCGAGACGCGGATTGTGCTGGCCGCGCCGCATCAGGGCGATGTGGAGCGGATGGCCACGGTGCTGCGCGAATACCAGATTCCTTATCGCCTCGGCAGCCGCAATCCGCATCCTGGCGAGACGATGCTGGACGAGGTCGAGTTACCTGGCCGGCGATCTGCGCGTGCCGGTGATAGTGCGCACGCCGATAGCGGCGGGAGTTAGTTTTCTTGACTCGAATCTGATTTTGTTCGGGGCCAACGATCTATCCGACGAAGCGGATGTGGCGGCGCGGCCGGAGCCGAAGCGTTCGAAGACGGCGGCGTTTGTTTCGGATTTTCGCGACCTTGGCAATCGGCGATTATGTGGTGCACGTGGAGCATGGCATTGCGCAATATCAGGGACTCAAGGAAATTGTGCAGGACGGACTCTCGATTGAGTTCATGATCCTGGAGTTTGCTGAACAGGCCAAGTTATATGTGCCGCTCACTCGGCTGGATCTGATTCAGAAGTACCGCTCGACGGATGCGGGGCCGGCGCCGGCGCTGAACCGGCTGGGCTCGCAGCAGTGGGCCAAGACCAAGGCGCGAGTGCGCAAGGCCATGCAGGATATGACCGGCGAGTTATTGAAGTTATACGCTGAGCGGACCACGGCGCAGGGAACTGCCTTTTCGAAGAGACAACGAGTTTCAGCAAGAGTTTGAGGACTCGTTCGATTATAGCGAGACTGACGACCAGATATCGGCGATCCGGGCCATCAAGTATGACATGGAATCCACCACGGCCGATGGATCGGCTGCTGTGCGGCGATGTGGGTTACGGCAAGACGGAAGTGGCGATGCGGGCGGCCTTCAAGGCGGTACAGGACGGCAAGCAGGTGGCCGTGCTGACGCCAACGACAATTCTGAGTTTTCAGCATTTTGAGACATTCAAGAAGCGGTTTGCGCAGTTTCCCATTACTGTTGAGATGATTTCGCGCTTCAGAACTCATAAGGAACAACAGAATATTGTCGAGCGGGTAGAGACAGGCAAGGTCGATATCCTTATCGGCACGCATCGGCTGCTCTCGAAAGACATCAAGTTTCAGGATCTGGGCCTGCTGGTGGTGGATGAGGAGCAGCGCTTCGGCGTGCGCCACAAGGAGCGGCTGAAGCAGATGCGCAAGGAGATCGATGTGCTGGCCATGAGCGCCACGCCGATTCCGCGCACGCTGCATATGTCGCTGGTGGGCTTGCGCGACATGAGCGTGATCGAGACGCCGCCCAAGGACCGCATGGCGATCCAGACGGTTGTCGCCAAGTTCGACGAGAAGATTATTCGCTCGGCGGTCGAGGTGGAGTTAGAACGAGGCGGGCAGGTCTATTTTGTGCACAATCGCGTGGAGTCCATTTACGAGATCGCCGCGCGGATTCAGGAGTTAGTTCCAGCGGCGCGCGTTAGCGTGGGCCACGGGCAGATGAGCGAAACTGAATTAGAGCGGGTGATGCTGGCCTTCATGAGGCACGAGTATGATGTGCTGGTGGCGACGACGATCATCGAGAACGGGCTGGACATTCCGCTGGCAAATACCATGCTTATCAATCGCGCTGACCGGCACGGGCTGAGCGAGTTATACCAGTTGCGCGGGCGCGTGGGGCGCTCGAACCGGCGCGCCTATGCCTATCTGCTGATTCCTCCGGAGAATGAATTGACGGAGATTGCACGCCGGCGGCTCGCGGCGCTGAAGGAGTTCAGCGACCTGGGCGCGGGCTTCAAGATTGCTGCGCTGGATCTGGAACTGCGCGGCGCGGGCAACATGCTGGGAGGCGAGCAGAGCGGGCACATCGAGGCCGTGGGATTCGAGTTATACACCTCGATGCTGGAGGCCGCGGTGAAGGAGATGAAAGGCGAGACGAGCGAGGAGCGGCCCGCGACGCAACTTAACCTGGGGATTGCGTTGCGCATCGACGAGAGTTATGTGCCGGAAGAGAATCAGCGGCTGCGGCTCTATAAGAAGATTGCAGGAGCGGCGAGTGAAGCCGCTGTGAACGAAGTGCGCGCGGAGATGGAGGACCGCTACGGCACGCCGCCGGACGCGACGGTTTATTTGCTGGAGGGGTCGCTGATAAGGCTCGAATGCGAGCGGATCGGCATTGCGCAGGTGGATCGCAAGCGCACTGAGCTTCATATTCGCTTTATGGAAAATGCGGCTATCGAGCCGCAGACTCTCATGCGCCTGGTGGCGCGGAATGCAAAACGCGGCGCGCAGTTCACGCCGCAGGGCCTGTTGAAGTATCCTTTAACTGCCACGCGGAGCGACGAAGTGCTGCTGGAGATTCACGAGTTGCTGGCCAACCTGGCGCCCGAGCCGGTGAACGCATAAGAAGAAATGAAGTTCGATAGCGAGGACTCATATGAGGCAATTCGTTGTATTGTTGGCGATTGGAGTGTTTATGGCTTCGGCGAATCCTGTTTATGCCGCGAATGGAGACTGGAAGCAGCAGTTCGAGAAGGTTTCAAATGATTACTTCGACCAGGTGTACTTTCCTTATGGACCAACTAGCGGAACTCAGGTTGGC
>CAWFZU010000174.1:0-3647 GCA_963820195.1 uncultured Acidobacteriaceae bacterium | reverse complement strand
AAGCGTAGAGAGCATAGGGTTGGTACCTGAACGGAACGGCAGGGTGTAATCCGGAATTGGCGCCATATTGAAACGAGTGTGGGGACCGCGCAGAGGGAGCTAACGCTGCTGGCGAAGACCATCGGTGTCTTCAGTTGCTTAAAAACGCGCCGGCCTCCCTCAAATCCCGCATCGATTTTGCCTTTGTGTAAGGTTCGGTCGCACGTGGAGAGGATAAGGTGAGGTGTGGCGTGTGTAGACCGCAAGCATGCTGCGAACAGTCTAGCGCTCGTACAAAATTAGTACGAATTTAACTTATGGAAATTTTCCACAAGATAAACCGTTGGTTATATTGCGTTTATTATTGGTGGAGGCGGCGGGAGACGAGCTGGTTCATGTGTATTGTTTTCTGTAACTTGCAGATAACACGAAGTGAATAACGGGCCAAAAAGTCGATAATGCCGGAGCTATCGTACGCGTATCGTACACAGACGGTGGGCGAAAACGCATCTCTTGCAAAGTGAATTCTCAGAGCCGGTTCCGCAAATTCGGACAGGGGGTTAAGTGGAGGTTCTGTTCGCCCGCAGCCTAAAATGGCTGGGATGAGGAGAGCAGATGAGCAGACGTCCGCGTCGGAACCACACAGCGGCCTTCAAGGCGAAGGTGGCCTTGGCCGCCATCAAGGGAGAAAAGACACTTTCGGAGTTGGCCGAGCAGTTTGATGTGCACGCCAACCAGATTACGCAGTGGAAGAGCCAGCTTGCTGGAAGGCGCAGCCGGGGTCTTCGGCGGCGAGGCGAAGGCAGAGGCCGCGACGGCTACGGTGGACCTCAAGACGCTGCACGCCAAGATCGGCGAGCTGACGCTGGAGAACGATTTTTTAGAAGGGGCGCTCACCAAGGCGGGACTGCTGAGCGCAAAGCGATGATCGACCCCGAGCACGACCTTCCCATCAAGCAACAGGCAGAGGTGCTGGGCATCAGCCGCAGCACGGTCTACTACGAGCCGCGCCCGATCTCTGAGCGAAGATCTATGGCTGATGCGGCGCATCGACGAGTTGCATCTGAACTATCCCTTCGCCGGCAGCCGCATGCTGCGCGACCTGCTCTGGCAGCAGGGCCTGGAGGTAGGCCGCAGGCACATCAAGACGCTGATGAGACGGATGGGCATCGAGGCCATCTATCGCAAGCCCAACACCTCGAAACCCGCGCCAGGACACAGGATTTATCCGTACCTGCTGCGCGGGCTGGCCGTCACGCGGCCCAATCAGGTCTGGGCCATGGACATCACCTACATCCCCATGGCGCGCGGCTTCGTCTATCTGGCCGCGGTGGTGGACTGGTTCAGCCGCCGCGTTCTGGCCTGGAAGCTGTCGATCACCATGGAGACTTCCTTCTGCATCGAGGCGCTGGAAGAAGCTCTTTCCAGGAATGAAAAACCGGAGATCTTCAACACCGATCAGGGCAGTCAGTTCACCAGCGAAGCCTTCACCGGGCGGCTAAAGGAAGAAGGGATCAGAATCAGCATGGACGGCAAGGGCCGCTGGCGCGACAACGTCTTCGTCGAGCGGGTCTGGAAGTCGATCAAGTACGAAGAGGTCTATCTGCACGCCTACGAGTCGGTCCAGCGAGGCCAGAACTTCCATCGGCCGCTACCTCGAGTTCTACAACTCCATCCGGCCGCACTCCAGCCTGAAAGGCGCTCACGCCCGATCAGGTATACTTCAACCGCCTGCCAGAATCGATGGCAGCCTGAATAAGAACTCTAACGATGCCGCTGCGCGGCGGCTTGATGAGTGAGTTTTTCAAGGCATGGGGAAATCTATCGATCCGATGTTGAAAGAAAAGGCCGGGAGCGGCAGTCGTGCCCACTCCCGGCGCTCATCGGCGTCGATGAGTCTCCAGCCGGTTATTCCTTGGCGGGTTGCTCTCCAGCAGTGCCCGCCTCCGCTTCGCGTTCTGCGCGGTCCGCTGATGCTTACTCCGACAATTCAACAGGGCTGCGAAGGGGAAAGGCGTTGGTTTCGTGACGACCGAATCGCGCCGGATGATGCGAATTCCTCAGCGCAAAGAGGCGCAGCACATCCAGATCATGGGCGACACGGGGCTGGCAAGTCCCAGCTCATCATGCAAATCTTGCGCCAGATCAGGGACCGGAAAGACTCGGCCATCGTCTACGATCCGGCCTGCGAATACATCCAGCGGTTCTTCGATAAAGAGCGCGGCGACATCGTGCTCAACCCGCTCGATGACCGCTGCCCGTACTGGGGACCGGCGCAGGAGATGGAATCGAATGCCGAGGCAGACGCCATCGCCGCCTCGCTCTATCAACGCAAGACAGACGTGATCGACGAGTTCTTTCACGACACGCCTGCCCAGATTTTCGCACACCTGCTGAAGCTCGGGCCGACGCCGCACCAGCTTGCCGCATGGATGGCCAGCGATGACGGAATTGCTGAAGCGCGTCCAGGGAACCGAGATGGCCTTCTATATTGACAGGAAGGCAGGGCCGCAGCGGGCCGGTGTCCTCTCTTCTCTGGCTCTTGTGGCGAAGAGCTTCCGGCTCTTGCCGGAAAAAGACGAGAACCGTCCTGTCTGGAACGCCCGCACCTGGGCAAAGAAACGGCAGGGATGGATCTTCATTACCTCGCGTCCAGCGGAGCGGGACACGTTGCGTCCCCTGCATTCGCTCTGGATCGATCTGCTGGTTATGCGCCTGTTGAGTGCGCCGCAGCCGGGACAACGCCCGGTGTGGTTTGTGATCGATGAGTTGGCGAGTTTGCAGAAGTTGCCGCAGCTTCACACGGCGATAACAGAAAATAGGAAGAGCAAAAATCCGCTCGTGTTGGGCTTCCAGGGCAAGGCCCAGCTTGAAGTCACCTACGGCCATCTGGCCGAGGTGATGCTCTCGCAGCCGGCCACGAAAATCTTCATGAAGACCACCGAACCGAAGGCGTCCGAGTGGATCTCAGAAACGATTGGCAAGGTCGAAATCGAGCGGCTGAAAGAGACCAAGTTCGACGGAACCAGGTCTGGCAAGAACTTCACCGTGGAACGGCAGATCGAGCCGCTGGTCATGGGGTCGGAAATCGCCGGACTCGATGACCGGCACGCCTACCTGAAGCTCGGAAACAACGTCGCGCGCTTCGCCTTCGATTACCTCGACCTGCCCACGCCGACCATTGATTTCATACCACGCAAGATGGCGGACGGCGGCTTGGCCTTCGATCCCGACACGCTCGAACCGATTCAGACGGAAGACGAAGAGAGGCAGGAAAGCGCGGATTCCGAACCCGTCGCAACGGTCTCCGGGGACGCTCCGATTGTCCAGGAAAAGTCACCACGTCCGATTCCCTGGCCGGTTCAGCAAGTGATGGAGCAGGTCGAGGTCGTCTCCCAAAATCCGTCTGCGCCTGCCCAGGAAATGGCCAACACACCATCCTCTCCCGACTCGCCCGATGCGCAGGAACACTCCGAGGACGAACAAATTTCCTTTGAACTGAGGCCGTCGTAACCCTATGCTGACACTTTCCAAATCGCTCAGCGCCAGCCAGGCGCAGACCTATCACAAACTGGACTTCGCCTCCGAAACGCAGAGCTACTACCGGCAAGGCGACACCGTGCAGGGCGAGTGGCAGGGGCAACTCGCCGCGCCGTTTGGTCTGTCGG
>CAWFZU010000173.1:0-3255 GCA_963820195.1 uncultured Acidobacteriaceae bacterium | reverse complement strand
TTCTTCCGGATAACCCAGGCGCAGACTGCGATTGGCAAAGAATCTGGTGTAGGCGCCAAACCCGGAGGGGAAGAAGATCGTGCGCAACACCAGGGTCAGAGAGGTCTCAGAAGGGTCCAGCTTCAGGTTATAAATGCGAGTGATCTGCTGGTAACGCTCGGGAGCGTCTCCGTGTGGCCCCTCAGGGCGAATCTGGCGGCCATTGGCGTAGACATCCGCGCTCAACATCTCCTGACTGGTGGAAGCATTCTCGGAGGGCGGCAGCTCGATGATCAACACCAGAGACCCGTGGTTGGGCGGGAGCTTGACATGCAGCCGGAACCAGGCGAAGGGCCGCTGGTGGCCTTTGGAGCGGCCTGTGTTGTTGTCCCCGTTGAGTGCGCCGGCGGGATGATCCTCATCGGGAACCTCGGCAAAGGATTCCTGTGCATCGCGGACGGCCCATGTGGAGTCGTCGAACTCGGCAGTCGCCGCAGCCGGGTTGGAGGTGATTCCGACGCGCCAGCCTTTGTCGAGAAGCAGCGGTGAGCCGAGGCTGGTGGCGTCGAAGATGACTTCGGGGGTGTGCTGGGGGTTGGCGGGGACAGGTCGGGCATGGCTGTGCGGGAGCAGCAGATCTGCCAGCGGGGGATGGGGCGGCGGTTGCTGGGCAACGAGTTGCATCGTTCCACAGACGGCCATGGCAAGCAATAGAATCAGTTTTCGCAAGTCAACTCTCCCACTTCCGCGTGTACTCCACTGTAATTCAGACGGAGGCCGGCAACAAATTGGCGATGGTATTGCGATAAAGAATGCGGATTTGGGAGGCCATTGATGGTTCCCTGACACGCCTCCTTCCGGGGTAGATTCGGCTCATTACCGAAATATTCATCTTCGTTGTTGCCAAATGTGAGATGAGTAGCGTCTAAATAGTGGAGCGAAGCGGTCCAGTCCCCAAGGCTGTGCAGCATAAGCACGCCGCGCTCCAGCGGAGAGAATGGAAATGTGCCGGAGGTGAGGTCATGCGGAGAGTGCGGATAGCTTCCCAGGTAGCGGTGCTGGCAGGTCTGGCGCTGACGGTTTCTTTGGCCACGAGTTCATGGGCGCAGTCAGCTCCGACGGTTACGCCCCCATCGAGCACGCCGCCTTCCAACACTCCCACAGCCCAACCGGCTCCGGGAACGGCGCCCGTCGGCGGGGACACTCCCGCCAGTACGCCTTCCAAGCCGCCCGCGCCCGGAACGACGCCGGTGCGAGGCGACACCGCAGCCACCATTGTGAATCCCGACAAGGTGATCGAGCCGGGCAGCCAGAAGATCAACGTGAAGCCCGGCTCCATCGAAGACGTGGGCGCCGTGGGTAATCGCGACATTGGCGGCCGCGGGGTAGGGAACTGGTACTCGACCGATACCGAAATCAAGATGGGTAGGGAGTACGCCCAGGAGGTAGAGAAGAGCACCAAGCTCATCACCGATCCGGTGGTCACCGAGTACGTGAACCGCATCGGCCAGAATATCGTCAAGAACTCCGACTGCAAGGTGCCTTTCACGATCAAAGTGATTGATTCGGATGAGATTAACGCCTTCGCGCTTCCCGGCGGCTTTTTTTACGTCAACTCGGGCCTGATCCTGAACGCCGACGAAGAGGCCGAGCTGGCCGGTGTCATGGCCCATGAGACGGCCCACGTCTGCGCCCATCACGCGATGCGCGAGATGACCCGGCTGAACTATGCCCAGATCGGCATGGTTCCGGTGATGATCTTTGTCGGCGGCTGGACGGGCTACGGCATCTACGAAGGTTCCCAATTGGCTCTCCCCATGACCTTCCTCATGTTCTCCCGCGAGTTCGAGGCGCAGGCCGACTACCTGGGCCTCCAATATATGTATCGCGCCGGTTACGATCCCCAGGCCTTCATCACGTTCTTTGAGAAGGTACAGGCGCTGGAAAAGCGCAAGCCGGGTCTTGTCTCCAAGGCCTTTGCCGATCATCCTCAGACCCCCGACCGCATCCTCCACTCCCAGGAGGAGATTGCCCGCATCCTGCCCGCGCGGGACGAGTACACGGTGACCACCTCGGAGTTTGACGACGTGAAGGCGCGACTGGCGCGCATCGAAAACAAGCGCCGCCTGACCGACACCAGGAACGGAAAGAAGCCGTCGCTGCGCAAGGCCGGTACGGGAACCGGCGACCCGACCAGCCCGTCTGGCACAACCAACACCAGCAGCACCTCCAGCGACGACGACAAGCCCACGCTGCACCGCCGCGACGACCAGAATTAGAGTAACTGCCGACTGCATTTCTTTTCGGATTGGTGGGTGACGGCTGTTACTGCAACCCTGAAATGTGGCCTTTGCGAGAAGGCCGATGTAGACTTTTGGTGTATGCTCCGTTCGGTCATTACCGCTTTTGCATTCGCGTCTCTGTCTCCGCTCTTACTTTCCCAACAAAAGGAGATTCCCATGGCGCACCATGCTCATGGCACGTTCACGGTGAACGTTCAGCCGCTTACTCCAGCGCCGGCCGAAGGCCTCAGCCGCTATTCCCTCGACAAGCAAATTCACGGCGATTTGGAAGCAACGAGCAAGGGGGAGATGTTTTCAGGCGGCGATCCCAAGCTGGGAGAAGCTGGTTATGTGGCCATGGAAGTCATTACTGGAACGCTGAACGGGAAGCACGGCAGCTTCGCGCTGCAACACTCGGCCACCATGGATCAGAATGGGCAGAGTATGACTGTGATCGTCGTGCCCGGCTCAGGAACGGGAGAATTGAAGGGCATTCGAGGCACGTTTACTATTCACATAGAAAAGGGTCAGCACTCGTACGACTTTGATTACACGCTTCCTGAATAGGCGCGTGAGCCTCCCAAACAGGCAGCCTAGGGTACTAGAAATGCTATTGCGAGGGGCGCTGCTGTTTGCGCAAATGATAGAGTTGAGTTTCGTACACTATGTTCGCCACCTCCCAGCACGCGCATTTCATCGGCATCGGCGGCATCGGCATGAGCGGCATTGCCGAGATTCTGGTGAACCTCGGCATGGAGGTCTCGGGCTCGGATCTGCGCCGCGGGCCGGTGACTGATCGCCTGGCCCAGATGGGCGCTGCCATTTTTGAGGGGCATGATGCCCGCAACGTGGCCGGGGCTACGGTCGTAGTGACCAGCTCCGCCGTGAGCGCAACGAATCCGGAAGTGGTCGAGGCCCATGCCCGCAAGATTCCCGTCATTCAGCGCGCCGAGATGCTCGCCGAGCTGATGCGCCTCAAGTTTGAACGGGGGAG
>CAWFZU010000172.1:0-3193 GCA_963820195.1 uncultured Acidobacteriaceae bacterium | reverse complement strand
GTGACTCGCTGCCCAATGTCGACTTCCCGGTCATTGGCGTGAGCGCGGGCATGCCCGGCGCCAGTCCGGAGACGATGGCCTCAGCCGTCGCCACACCGCTGGAGCGCCAGTTCGGACGCATCGCTGGCGTCAATCAGATGACCTCGTCAAGCTCGCTGGGCTCGACCTCGGTGAATCTGCAATTTGACATCAACCGCGACATCGACGCCGCCGCGCGTGACGTGCAGGCCTCGATTAATGCGGCGCGCAGCCAGTTGCCCTCTTACCTGCCGCAGAACCCCAGCTATCGCAAGGCCAATCCCGCCGAAGCGCCGATCCTGATTCTCTCGCTGACCTCTGACGTTGTTCCCAAGCCGCAGATCTACGACCTGGCCAATTCCATCCTGGCGCAGAAGATCTCCCAGATTCAGGGCGTGGGCCAGGTCTTCGTTGGCGGCAGCTCCAGCCCCTCGGTTCGCATCGAGTTGAATCCGATGGAACTGGGCGCGAACGGCATCGGCCTGGAAGCCGTGCGCACGGCGCTCGCAGGCGCCAACGCCAACCGTCCTAAAGGCGCCTTTCAGGATGCGAGCCATCGCTGGCAGATCAGCGACAACGATCAGATCTTCAAGGCCAGCGACTACGCGCCGATCATCGCCGGCTATAACCACCAGACCGGCGCTCCTGTTCGTGTCGAGGATCTGGGCACGGTCGTGGACAGCGTCGCCGACATTCACACCGCCGGCGTCTCGGGCATCAATCCCCTCCACGGGCCGCCCGGCCAGTTGAAAAGCGCCATTCTGATCATCGTCTTCAAGATCCCCGGCGCCAATGTGATCTCCACCGTGGACGCGGTACTGGCCGAGATGCCGCATCTTCAGGCTGCCATCCCGCCCACCATCGCCATCGACGTGGCCGTGGACCGCACCACCACCATCCGCTCCAGCGTACACGACGTCGAAATATCGCTGATGATCAGCGTGTGTTTGGTGGTGCTGGTGGTCTTTCTCTTTCTGCGTGAGATCTGGGCCACCATCATCCCGTCAATCGCCGTGCCACTCTCCCTGGTGGGCACCTTCGGCGTCATGTGGCTGCTGGGCTACACCATCGACAACCTCTCGCTGATGGCGCTGACCATCGCCACCGGCTTCGTAGTGGACGACGCCATTGTGGTGATCGAGAACATTACCCGCTATCTCGAAATGGGCGACACGCCTTACGAAGCCGCGATGAAGGGCTCCAAGGAGATCGGCTTCACGGTGCTCTCCATGAGTTTGTCCTTGATCGCCGTCTTCATTCCGATTCTGTTGATGGGAGGCATCGTCGGCAAGCTCTTCCGCGAGTTCGCCGTCACGCTCAGCGTGGCCATCGCCGTCTCGCTGCTGGTTTCTCTCACCACCACGCCCATGCTCTGCGCGCATTTTCTCAAGTCGCGGGACGAGAGCCGCCACGGCCCCATCTATCGCGCCAGCGAAGGCGCCTTCCAGTGGATGCACAACGAGTATGCCAGCGGCCTGCGCTGGGTTCTGCGCCACCAGATGTTGATGCTGTGCGTGCTTCTGGGAACCTTTGCCCTCAATATCTACCTCTTCATCATTGTGCCCAAGGGCTTCTTCCCGCAGCAGGACACAGGCCGCCTGGGCGGCTCGACGCGTGCTTCGCAAGACATCAGCTTCGATGCGATGCGCGTCAAGCAGCGCGATCTGGCTCAGATGGTGCTCGACGATCCGGCCGTCAACTCCGTGACCGCCTTTGCCGGCGGCGGCCGCAACAGCAATAACGTGGGCTTCATGTTCATCGCGCTCAAGCCGCTCGCCCAACGCCCGGGACGCGTCTCCGCCGATGCGGTCGTCAACCGCCTTCGCGGCAAGCTCACCAGCGTTCCCGGCGCTACGCTCTTCCTCCAGGTCAGCCAGGAGTTTCAGATTGGGGGACGCGGCTCGGATTCGCAATACCAGTACACGCTCTCGGACGAAAACCTGAACGAGTTGAACACCTGGGCGCCGCAACTCCAGGCCCAGATGAGGAAGATGCCCGAGCTGCGCGACGTCTCCACCGACCAGCAGAATCAGGGACTGGCCGCCAACCTGGTCATCGACCGCGACAGCGCCTCGCGCCTCGGCATCACCACAGCGGCCATTGACCAGGTTCTCTACGACGCCTTCGGGCAGCGCGAAGTCTCCACCATGTATACCGCGCTGAATCAATACTTCGTGGTAATGGAGGTTGATCCCCGGTATCAGCTCAGCCCCGACTCCCTCAACGGCATCTTCATCAAATCTTCGACCGGCTCTATGGTTCCGCTCTCTGCCATCGCGAAATTCGAGCAGCAGCGGACCCCGCTGGCCGTCAATCACCAGGGCCAGTACCCGGCCGTCACGCTGAGCTTCAATCTAGCGCCCAACTATGCTCTGGGCGACGCTGTCACCGCGCTCGAAAAAGCCCAGCGCGAGATGGGAATGCCCTCAACGATTCACCCCACCTTCCAGGGAACCGCGCAGGCCTTCCAGGATTCGCTTGCGAACGAAAAGTGGCTGATTCTAGCGGCATTGGTTGCCGTCTACATCGTCCTTGGCATTCTATACGAGAGCCTGATTCACCCGCTGACGATTCTCTCCACGCTGCCGCCGGCCGGCGTGGGTGCCATCCTGGCGCTGATGCTAACCGGAACCGAGTCTGAGCATCATCGCGCTGATCGGCATCATCCTGCTGATCGGCATCGTGAAAAAGAACGCCATCATGATGATCGACTTTGCCTTGCAGGCCGAGCGCGAGCAGGGATTGCCGCCCTTGGATGCGATCTATCAGGCATGCCTACTGCGCTTCCGCCCGATTATGATGACGACCATGGCCGCGCTCTTCGGCGGATTGCCGCTGGCCATCGGCATGGGCGTGGGCTCGGAGCTGCGTAAGCCGCTGGGCATCGCCATCGTTGGCGGCCTGATTGTGTCGCAGATGCTGACGCTCTTCACTACCCCGGTCGTCTACCTCTTCTTCGACCGCCTGCAATGGCGAGTGATGAAGCTGCACAGGATCGGCACGGAGTGGAAGATGCGCCGGGAGACTGACCGAGTCCCCAGCCCCTCAAGCCCCTTCGGCCCGCGGAGGCTTCTTCCAGCTCTTGACCCTCTCGATCAGCTTCACCGGGTAGTAGGCATTGCGGGTGTACTGGCGGGCCATGCGGTTGGTACTGAAATAGGAACCACTGAAGGAC
>CAWFZU010000171.1:0-17837 GCA_963820195.1 uncultured Acidobacteriaceae bacterium | reverse complement strand
GGCCACCGCCAAGCACTTTGCGGTGCATAGCCAGCCGGAGGGAGGCACCAACACGGCGCCGGGCAACTACTCCGAACGGATCATCCGCGAGAATTTTCTGGTTCCCTTTCAGGCCGCCGTGCAGGAGGCGCGCGTGGGTAGCATCATGGCCTCCTATAACGAGATCGACGGCATTCCCTCGCACATCAATCACTGGCTTCTCGACCGGGTTCTGCGCCAGGAGTGGGGCTTCAACGGCTACGTTACCTCCGACGGCGACGGCTTGCAGATGCTGATCAACACGCATCATGTGGCGGCCGACAAGGCGGATGCCGCGCGCCTGGCGCTGGCCGCGGGCGTTGACTACGACCTTTCCGATGGCTCCGTCTATCGCACGCTGGTGGCTCAGGTGAAAGCGGGACTCGTGCCGGAGAGCGAAGTGGACAGGGCCGTTACTCGCGTGCTGGCCACCAAGTTCCGGCTGGGTCTCTTCGACAATCCCTACGTGGACCCGGAGTATGCCGAGCGCGTGAATAACAGCCCGGAGCATCGCGAGCTGGCCATCGAGGCGGCACGCGAAGCGATGGTGCTGCTCAAGAACGACAAGAACCTGCTGCCGCTGGATCTGGCCAATTTGAAGACCATTGCGGTAATCGGACCCAACGCCGCGGATGTGCACGTCGGCGGTTATGCCCGCGATCCGGGCTATGGCGTCAGCATTCTGGACGGCATCCGCGCGCGCGTGGGCGGCAAGGCCACGGTGCTCTATGCGGAAGGGTGCAAGATCACTAACGCGCCTCAGGGCTTCCGCGGTTGGCAGGCCAACGGTGTGGAACTCATTGATCCCAAGACCCAAACCGCTTCCATCCAGTTGGCAGTGGATACGGCGCGCAAGGCGGACGTCGCCATTCTGGTGGTGGGTGAAAACGAAAGCACCAACCGTGAAGCCTGGTCGGAAATGCACCTCGGAGACCGCGATTCCCTTGACCTGCTCGGAGCGCAGAACGACTTGGTGAAGGCCGTGGTTGAAACCGGCACGCCAACGGTCGTCTTGCTGATCAATGGGCGGCCGCTTTCCATCAACTACATTGACGAGAAGGTTCCGGCGATTCTGGAAGGATGGTATCTGGGCGAGGAGGGCGGGACGGGCGCAGCCGCGATCCTCTTCGGCGATGCCAATCCCGGCGGCAAGCTGCCCATCACCTTCCCCCACACGGTGGGCGCTTTGCCAGACTTCTACAATCACAAGCCCTCCGACAACCGCAGTTATGAGTTCAGCACGCGCAAGCCTCTCTTCGCCTTCGGCTCCGGGCTGAGCTATACCACCTTCACCTTCGATCACCTGCGTGTCGAGCCGGAGCGGATCATGCCCGGAGGCACGGCCAAGGTGAGTGTGGAGATCACCAACACCGGCGCGCGCGCGGGAGATGAGGTGCCGCAGTTATATGTGCATCAGCGGATCGCCTCGGTTACGCAGCCGGTGATGCAGTTGAGAGGCTTTCAGCGCATTACCCTCCAGCCCGGAGAGAAGCGGACGGTCGAGTTCACCATCACACCGGAGATGCTTTCGATGCTGGATACGGATATGCACCGCGTTGTGGAGCCGGGAGTCTTTGAGCTGATGGTTGGCCCCAGCTCCGACCATACGAGCAAAGTTCGGCTGACCGTCGGCAGTGCAAATGGGGAAACCGCACGCCCCACGCAGCCGCCGCCGGCTGGTTCCGAGTCGGGGGTAGTCAGCACCTTCGACGATGGCAAGATTGCCGCCAATTACGGCTCCTGGATGGGAGGCGGCGATCAGATGAATGGCGGCAAATCGACGGCCAAGTTGGAAGTTGTCGAGCCCGGCGCGGCCAATACCAAGGGAGCGTTGCAGGTCACCGGCGAGGTGGTAGCCGGCTCGCCCTTCGCCTGGGCAGGAGCGATCTACTTTCCCGGCGCCACACCGCAGCAGTCCGTCAATCTCTCCGCCAAGAAGGTCATCAGCTTCTGGGCAAAGGGCGATGGCAAGACCTATACGCTCATCGTTCAAACCGAGGAGAGCAGCGGACAAGCCCCCGCGATGACCACGTTCACCGCCGGGCCGGAGTGGAA
Source organism: uncultured Acidobacteriaceae bacterium (assembly GCA_963820195.1). Lineage (GTDB taxonomy): Bacteria > Acidobacteriota > Terriglobia > Terriglobales > Acidobacteriaceae > Telmatobacter. The sequence continues at coordinate 15,764 of CAWFZU010000171.1, read as the reverse complement.
GCAGTACGTCTTCCCCTTCTCGGCCTTTGACACCGACGGAAGCGATCTGACTGGGCTGGGCTTCCTTCGCATCCTGGAGCCTGCCAAGTTCCAGTTTCAGATCGATCAACTGGAGATCAAATGAAGAAACGTCTTTGATCGTGATTTAGCACTTATTTCCGTTTCAGGAACGTGATCACTCTTCGATGTTCAGACCTGCTTCCTAGTCTCTGTTCCCTGGTCCCTGGCATGTCACCCCTCGCGGCGGCGGCGCTGGTGGGTGCTGGGAATATTCATATCCTCGCGATACTTGGCCACGGTGCGGCGGGTTAGCTTAATGCCCTGGGACTGGAGCATGGCGGCCAGCTGGTCGTCGGTCAGCGGATGGCGCGCATCCTCGTCCTCGATCAGCTTGCGGACCTTGCGCTTGAGCACCAGCAGCGGCGTGTCGGCGCCCTCCGGCCCGTTCGACCCCTCGGAGAAGAAGAAGCGCAGCTCGATCACTCCTTGCGGCGTATGCGCGTACTTGTTGGCCACTGCGCGGCTCACCGTCGAGGGGTGAACGCCGATCTCCTCGGCCACTTCCTTGATCATCATGGGCCGCAGAGCCTCGATGCCCGACTCGAGAAAATCCTGCTGGCGGCGGACAATCACTTCGCAGGTCCGCAGGATCGTGCTCTTGCGCTGGGCGATGTTGCGCATCAGTTGCAGCGCCGAGCGGAAGCGCTCCTTCACGTAGTCCTTCACCTCTTTGTCGGTGCCCTCGGCAGTGAGCATCTGCCGGTAGCGGCGGCTGAGCCGCAGGCTGGGCATGTCCTCCTCGTTCATGGAGACCACCCACTCGGTCGCCGCGCTTGATGAAGACCACATCCGGCTCGATCAGCCGCGACTGCTTCGCGGTTGTACTGGCGTCCGGGCCGGGGATCCAGGGTGCGGATAAACTCAATCCCGCATGTGCGCCTCGGCGGGAGTAATCTGCGCCGCCCGCGCCAGATCCTTCACGTCCCGCTTCTGCAACAGATGCAGGTGCCGGTCCACGATCAGCGCCGCCACTTCCATGCCGCGCCGCCGCTCCTCGAGCTGGGCCTCGGCCTCGGCGCGGAAGCTGCGATGCGGATCCTCCTCCGGCTCGGCCGGCTCGGCCGAGTGCCGGGCAAACAACTGGGCAAACTCATGCTGCTGGGCGGCAATCTGAATCAGCAGGCACTCGCGCAGATCGCGGGCGCCCACGCCGGCCGGGTCAAGATGCTGCACCAGGTCGATGCCGCGCCGCAGGCAGCTCACAGCGCCGCTTTCTTCTTCCGGTTCCGCTTGCAGTGACTTGCCGAAGGCCGCCGCCAGTTCTTCTTCGCTGCCGGCCAGGTAGCCATCCTCATCCAGATTGCCAATGACGAACTCCACCGCCTCGTGCAGGCTGGGCTCCAGGGTCAGAGCTCCCAACTGCCACGCCAGGTGATCGGCCAGAGTCGTAGGCTGGGAGAGAAAGTTCTCAAACGAGGGCTTTTCGCTCTCTTCGTACTCCGGCTGTGTGCGATAACCGGGGTCCAGATAGTCCTGAAAGTACGATCCGAAGTCGATCTCGTTGAAGGAGTCCTTGGGCGGGGCCGCTGGCTCCACGATCCTCGCGCTCTTCAGCCCCGCGTTCCAGGCGCTCCTCGCGGCCCGCAACCTCATCCAGCATCGGAACCGTCTCGTCAATCTCCTCCAGGACGGGATTCTCCACCATCTCGGCATCGATCATCTCCTTCAGCTCGAGCTTGTTGAGCGCAAGTACGCTCACCATCTGCATCAGACCCGGAGTCAGGATCTGGCGTTGTGCGACCTTCAGGCTCAATTTGGGTTGCAGAAGCGCCATAAGAGGGACCCGATTCCCGATTCGACTCACCGTCTGTGCACTGGGGTGAGAAAAAAGCTAAAAGTTAAATGCCGTAAGCCTTGCCAACCGTTCCGGATTAGGTGGCACTCAATCCGGAACTCCTTGTCTGGAATTGTAGCGAATCTTTGTCTCGCAGGGGCTTTGACTACATCCGAATTGCCGTCATCCGCTCTTCAGCCTTTGCCCGGCGGCTGATCGCATCAACTCAGCGTGAATCCTTCGCCCAGGTAAACCCGTCGCACCTCCACGTCATTGCCCAGTTCGTGCGGCGTGCCGGCGCGGAAAATCCTCCCTTCGGCGATAATATAGGCGCGGTCGGTTACGCTCAAGGTCTCGCGCACATTGTGGTCGGTAATCAGCACGCCGATGCCGCCGGCCTTCAAATCGAAGATGATCTTTTGCAACTCCAGCACGGCGATGGGGTCGATGCCGCTGAACGGCTCGTCGAGCAGGATGAAGCTGGGCTGGATGCACAGCGAACGCGCAATCTCCACCCGGCGCCGCTCGCCGCCGGAGAGCGCGTAGCCCCGCGTGGTGCGAATGTGGCCCAGATTCAACTGGTGGATCAGCCGCTCGGTCCGCACCCGCCGCTCCCGGCTGCCCAGCGGCTGCGCCTCCAGCACCGCCAGGATGTTCTCCTCGACGGTCAGCTTGCGGAAGACCGAAGGCTCCTGGGGCAGGTAGCTGATGCCGAAGTTGCGCGCGCGCAGGTACATCGGCATCCCGCGTGATCTCGGTTGGTCCACCAGCACGCGCCCGGTCTCCGGCTGCCACCAGTCCCACGATGATGTAAAAGATGGTGGTTTTGCCGGCGCCGTTCGGCCCCAGCAGCCCCACCACCTCGCCGCGCGAGATCTTCAGGTCCACCCCGCGAACCACCTGCCGTCCCTTGTAGCTCTTGCCGATTCCTTCGGCGATCAGTGTCTCCATCGCGTGGGTCATCCCGTCCAATCGTCAACAAATCAATCTATCACCCTGGGCATAAGGACGCATTATCTTCTGTTCACTTCTTCGGAAGCGCTGTAGCGAGTAGGCCACGCAACTCATCTCGTTGCGGCTCAGAAAGGCTCGCTAAACTAATCAAGAAATATGCGCCTGAGTGGAAGACCAGGAGAATAATGTCCTTCCCCTCGCGCCAGTAATCGTAGATATTCCAACCGGTTTTGGAGGAGGTTCCGGCTGTATTCTGTGTCGAGATTGACTCCGACGTGATATTCACCGTAAATTGCCCCTGCATCGCAGGATCTTTTCTATACCGGCGACGTTGTAGCATCGGCATCCATTTGAATATCAAGAACACCCAGACGCCGGCGAACAGGATAAGAGGCGCAACATTCGAGATGATCCCGCCGACAATGTTGCCAGAGCCGACGATTTCACCTGCTGGTTGTTCCGGAATGGTTGGTTGTTGATGAGATTTCTGAAAAATACCGAAGACGAGCATAAGACAAACAATGATGAAAACCCAAAACAAAATACTTTTGATACGACTGGAGCGAATTGCTCCCTTGCGCCAGAGCTTTACAGCCATCAAGTACTCCGCTTCACTAATTCTGTAGCTGATCTCCATGCCGTCATCCTTTCTCTTTGCGGATGGAAGAACTGTATGCGAGGAAGCCACTCCCAAGGCCTCCTCGCAAGAGAAGGAATTATTGCTTTGGCGCGGCCGCCGGCTTGGCCTTCGGGGTTTTGTAGGAAGGGACAAACGGCTTGTCCAGGTTGTAATACACCGTATAGCCCACCTCGATCGGCTGACCGTTCACAATGTACGGCTTGTACTTCCAGTGGTTGATCGCGTCCTCCGCAGCATCTTTCACTGGCTGTTCCGCCATCATCCCCCTCGTAATCACCTTCACGCTGCCGTCCTTCTTGATCAAGATGGGAACCTGGATGATACCGCTATAGTACTGGCTACCCTTCCCAAACGTAGTCGAACTCTTAGCCGGAGGCGGAAATCCCACTTCAAACACGGATTCCGGTTGAGGCATTCCCGGTTCGATCCGGTATGGCTCTGAAACCGTGCCTTTACCCGGTGGTTTCAACTGCGCGGCATCGGCGCCCGTCCACTCCTCCAGCAAGGTCACCTTCGACTCCGCAACCTGCATGCCCATGAACATAACCTTCACATCCCGGGCAACGGGACGATTCTGAAAGGGCTGAATGTCGCTATACTTCACAACGGTATCGGATGTCGAGACCGCCCGCAGATGCAGATCGTCGTCAATACACACGATCGGAAACGTAGTCTCCGGGTTGGTCTGGTCAACGTCATAATCGGATGGATTCTCTACCAGGACGCATTTCAGCGTCGCCCCATCCATGGAGACAGTTTTGATCGTCATCTCATAGTTGGGCTGAATGTTACCCGCCAGATAAAGCGGGTCGATGATGGGACGCGCCGATTTGGCGCCGGTGGTTAATGGATCAAAGCCTGGATCAAAGCCACTGCCGTTGGGCTTGGTGCGATACTGTTCAAAGCGCGAGACGCTCCACTCTGAGCCGTCGTAGTCCGACTCCTTGCTCGTATAAACTCGCTTCCACTGGTACGGCCCCATCGACCACACCTCCAGCGTAGCGCTCTCCGGCTTCGACTTCCCCATCTGCATAAGCTGAAGGTCAGCCTTCATGTGCCAGGGTTTGAGACCCTCGGCTTTCAGGCCGTTCGCCTTGATCTCCGAGTTGAGAATACGATGAGCCAAAGTGTTGAGACTCTCCGTTGCATCGGAACTCTGCATTGCGGCAGCCAACGGTGAGGCCGCCTGCGCGAAAACGGCAAGCGTAAAGCCCGCCAAAAGTGAAAACAACGCCAGGAAACAGCGCCTTCTGTTTGAAAAAAATGAATGCATTTCGATCACTCCTCTGTGCCGCTTGTGCACATGCGTTGAAAATTAGAATCTCTCGACCGGCGTATTCATTGCCCCGCCTATCGATTCAGAGCTCATCTCTTCAAGAAAAGATGACCTCTCACTTCGGCGCCGTCGTCTCAGTAACCGTTTTCTGACCGCCACCCTCTACCCTAACACTGTCATCGCTGCTATGGAAGATCAATGCCTGGCCAGTCACCGTCCCCCGCACCGGATCGCTCATTCTGGGCGGTGCGGTAGGCGTGCCGGTCAGGACGTACTCACCCGTAGCACCGGTATAGACCAATTGTTCGCCAGTTCCACGCCTGCCTTCGGAAGTCAACACCACATGGCCGCGGGCTGTCATATGGTCCACCTGCGCCTGTCCGCCGTCCTTACGCGGAATTTTGCCCGCCGGTCGCAGCACGACCTCTACTTCATCAGACGACGAGGTTGCCGTTCCGGTTTCAGCAACGACTTTGCCCAGTATGCCCGCGTGCATCACTGCCTTGCGCTCGACGTCGGAGTACTTCATGTCGCCTCCACGCACACGGATCACGGAAGGCTGATTGGATTTCCCTGCCTCTTTGCCCGGCGCTGCTCCCGGTGAGCTGACCAGCACAGCCCGTACCGGATCAGAGACATCCGTGGTACGCGCTACCATCGACTGCCGCGCCCGGTCGAGCACAATCACCGGCGCCGCAACCGAGTTGGCCTGCTGCCAGAGTCGTGCCTGGCCTCGGAAGGTGGCCTCATTCGTCGCCTGATGCAACTGCGCCTCGGCGGAGACGATATGCGCCGGACCCTGCCCGCCCAGAGCCACGCCGTCCGCGGGCCTTCCCGGCTGGCCGTTGCCTGCGGCGCTGTCATTGATCCAACTCGCCTTCACATTACCGTGCGCAAAGGCGTCGCCCGAGGAGCGTGAAACGTCCACCTTATCGGCGGTAAGCTGGATAGCCCCGTCTTCAATGCGCGGATTCACGGTCAGATGCAGCCACTCGCCCGAGTCCGCATAATCGGCGCGACCTGAGGTAGCCAGCAGCGTGGCCGGCGGAGGCGCTCCCGGCTTGCCCACAGGTGTTTGCGTCAGCGCCACATGGCCTTCGACTGTAGCCGATTGAATCTGCGCCTCTCCGCCCTGCGCGGACTTTGCGCCCGACCCGGCCGGAGCCGCGAAATGTGCTTCGAGCCGGTCGCCAGTCGTCGTCTGACGCGTTCCCGTCTCCGTGGTTTCCTCGATGCTCGCGTGGCCGACTCCGTTCATTGCGGTCAACACCGAACCCGGACCAAATGCGCCCGTCACCTCATCGGCTGAAAGCCGGAAGGGCGCAGCCGCTGCATTGCCGCGCTGGCTCTCGCCGGTAATCACCACGCCGCCCGTGCCATGCACCGAAGCAGGCTCAATCTGCCCATGACCGGAGTCGCGGAACTCAATGTCCGCCATCGGCGAACGCCAGTGGCGGCTCAGCCGCTGCGTTTGACCGGCCTGCTCACTGTACTCCTCGCTGTCCATGGCCACGCCCAGCTCCAGATGCGCGTGGCGCAACTGGCCGTGCGCGGTGAAATCGAGCTCCGCCTGCGGCGCCGTCCCATGCAACCGACGCCGCCGGTCGCCGTTTTCAGAATCACTCGTCGAATCCATCGTCACTCCGCCCACCAGGCGGCCGTGGCGAGGCTGGTTGTGCTCGTTAAAATCCATCTGCCCGGTGGGCGCCGTAAGATGGCCGCCGGTTGAGGTTGCTAGCGCGAACCCATTCATCGCGTCTAACTTGATAGCCGATCCATCTTCGCGGAAGAGAATCTTCGCGTCTCCGGCCATCGCTTCCCCGCCCCGATAGTCAGCAGTAGCCGAACGCAGCCGGCAAGTCTGGTCGTCGCGCTCGAACTCCGCGTGCTGCGCGTGAATCTGGACCGTCTCCGCGCCGCGTTGCGCCGTCAATTCCACCGCCCGCTCAAGAACCAACAGGCCATTCTGCGAGTCGAAGGACGCGCCCATCGAGCTGCCCGATCCCTGCACCATAGAAAAGTCCACATGCTGGCTGGTTGTCGCCACTCCGCTCTTCTGGTCGAAGGTGAGGCCGCTGGTCTTCACATGAATCTGGCCCCGCGCCGCGGCTTCGGCCACCGAAGCCACCGGAGCGCTCTTGGGCTTGTCCTTCACCGCCTGCTCAGGCGTCGCTTTGGGCGCAATCGCCGGCGCTACGCCCGGCCGCATCAGCGTAATCTCCACCGGACCAGCGGCAATGGCCGTGCCCGCCTTCTGGTCATACTCAAATTCGCCGCCCTCGATACGGTCAACGCGGCTGCCGTCTGCGCCGTACAGCTCGATCTTCACGTCGTGCAGCAGCACATTGCCCTTTTTCAACTGAACGACCTTCGAGGCGTGAATCTTGAAGAGAGTCTGCCCGCCGTGCGCCTGCGTATAGGTGACGCCTCCGGAGTCAGATTGAATTTCTATTCCCAGCCGCTGAGGCAGATCGCGCCGATTGAAGGGATTCTTCCACTTGCCCACCGCCAGAAAGACCACCAGCGCCGCCACCACCAAAACTCCCGCTCCCAGCACCAGCGCCCGCATTCTCTCAATGGTCAGTCGCACGGTCAGTTCGCCCCCCTCAGCCGTGCCGCCAGCCGCTGCGCAAGGCTCTCGCCCAGTTCGCTCCACAACAGGCGCGCCGTCGCTCCCGAAGCCTTCTCGACCGCCGCGGTTAACTCCACCAGTTGGCGTACATTCTCTTCCACGTGCCGGGCCGCAACCGAGTCGAGTTCCAAATCTTCTTCCAGAAAGGGCGCATCCGAACCGAAGTCCACGCGGATGTGCCCGTCGGCCTCGTAAGCACCCTCGTCAAAGAGCGGCCCAAAGCCCGTCACCCGCACCAGGCGTTGTTCCCGCGTCCAGCGCGCCACCTGCAGTGGGGCCAACTCTTCCAGTTCCCACAAGCTCCAGCCAATCTGGAACTCGTAGGCATAATCGTCGTGCAACAGTTCGAGCGCATCTTCGACGGCCAAGCGTGGCTCAACACCCATTTCGACGGCTCCGTCGCCACCCGCGTCGATTCTCCGGCCATAGACCTGCTGAAAGACCGGCGATTCATTCCAATTAATCGGCCAGACCGTCGCCGAATAGACACGCGCCTCGCCGCCATGCGCGGCAAACGCGCCCAGCACCGCCGTCAGCTTGCCGGGAAGCTCGGCAAGGCGCAGATTGGGATACCACAGACTCAGATAAAGCGTGTCGGCCATCTCTGTTGATTGTAGACGGGCGGTAGACCTCTATATTACCTGTTCCCTGCTCACTGTTGTTAGATCAACTCCACGCCCCACAGATCATGCAGATGCAAGACGCCCTCGACGGTTCCCGCGGCATCCACCACCACCAGCGAAGTAATCTTGCGCTCTTCCAGAATCGCCAGCGCCGTCGCGCCCAGCTCCTCGGCGGCAATGGTGCGGGGATGTGCGTTCATCGCTTCGCCGGCGGTCTTGCTCAGCGCAGCGCCGCCTTCGCGCTCCAGCAGCCGCCGCAGGTCGCCGTCGCTGATCACGCCGCGCAGTCGGCCCTCCTCCTGCACGGTGGTCACGCCCAGCTTCTTCGACGACATTTCGTAGATCACATCGGTCATCGGCGTAGCAGGGCTGACTACCGGCACAGCGTCGCCGGAGTGCATCAGGTCGCGCACCTTGGCCAGCCGCTTGCCCAGCTTGCCGCCGGGATGCAGTTCGGCGAAATCCTCCGCGCGGAAGCCCTTGCGCAGGCTCACCGCGATAGCCAGCGCGTCACCCAGCGCCAGCATGGAGGTGGTCGAGGCCGTCGGCGCAAGATTCAGCCCGCAGGCCTCGCGCTCCACGCCGCAATCCAGAGCCACATCGCTGGCCCGCGCCAAAGTCGAGTCCAGACGGCAGCAGAGGCTGATCAGAGAGTCGCCCTTGCGCTTGAGCATCGCCAGCAGCCTCAGAATCTCCTCGGTCTCGCCGCTGGCCGAGAGCGCCACCACCACGTCGCCCGGCATCAGCACACCCAGATCGCCATGCACCGCTTCGGCAGGATGCAGAAATAAGGCCGGCGAGCCGGTGGAACTGAGCGTGGCGGCAATCTTCTGCGCGATGATCCCGCTCTTGCCCATTCCGGTGACCACCACGCGCCCGCGCTCTTCGCCGCAGCGCAGAATCAGCTCGACAGCCCGGTCGAAGGCCGCGGCCATCGGTCCTTCCAGACGCGTGGCCAGGGCTTCCAGCGCCGCCGCCTCGGTGCGCACCAGCGCCGCCGGCGCGAGCCTCCGGCCTGTTTCACGATCAGTTTGGTTGGGCTGACTTCCTTCTTCGCTCATCGGTTATTGATGGTAACAGTTTCTACCCTACACTGTGACCGCGGGTCGTTGGTAATCCCTGCCACTGTGGCCGCGCAAGCGGCAGTTGGCCCCACCGCAGGTGGTTGGCCCCACCGCAGGTGGTTGGCCTCACCGCAGGTGGCTCGTACAATAAGCCAAGAGGTCAATCCCCGTGAAGCGCAACACCCTCGTCGTTACCGCCGTTCTCTTCATTCTGGCCGTCTTTGCCTGGTCCGGCTGGGCCAACTGGGAGTACCGCAAGCAGGCCCGAGAGCGGCTGCTGGCGATGGCGCCGCAGGCCGAGCTGGTGGCTGATGCCGATGGTGGCGCGCCGCAGTACGTCACCCCGCTCCAGGGTAAGCCCGCGCCTCCGTTCACGCTCGAAGACCTTAGCGGAGAGAAGCGCTCGTTGGCCAGCTACAAGGGCAAGGCGGTACTGATCAACTTCTGGGCCACCTGGTGCGCTCCCTGCAAGATCGAGACTCCCTGGCTGATCGAGCTGCGCAACCAGTACGCGGCGCAGGGCTTAGAGGTTCTGGGTATCTCCATGGACGACATTGACCGCGGCGACGCACAGAAGTTGAGCGACGAAAAGCGGCAGATCGCGCGCTTCGTCCAGCAGGAGCATATGCCCTACCCGGTGCTGATCGACGGCGACTCGATTAGCCAACCCTACGGCGGCCTGGATGCGCTGCCCGCCTCTTTCTTTGTGGACCGCAACGGCGTCGTGGTGGCCGCGCAACTGGGACTGACCTCAAAGGCAGAGATCGAAGCCAACATCAGGAAAGCGCTGGGGGTGAGCAAGTGAGCGAGTCAGCGAGCCGGCGAGTCAGCATGGTGAGGATACGGGTAGCAATGGCCTTGGCCTTGGCGGGCTTGCTGGCCCAGGCGCAGACGACGAATCTTACTGGCCATTCCACTTCCAAGCCTGCCGCCGTCGAATACCTTTACCCCGAACAGGTCACCATTCCCGCCGGTAAGGCCACTACTGTCACGCTGCACTTCCGCATCGCGCCGGGACTGCACATCAACTCACATACACCGAGAGAGGACGAACTTATCCCCACAATCCTCTCAATTCCCGAAGACTCCGGGGTGCGCCTCGAAGGCGCCGTCTACCCGCCCGACACGGAGTTCGCGCTGCCCCTCGATCCGAAGACAAAACTCAGCGTCTACAGCGGCGAGTTCACCATCCAGGCGCGCATCGTGGCCACGGCCGGCGATCACCTGGTCGAGGCCCGGCTCCGCTATCAGGCTTGCGATAATCATGCCTGCATGCCTCCCCGGACGATGACCGCGGCGGTTGATGTCATTGCGCAGTGAGCGCAGTTGCCCGCCCTGCCTTTTGAAACTCGCACCGCAACCGGCACGTCTTCCTACAATGTTGTACGGAGGCTTTTACCATGCGAATGGGAAACAAATTAGTGTGCGCGTTGGCAATTGCGGGACTGGTGGCAGGGTTATCTGCCCGGCTGCAAGCCGATCCACTGACGGTGAAGACCGAACAAGGCAAGGCTCTCGGCAAGACCCTCAACGATGGCAAGGTCAAGGCCTTTCTCGGCCTGCCCTATGCGGCCCCGCCGGTGGGCGAGCTGCGCTGGAAGGCGCCCCAGCCGCCAGTCAAGTGGAAGGGCACGCGTGATGCCAGCAAATTCGGCGCTCATTGCGCCCAGGGCCATGTCTTTGACGACATGATCTTTCAGGACAGCGCGAACAGCGAGGACTGCCTCTTCCTGAACGTCTACACGCCCGCCGATGCCAAGGCCAAGAGCAAGCTGCCGGTGATGTTCTGGATTCACGGCGGCGGCTACTCCGGCGGCTCTGCCTCTGAGCCGCGGCATAATGGCGACTTTTTGCCCCTCAAGGGCGTGGTGCTGGTCACCATCAACTACCGGCTGGGCGTCTTCGGCTTTCTCGCGACTGCTGATCTGGCGAAAGAGGCCAACGGCGCGGCGGGCAACTACGGCCTGCTCGACATGGTATCCGCCCTGCAATGGGTCAAGACCAATATCAAGAACTTCGGTGGCGATCCGGAGAATGTGACCATCTTCGGCGAGAGCGCCGGCTCTTTTGCCGTCAGTACGCTAATGGCCTCTCCGGCAGCCCGCGGCCTCTTCCAAAAGGCTATTGGCGAGAGCGGCGCGGCCTTCGGCGATACGGTGCCAACCAACGCACTGGAAGTGCGCGAAAAACAAGATACAGACTGGGTTGCTTCGGTGGGGGTGACTACACTGGCGGAACTGCGTGCGCTGCCGACGGATAAGGTTTTGAATGCGGCGAAAAGCAAGAGAGGCGGCTTTTGGCCAGTCGTCGACGGCATTTTGCTGACTGAGCCTGTCCCAGACACCTACGCCGCGGGCAAACAAGCCCATGTGCCGTTGCTGGCCGGATGGAATCGCGATGAGGGCAGCTTCCTCGCCATGCGCCCCATAACCGCGGAGCAGTTCAAGGGCATGATTGGCGGCCTCTACAAGGAGCGGGCCGCGGAGTTTTTTAAGCTCTACCCCGCCGAAACCGACGCGCAGGCCCTGCGTTCGGCCATCGACTACGGCAGCGACAACTTCATCGCCTTCAGTACCTGGAAGTGGATTGAGGCGCATCGCAAAACGGGAGATTCGCCGATCTACCGCTATCACCTCGAGCTGGCGGCGCCGCCAAGCAAGTATCACCCCGGCTCCTTCGCCTTCCACTCCGACGACATCGAGTACATCTTCGGCACGCTCGACACAAGGCCCGGCGCGGTGTGGAGGCCCGAGGATTGGAAGCTGAGCGAGCAGATGATGAGCTACTGGACTAACTTTGCGCGGAGCGGCGACCCCAACGGACCGGGATTGCCCATGTGGCCGAAGTATGACGCGAATGACTCGCTCATCCACCTGGACAGCACCATCACCTCCGGCCCGGACACGCTACGCCCGCGCTATGAGTTCCTGTTGAAGGGGATGCCGGCGATGCACTTCTGAGGCGCATGACTATGCAAAAAAGGCCGCCAGCGGGCGGCCTTTTTTATGTGAAGTGGAAGAGGGCCTGCAGAATCACCGGTTCACGCCCGCGGCATCGGCAAAATCGGCCGCCTGTGCCGGCGGAATGGTGCTGGCCGGCGGCGGCGGAGCGAAGCTGGAGTTTTTGGCGTTGATCGCGTTCGAGTAATCGGGGCCTAGGCCAAGCTTTTTCAGCGCCCGCGAGTCAGGCATCAGCTTCGTCTGCCAGCCCTGATCGGCCTGGTACTTCTGCATGGCGGCCTTGGTCGCTTCGTCCCACTTGCCGTTGGCTGGACCGGGAAGATAGTGCTCGCGAATCAGGGCCTCCTGAATCTCCATGACGCGGTCAGGCAGAATCGCTTGCTGGCCGCGCAATCTGGGCGCGGCTTTCTTGTGGGAGTGGTGTTTTGCGGTCTTGCCGGCCGGGGTGGGATGAGCTGTGGCTCCTAAGGCCGGGGATGCAGCCAGAGCCAAGAACAGCGCAACTGCCAGGCTTGCTCGAAGAGAAAGCACGCTGCTTCACCTCTGGGTCATCAGATTTGGCCGGACCTTATGGGTAAATCTTAACGAATTGTCCCGCATGGCGGCAAGACAAAACCAATTTGCAAGTGGGAATCCAGCGGTATACAGGAATGGGCGCCAGAAGCGGAGATCCGCTGCCGGCGCCCTGCTGAGGCTACTGCAACGTTCCGCCCACGTAGTTAATGCCTTGGTCGGGATGGCGCGGGTCCATTACTTCGAAGACCACGTCATCGCCGGTTTTGAGCTTGCCCACTACCGCATCGTACTGCTCCTTGTTGCCGGTGGGCTGCTTGTTGATGCGAATGATGACCAAGCCAGGCTCCAGTTCCTGCAGGTCCGCAAAGGAGCCGGAGCGCACCGACTGGATGACCATGCCAGTAGTGTGCAGCTTGGCGGCGGTGGCTGGAGTGACCTCGCGAACGACAATGCCCAGTTTGGCCTCGCCCGGATCGCCCTTCTCTTCGCCTCCCGTCTCGGCCTGCTGGGTGCCCAGGTCAGCGAAGACCTTGTCGCGGTCGCCAATCGTGACCGTGGCGTTGGTCTGCTTGCCTTCTCTCAGCAGGCCTAGGCGCACGCTCGAGCCCGGCCGGCGGCTGGCGATCTCGTTGACCAGGTCGTCGCCGTCCTTGATCGGCCGGCCGTCAATCGTGGTGAGGATGTCACCTGGCTTCAATCCCGCCTTCTCCGCCGGGCCGCCAGGCGTGACCTCCTGTACCAGGACGCCGTTCTTGAATCCGTAGACGCGATTTACCGCGCCGGAGAGATCCTGCCGGAAGATGATGCCGATGGAGCCGCGCGTCACTTTGTGGCTGGGGCTGATCAGATCGTTGTAGACCTCGACCACGGTGTTGGAGGGCATGGCAAAGCCCAGGCCCTGGTAGCCGCCCGACTCGGTAATGATGGCCGTATTGACGCCGATGACCTCGCCGTTCATATTCAGCAGAGGTCCTCCGGAGTTGCCCGGATTGATGGCCGCATCGGTCTGGATGAAGTGCTGGAACTGGCCGCTGGCCCCACGTTCGATGGTGCGGTTCTTGGCGGAGATGATGCCGGCGGTGACGGTCTGGGAGTAACTGAAGGGGCTGCCAATGGCTTCTACCCAGTCGCCCACCTGCGTCGTATCAGAGTTGCCCATCTTCACCGTAGGCAGCGGCATGCCGGCGTCAATCTTGATGACCGCCAGATCCGTGGACTTGTCGAAGCCGATGACGTGCGCCGTACGACCCAAATCCTGGTTGTCCGGATCGGTTGAGAGTTTCACGTAAATCTGATCGGCCTTATCGATCACGTGATAATTGGTGATGATGTAACCCTTGGGGTCGACTATAAAACCGGAGCCCAGAGACTGGCGGGCCTGGCCGTCGTCTCCGCCATCCATGTCGGGCATCTGTCCGCCAAAGAAGCGTCTTAGCATATCCGGGAGGTCGCCCTGCCCCTGTTGCTGTCCTTGCTGCTGCTGATCCTGATCCTGATCGTCATCGCCGGGCTGCTGAGGAACGGGTTGAACGCGGCCGTGAAAGCTGCGCCGGCCCTTGCCCTCGGCCTGTTTAGGCAGGGTCCGGGTGTTAATGTTGACCACCGCCGGCCCAACTTCTTTGGCGATCCTGACAAAATCGTTCGGCGCCACCGGAGTGTTGATGACTTTCAGTGGGGTGGCATCGGCGCTTGAGTTCTGCTTCTCTTGTCCGCGAACTCCGTGCGCGGCAAAAGAACCGCCCACGATGGCGGCCGAGAGCGTGGCAAGCAAGACAAACACGGAAGCAAGACGGCGTGCGCGCAGCCGTTCGAAGAATGATTTCATGGGTTCGTTGACCTCGTTACGTAACCAGCCTTGCGGCTGGGTTGTTCATGGTGTTGTTTACGTCAAAAATCAGTATAGCCAGTGGCGGGCAACCCCGTCTGGCTCGCGGAATCCGCACGCCTGAGCCCTTGAACTGCGGCCGGCGTTAATGGAACCGTCTCAACCTTATAGACGCGGCTTAACCAAAAGAGTCGCAAAGTAAGGCTGCGAGTGGAGAGGCAACGGGCGGGAATTCAGAATCCAGCAAACGGCTGGTTGGTGTGGCTGCCCACCAGGGATTCGAACCCCAATATGCTGCTCCAGAGGCAGCTGTCCTACCATTGAACGAGTGGGCAACTCGTATGCACGATCCAACTTGCAGCCGCATTGGCAGTAGCCGCGGCAGAGCGCCGGCGACCAAAACCAACTAGCTCATCATAAAGGGATTCTGCGCCCGCGGTCAAACGCAACCATCTCCGGATAGTGGGTCAGATGATTTACACAAGGCATACCTGGAAGCTGCCTGACACTAATCTGAACTAAATTTAGGGGTGTCGAAGCGATGTTGTATAAATAGCTACCCAAATGCCTGCAAAAAAGATTAAAATCACGGCCAAGTCCATAAGCGAGAGGTGGCGTAGACGTGTTTTCCAATCGGAAATGGTACCAGGCGGCTTTGGCGTTAAATATGTTCGGATGGTTACTGTTGTTCTATTCATTTCAGGCTACCTCCTCCGATTTTCGCCTCGTGACTGCAACAAGCAACTCCGCAATCGCTGGAGAGTTGAAGCAGTATGCTCTCTGTGTCAACAACTATACACTTCTTGAAACCGACAGTCATCATGGTATGTACATCGGGACTCAAGGATGTCCAGATTGGCAACATGCTCGTCCTGCGGCAGTCGTCAACATTGAACATCCACGATTCGTCGGGATTGGGTTCTTATTCGTGATGTTAGGCTTCCTCTTGCAGTATTTGTCAATTCCCCAACCAAAAACGATAGCGGCTCTCCGAATGGAACTGAAAAAACTAAAAGCAGAGGAAAGGTCTCATCGGCAACCCATGTGAACAGTGTTTCACACAAGAATGCTAAATTCTGCAAATTGACGAACCTCATTCATTCAATTACTTGGTCTGTTCCCTGTGGAAATTATTGACCCTCTACGCATCTCCGGCGTCATGGTGATGCAAAATGCGATCAACTCGGACACCGCCTTCGCCATCGCCGGTCTCTGCACCGTGTGGATCAGCAGAGAGGGAGTCAACACAACTTCTGTTGGACCTGCTTCTCAGCCAGCCACCAGCACTGGCCTCTGGCGATGTGCGAGCAACGGCAATACCTGGGACTGAGCCTCTTCGACGGTAAGGCCGTACTTGGCGCGCAATGCATCGACCTTGCCGTGCTCAATGAAATGGTCAGGCCAGAGCAATACGTGGCTCTGTGTTTGTATTCATCAGTC